>CAZFBR010000059.1:0-15791 GCA_964517215.1 uncultured bacterium
AGTCAGCACCCAGACGCCGATCGGCTGCGGTCCGACGAGCATCATGTTGACGAGTTCGCGACGGCCGGCGCGTTCGACCCAGGCAAAATCCCCGTCACCCTCGACGGCCACCACCTGCATCGGAATCGCCAGGCACATCAGGCGCGCTCCACAGCCGTCAGGCCACGCGCCCGCAACTCGGCAACCGTCAGCGCCAGCGGCCGGGCCAGCCGGGCCAGCCGTTCACCCTCGTACAGCGGCACCGCCCCGTCGGTCAGCAGCGGCGGCAGCGGATGCGTCAGCAGTTCGTCGTAGTCGCCGCCGGTCTCGCCGATCACCGCCGGCGCACCGGTGAGGAACGCCGCCACCGTCGTCAGGTAATCCGGCCGCGCCGCCAGCGCACAGCTCCAGCCGCCGGCCCGCACCGCACGCAGGCCGCCCGGCCAATCCCTGCCGCCGGGCCAGAACGGCGCCAGGCGCAGCCGGTAGAAAGCATCGACCCACGGCAGCAGCGGCCGCAATTCATCATCAGCGAAACCCGCCAGCAACCCGACCTGCCGCACCCGGGGATCATCATGCAGGGCGCGCAGCAGCGCCGAGGTCAGCACCACATCGCCGAAATGGCCGGGCTGGACCACCAGCACCCGCGCCGGATCGGGGGACGGGCGGGCCGGCCGGCGCCGGGCCGCCAGCAGCGGATAGCGGGCCAGCACCCGCGCCCCACGCAGCCGTCGCAGCGCCGGCGGCGGCGGTGCCGGCCGCAGCGCCGCTGCCGGCCGGGCCGCACCGTCCGCCAGCACCGCCGCCAGCGCCGCCACCATGATCGTGCCCGTGCGCGCCAGGGCAAAATCGTCCGCCCGGCGCCGCTGGGCGGCAAGCAGCGCCGTGCGCAGCGCCGCATCGGTCAGCACCGCCCGCAGCGCCGCCGCGAACAGCGCGGGCGTGCGGCGCGTCACCACGCAGCCGCTGCCGCCAAGCGTCTCCTCGACCGCCGGCTGCGCCATGGCCACCACCGGCACCCCGGCGCGCATCGCCTCGACCAGCGGCACGCAAAATCCCTCGTGTTCCGACGCCACGGCCAGCACCCGCGCGCGCGCATACCAGTCCGCCAGTTCGGCGTCCTCGCACTCGCCCGCCCACGTCACCCGCGCCGCCACCCCCAGCGCCACCGCCAGGTCCTGCAGCCGCCGGCGATAGGCGGCCGCACCCGCATCGCTGCCGACAATAACCAGCCGCGCCGGCACCGCCAGTTCCGCCAGGGCACGCAGGAGCAGGTCGTACCCCTTGTTCGGCACGATCCGCCCCACCGCCAGGATGCACGGTTCGCCCGCGGCCGCCGGTGCCGGAGCTGCCGTCCGCAGATGGTCGTCCGCCAGCAGGTAGGGCACCACTGTCCCCCCCGTCACCCCGTGCGCCCGCAGTTCCGCCAGGTTGAATGCCGAATCCGCCCAGACCGCCGCCGCCGCCGGCAGCAGCTCCGCGAGCTGCGCCAGGCCGCGCGCGCTGGCCGCGACAAGCTCGGGATTGACGCCGTGGAAGTAGCGCGGCGGGGTGATGTTGTGGTAGAGCAGAATGCCGCGGGTGCCGCGGAGCAGCTCAGCCCCGCCGCTCAGCGTCGAATGGTGCAGGATCACCGCCTCCCAGTCGCCCGGGCGATACGCCGCCAGCGGCCGGCACTGCGCCGCCGCGCGCGGATGATGCCGCGCGGCGAACAGCGCGGTGGCATGCCCCGCGGCGCGCAGCTGCCGGTCGATCAGCAGCGCTTCGCGGGCGATCGCGTCGTGAAAACCGAGGTTGGGAACGATCTGGCCGACGCGCGCCATGGCGCGTCAGCGTCCGGCGCGCAGCTGCCGCAACCGGTTGACGATGGCTTCGCGCGACCGCATGATGTCGGCGGTGTCGGTCTGCCGGTAGAACTGCAGCTCCTCGCGCAGCACGCCGCGCGCCCGCTCCGACATGTTGTTGAGGATGATATTGACCAGCGACTGGTCCGCGCCCTGCAGCGCGCGCGCCCATTCCTCGCCCGGGGACAGGGCAATGAACTTCTGCAGCACCCGGTCGTCAAGCCGGCCCAAATCCTCGAACATCACCAGGTCGCGGCGCAGCTGCTCCGCCAGCTCCGGCAGCGACTGCCGCAGTTCCGCCAGCGCGCGCTGCTGGTCGAGCGCATCCAGCTTGGCGAAGGCGCGCGCAAGAATGGCGCCCAGCGCCCCGCGCTTCTCCGAGACCGCCTCGTCGGCGACCGTGGCAAATTCGTTGTCCGTCAGTTCGGCAAAGATGGTGAAGCGTTCGCCCACCCAGGTGTGCCGGCCGCCGCGGGTCAGGCAGAGTTCCAGGCCGCCACTGCGAACGACCAGGGTGTCGTCGTCGCGGAAGACCTCGCGCTGCGCCACCGGTCAGCCCTTGGCGCTCATCTCGATGAACGCGGAGGCGTTGGTGAATTCCTGGTCGATGTTCTCCAGGATGTCGCGCAGATCGTTTTCCGCCAGCCCCGAGGCCTCCCACAGCACCTGGTTCGGCTCGGGCACGTTGGGATCGCCGCCGTAGCCGAACTGCTTGACCCGGCTGACGATGTTCGCCATATGCACCAGCCCCACCACCTTGCCGTCCTCGGTGAGGGTATTCAAATCCGCCGGCGGATTGTGGTGATAGCGGACCACCTCGCGCAGCATCACCGGCAGGTTCCACTTTTCCGCGACTTTGCCGCCGACCCGCGCATGGTCAAGCCCCAGCACCTCGTCCTCCGCCTCGCGCATCGAGCAGCCCTTCTCCGCCACCGTCTGCAACACCAGCAAAAACTCATCGTGAACAAATTTGTCCTCGATGACTTTGCCGATGTCGTGCATCAGTCCGGCAATGAAAATTTCCTCCGGCTCGCGGTAATGCACCTTGCGGGCCAGCGCGCGCGCCACCACGCCCGTGCCGATGGCGTGTTTCCAGAAGGCCGCCCGGTCGAACCCGTAGCTCTCGCCGCGAAACATGTCGAACACGGTAATCGACAGCGCCAGCGAGCGGATGACATTGAACCCGAGAATCGCCGAGGCATGCGTCACCGTGGCGATTTTTGAGGGGAACCCGTAGAAGGCGGAGTTGACCAGCCGCAGGATGCGGGCGGTAAAGGCCTGGTCAAGCGAAATGATTTTGGCCACATCACGGGCCGAGCTGGCGTCGCTGGTCACCACCTGCACCAGTTTGCTGACCAGATGCGGCAGAGTCGGCACGGTCTCAACTTTGGCTAATATCCGCTCGATTTCCTGTGCGGAAGCGCGACCCATGCAGCATTCCCCCATTGCAAAAAATGGTCGGGGCGACTGGATTTGAACCAGCGGCCTCCTGGTCCCGAACCAGGCGCGCTACCAAACTGCGCTACGCCCCGCCATGCCACACCACCGGCGGGGTCGGGATCTTCCCGCCGTTCATTCGCCCAACTATATAGCTTATTTTATCCGGCCGTGCAAGTCCGGTCAGGGCACAAAGAATCCGGCCGTTGCCCCCGCCCGCAGGCCCAGCTGCTCAAACTCGATCCGCACCGGCTGCCAGGCGCCGTGCTCCCGGTTCGCCGCCGAGCTTTCGTAGGCCAGCAGGTATTCGCCGCTGCGATATGCCCGCAACTGCCGCGCCAGCGCCTGCGGCTGATACGCCGCCACCGGCCAGTTGGCCACCCCGGGATGATTGCTGCCGCTGCCCGCGGCGTAAACCAGGTAGACCGGCACACGATTGCACCAGGCGCGCGCCAGTTGCCGCCGCACGGCGGGATCAGCATCCGGCCAGCGGTCGACTGCCACCACCAGCGCCCGGCATGCGGTCTGCGGCAGCAGTTCATTTACAGCGGCCTCCAGCAGTTCCGCCAGCCCGCGCTGCGCGCCGCCCGTCGTGGCGGCCGTCACCGCCGCCAGCAGTTCACCCCGCGTCGACGACCAGGCGGGCGGGTTCGCCGCCGTCGCGCGGCCCCAGGCCTGCACCCGGGTGCCGGCGGGCAGTTCCGGCCACAGGGCGCGGGCAAATCCCGCCGCCGTCGTGCCGTCCGCCAGCACCAGCGCCACCCGCCAGTCGCGATACAGCGCCTCGCGCGCGGTCAGCAGCACCGGATGCCGCCGCGCGCCCTTTTCGTACACCCGCACCGCCGACGCCGCCAGCCCCGTCAACGGCCCGCTGCGCGCCGACCAGAAGGTCACGGTATGCGCCACCGTCGGGAGGTATTCCGGCGCGCATGCGCCCACGCTGATGAACGCGGCATTATCCACCGCGCCGCCCAGCCGGAAGACCCGGCAGGCCGCACCCGCGTAGTCGGTCACCGCCACCAGTCCGTCCCGCACCGCCAACCCGAACGGCGCCCGCCCGCCCGCCCGCCTGCCTTCGGCATCCACCATCGGGCCGAGCAGCTCGCCGTCGGCGGTATAGACCAGCACCCTGCCCTCGGCGTCGGTCAGGTATACGGTTTCATCGTCGTAGGCCAGCCCGCGCGGGGACGAGCAGTCGCCCTGTCCGTAGGCGTTTAGCCAGTTGCCGGCCTGATCGAACCGCGCCACCCGGCGGTTGCCGTAATCCAGCACCTGGATTTCGTCCGGCAGCAGCGCCAGCGCCACCGGCCCGCGCAGGCCGCCGTCGCCCGAGCCGTAGCTCCCGAACAGCATCAGGAACACCCCGTCGGGCGAGAACTTCTGCACCCGGCTGTTCCCGTTATCAACCACATAGATATTGCCGCGCCCGTCCACCGCGATGCCCTCGGGCCCGAGAAACTTGCCCGGTTCGCGCCCGCGCCCGCCAAACCGGAGCACCTCGCGCCCGGCGGCGTCCAGTTTGACCACATCGTGGTTGCCGAAATCAGTGAGGTACAGGTTGCCGGCCGCATCGCCGGTCACCTGGTGCGGCCGGCCGCGATAGACCGTGCCCAAACAACTGCCGTCCGCGGCAAACCGCTTGACCTCGCCGCTCCCCAGCGCCGCCACCGTCAGCACGCCCGCCGCATCGAGATAAATGCCCGTCGGATTGGCAAATGACCCGCGCCCCGCCGGGGCGCCGTCCAGCGCACGCACCAGGGCGTACTGGAAGCCGTCCGCGCTGGCGCCGCCCGCAAAGGCGGCCCGCAGCGCCGCCGCCGCCGCACTGTCGCCCGCCCGCGCCAGCAGGTCCGCCGCCGCCGCCGGGTCGCCGTCGCGCACCAGCGCCTGCACCGCCCAGGGAAGCGCCCGCGTGTCGCCGCGCTGCGCCGCGCTGCGCAGGAACTCGGCGGCCGCCTCATAATCCCGTTCGGCGAAGGTCGCCAGGCCGCGGCGCAGCGCCACTTCCGCCGGCGGCATGGCCGGGGGCGCCGCCAGGGCGGCATGCGCCGCCAGCAGCAGCCCCGCCGTCAGCAGCAGTACCCCGCGCATGTCAGCGCATCTCGCTCAGCGCCGCCGCCGCTTCGCCCGCCCATTTGCTGCTGGGCGCCTGCGCCCGCACCTTTTCGAACATGAGGATGGCATTCTGGCGGTCGTCGGTCTGCTGGTAGATATGGCCGATGGCGAACATGATCTCCGGTTCGAGCTCGCTCCCCGGGTACCGTTCGAGCAGCTGCTTGAGCGTGTCGATCGCCGGGGCGTACTGGCCCAGCTGCTGGTAACACGCGCTGATCTGGTAGAGCGCCTTGACGCTGCTGTCCGGCGCAACCCCGCCCGCGAGATATTCCTCGTAGGTGGCGACCGCTTCCTGGAACTGGCCCTGGCCCTGCAGGGTTTCCGCCAGCTTGTATTTCGCTTCGCGCGCCTGATTGCTGTCCGGCTGCATGCTGATGATGGTCTCGTAATTCTGGCGTTCGAGCGCAGTCAGGCATTCATCCCGCCGCGTGCGCGCCATTTCGATCAGCTCGCTGTGCGGATACTCGTCGAGCAGCCGCCGGTATTGTTCCAGCGCCATCTTGTAATTGTTTTCGCCGTACAGCTTTTCGCCCTGCGCAAAGAGCTGTTCGTCACCCTTGCCCCATTCCGCGCGCAGCGACGGGAAGACCCCGGCGGCGATCACCACCATGACCAGCACCAGCAGCACATTGATGGTGACCCAGAAATAGACCTGGCGGGAGCGCTTGCGCGGAAATTCCAGCGCCGGTTCGAGTTCCGGCACGGTGTCCGCCGCCGGCGCGGGTGCGCTCGCGGGCGTCATGCCCGGCGCGGGGGCGGCGACCGGCGGTGCCGCCGCCGGCGCGGTTTCTGTTACCGGCTGGCGCGCGAAAAACTGCTCGATGGTCTGCTCATCCGCATGTTTCAGGCAGCGGCCGATGGTGCTCGACGCCCATTTGCGGCAGGGCGCACCGTTGGTTAGCGGCGCGCCGCAGATGGTGTGCCCCTCCTCCTTCTCGACATCCAACACGCGCTGGACATATTCGGGCGCCCAGCGCGGATCGATGGCAACCATCAGTTGCCGTCCCGGGTCCCGCCGGAGGTCAGCGTCTTCTGCCAGTCCGTGCCCAGCATATCGCCGAGCGACACGCCGCCGCCGCGCCGCCCGGACAGGTACTGCTGCAGGTCCTGCCGCTCCTGGTCCTTGAGCCGGTCGCGCACCGACAAGCCCAGCCGCCGCGCCGCCAGATCGACTTTGATGACCTTGGCCTGCAGTTGCTGGCCCACCTTCGCCACCGTTTCCACCTTGTCCACCGGCTGCGCCGCCAGCTGGGAGATATGCACCAGCCCGTCCACCCCCGGCTCCAGCTCCAGGAACGCCCCGAAGGCCGCCACCCGGGTCACTGTCCCCTCGACGCTCGTGCCGACCGGATAGCGCGCGGCAATCTTCAGCCACGGGTCGTCGGCGAGCTGCTTGAGTCCCAGCCGCACCAGGTGTTCCTGGCGGTCATAGGCCAGCACCTTCGCGGTCACGCTGTCACCGACCGCGGGCGGCACGGCAGCGTCGTCCCAGCTCAGGTCGTCATGGCGGATGATGCCGTCAACCCCGGGCGCCAGGGTCACAAACAGCGTCCGCCCCGCCACCGCACGCACCGTCCCGGTCACCGCGCCCCCCTCGGGATTGCGGGCGGCATAGTCCAGCCAGGGATCGGGCTGCGCCCCCTTGAGGGAGAGGGTCAGGCGCTGCTCGTCGGTGTTGATCGCCTCGACCCGCACGTTGACGCGGTCGCCTTCCGCCACTTCCTCGGCCGGATGCCGCAGCCGCGGGTTCCAGGAAATCTCCCGCAGGGGGACCAGGCCGGTCACGCCCTCCGCCAATTCGACAAACGCGCCGAATTTGCTCAGGCCGGTTACCCGCCCGCCGACCGTCGCCCCGACCGGAAACCGCGCCGGCACCGTCAGCCACGGGTTCTCCTGCAGCTGCTTGAGCCCGACCGCAATGCGCTGGCGGGTCTCGTCGATTTCCAGCACGCGCACGTCCAGTTCCTGACCGACCGTGACCACGTCACCGGGTTCGCGGATATAGCGCCAGGCGAGATTGCTCGCATGCAGGAACGCGTCCACCCCGCCGAGGTCGACGAACACAAAATCGCGGCGGATCGCCTTCACCGTGCCGTGCACCACATCACCCACCCGCACTTTGGCAAAAATGGTTTTAAGCGCGCCGGCCCGCTCCTCGTCCTTGTGCTTGCGGTGCGAGACCACCACGTCGTGGCGCTCGCGGTCGATGCGGATGACCCGGCAGTCAAGCTCGCGCCCGACCAGTTCCTCGCCGTCCTGCAGGCCCGGCATCCCCGCCTGCGAAAAGGGCATGAACCCCGTGACGCCGTTGATCTTCACCCGGAAGCCGCTGGCCTTGACACAGGCCGTCACCACGCAGCGCAGCGACCGGTTGGCCGCCACCGCCGCCTCGATTTCCGCCCAGCCGAGCACCTGCAGCGCGGAGCTGTAGGACAGGCTGACCCCCTCATCGCCGTCAGCGTCGACCACCATCGCCTTGAGCGGCTGGCCGACCTTGACATTGAAGTGCGGCGGCAGCTCAGCGCGCGGGATGATCCCTTCGGTCTTGTGGTTCAGGTCGAGCACCACTTCGTCGCGGCTGACGCTCAGCACCACCCCCTCGACAATCATGCCCGGACGCAGATCGCGCAGCATAACCGTCTGGCCCGGCGCCGACTCGACCGCCGGAGCGCTTTCGCCCGCCCGCTGCCTCAGATACGGCGCCACGCCGTTCTCGTCGTCCAGCGGCGTAAAATCGAAGGTGCTCATGGTCCGGCCTCGCTTCCGGCGCCGGCATACCGGCGCCCGCTCTATGGTCTGCCCGCAGGCGAACGCCTAAAAGTATAACCGGTGCGCCCGTCCCTTGTCAATCAAATAATTGGGATGCATCACCCGCGCGGGTGGTATTTCTTCTGCAGGTCCTTGAGGTAGCCGGGATTGACATGCGTGTAGATCTGGGTGGTGGCGATATCCGCATGGCCCAGCAGCTCCTGCACCCGCCGGAGGTCGGCCCCGTTCTGCAGCAGGTGCGTCGCGAAGGAATGGCGCAGGGTGTGCACCCGCACCGCCGTGGCGTCAAGCCCCGCACCCCGCGCCGCTTTCTTGATGATTTTCCACACCCATTGCCGGGTCAGGGCGCTGCCGCGCGGGTTGACAAACACGGGCGCAGCGGGGCCCGGTTCACCCCGCCTGCGAAAATACGCGCGCAGCCATGCCACCGCCGTGGCATGCACCGGGACCGCCCGCTGGCGGCTCCCCTTGCCCATCACCCGGATTTCCTCGTGGTCGAGCGCGCAATCCTGCCCGCGCAGGCCCGTCAGTTCCGACACCCGCAACCCCGCCGCATAAATCAGTTCAAGGATGGCCCGGTCGCGCACCCCGGCCGGCGTGGTGGTATCGGGCTGGACAAGCAGCCGTTCCACCTGCGCTTCCGTCAGGCAGCCGGGCAGGTGACGTTCGAGGCGCGGCGCCTCGAGGTCGGCGGTAATATCGCGGCGCAGATGGCCATCGAGCACGAGAAAGCGGAAGAACATTTTCAGCGCGGACAGCCGCCGCGCCACCGTGCGCGGCGATACCCCGCCGCGCCGTTCCGCCACCAGGAATTCCGTGATGTCGTTGGCGCCGATGCCGGCCGGTTCCCGGTCGCCGTTCTGCTTCACCCAGGCGCGCCACCGGGCCAGGTCGCCGCGATAGGCGGCGATGGAATTGGCGGCGAGGCCCTTTTCACTGCGGATATAGGCGAGGAACCCGTCGCGATACTGCAGCCAGATATCCGGCGGGGCGGCCGGCGGCGGCGTGCGGGCCGGCCGCTTCACCGGTTGCGCAGCGCCAGCAGGCGCAGAATAATCCACCCGCCGGAAAAGCTCACGAACCAGGCCGCCAGCAGCAGCAGCAGCAGCGCCACCCGCAGCCGCCAGGCGAAGTGGGCGATCAGGATGCCGGCCGCCTGCGTGCCGCGGCCGCGATTGCTGCGATACGCCGCCAGTTCCGGCGACAGCTCATCAGCGGGGATCACCAGCCCGTAACTGCCGCCCAGCCGGTGCAGCGGGGTATACGCCACCGCCCACAGGCGGTCCGCAAACGGCACCAGGCGCATGCCGCTTTCACCGGCGCGGATGCGCGCATGCAGATCGCCCAGCGCCCCGGTATCCAGCGGCAGCGGTTGGCCGCCCGCAAGCGGGCCGGCCACATTGGCCGCCGGATTCGCCGCCACCCCCAGCACGAGCACCATGCCGTCGTCGCGTACGATGAACCCGCGCGCCGCCGCCAGCCCCTCGACCTGCAGCCAGCGCGCCGCCGCCTCGGCCACCGTCAGTTCCGCCAGCTGGCTGCCGCTGATAAACGCCAGCACCAGCGGCCCCGAATCTGAGTGCTGGTACTGCGCGCACCAGCGCGGTCCGGGCGCGGCCGCATACCATTCGGGTGCTGCCGCCGCCGGCAGCGGCGACGACCACCGCTCGGTCACCTGCCAGCCGGACCCGCGCCGGGTAACGACCAGTTCACTGTCCGTGCGCAGGCGCGTGACCGCCGCCAGGCGCACCGCATCGGGTGTTTCCGCAAACAGCTGCGCCAGGGCCTGCGGCGAGGTCACCTGCAGCAGCTCGTCTTCGACCCGTTCCGCCTGCAGCGCCAGCAGCGGGCGCAGCAGCCGCTCCGCCTGCCGCGCCGCGGCAAATGCCGGACCCTGATCGGCATCATCACCCAGGCGGACAAACTGCTCCGTTGCCGCCTGTTCAATCAGGCCGACGGCCAGCAGGCCGAGCGCCGCCAGCAGCAGCGCCATGAGCGCCGTGCCGCCGTACCACAACGTCAGGATGCGCCGCCGGCCGGCCGGCCCGGGCGCCAGCAGCGCCCGGGCGATCCGGTCGACCGTCGCGCGCAGTGCCGTCATGACGCGCCGGTTTACAGTTCGGTGCCGGAGGTCGAGGTCAGCAGCGCACTCACCGAGGCCGAGGGCGCCGGCGTGCTGTCGGCGGACGGCGCAGCTGCGGTGCGGTGGTCATCCAGGCTTTCACTGGTCAGCGACGCCGCCGGCACCGCCTGGCGCGATTCCATGCTCACCGCCGACGCTGCCGGCATGCTGCCGCTGCCGGCCGGCTGCGGCCGTTCACGATTGTCGCGGTCGCGGAAGCGGTTGCGCCGGTTCCGGCCGCGACCGTCACGGCCGTCACGGCCGTCGCGCGGTTCGGCGGTACCCGAGCCGCTGTTCGGTTTCGGCTGCTGATTCTGCTGGGCCGGCTGGCTGCCCCCCTGGCGCTGCGGCTGGTTGCCGCCGCGGCTCTGCTGCTGGTTCTGGCTTTGTCCCGACGCCGGGCGCTGATCGCGCCGCGGCTGCTGCGCTGCCGGCTGCGACCGTTCCGGGCTGCGTTCGCGATCGTGGTGCCGGTCATGCTCAAACCGCCGCCCGTCGCGCGCTTCGCCCGCCCGCACCGCCGTCTGCAGCGCCAGCGCCTGCAGCAGCAGGCCGCCCGGCACCAGACCGTAAAAGAGCGCCGCGGCGGCCGCGGCCTTGCCCGCGCCGGCGTACTGCGTCACTGCCACTGCCACGCCGGCGGTCATCGTCAGTGTCGCGGCACCGCCCAGCACCCGCCGCGCGCTTTCCAGTTCCGTGCGCCCCAGCCGCTCCGCCGGCGCAAACAGCGTCACCAGCGCATCCATCGGCCGCTTGATCCCGTAGGCCGCGAGAATGGCCAGCACCGCCAGTCCCGCCACCGCCAGCGCCGCCGTCGGCTGCTGGTCCAGCTGCGCCAGGCTCATCGTCACGCCCATCATCACCAGTACCCCGATAAATCCCAATGCCTTCACGATACCCGTCTCCTTCCGTCGTCCGCCGCGCGCACGCTGCGCGTCCGCTGCGGCTTTACCCGCGCGGCTTCCCGGCCACCGCCGTGAGCCACCCGTCGTCCGCGCTGAGGTCCAAGACCGTCAGCGCTGCCGCCGTGAGGTGCCCGCGCAGTTCATCCGCCCCGTAATAGGCGTAGAACCGCGGCACCCCGTAGGCGGCGGTTTCCACTTCTTCACCCTGCCCGCGTTTCAGCGAGAGCAGCGCCACCCCGCCCGGCCGCAGCACGCGCCGCACTTCCGCCAGCGCCGCCGGCAGCCCGCATTTGGGCAGGTGCAGCAGCGAGGCGATTGCGGTCACTCCGTCAAGCGCACCCGCCGCCAGCGGCAGCATCCGCAGCTCGGCCACCGTCAGCGTATGCCGCCCCGCCGCCGGTGTCTCGCGCAACATGGCCGGCGACAAATCCAGCCCGGCCACCCGGTAGCCGCGGGCGCGCAACGCCAGCACATCGCGGCCCGGGCCGCAGCCGAGATCCGCCACCAGCGCCGGCGGCGGCAGCGCCGCCGTCAGCCGGTCATACAGCGGGCTGAGATCTGCCGTCCGCCACTGCGCCGCATACCGTGCCGCAATGGCGGCATACGCATCGCCGGTCAGAGCTTGCGTGCGAGCACCTGCAGCCAGAGCACATACTCCGCCGATTTTGCCAGCGAACTGTACGGGTACACCCGCACATAGTAGGTGGCGTCCTTCTCCACATCGACCAGCATCGCCTCGCGCGACGCGCGGGATTCCGCCTTGCCCAGCACCTTCCCCTCGGCATTCAGCAGCATCAGGTCGACGTCACTGCCCGAATCCGTGCGCACATCCAGCGCCAGCAGCGCGTACCCGCTCTGCGCCGCCGTGAACCGGTACCAGACCGCTTCACGCATGGCCCCGAACATGTCCCGGCCGGGCTCCAGCGTCACCACCGCCGCCGGCAGTTCGACATATTCACCCTCGTCCAGCGTACCGCTGAAGCTGAACTCGCCGCGGCCGCTGACCTTCACGTAAAAGTCCGTGTACTTGTTGGCATCGCCGGTGAAACGCAGGACGCCGTCCGCCGCCGTGCCGTTGAACAGCTCCGTGCCGTCCTCAGCCAGCATCGCCACCTGCAGCCCCGCCCCGGTGAACGCCACCCGCAGATTGCCGCGCGCCTCAATGTGATAACGGTACCAAACGGCATCGTCCGTCACCGCGCCGTCGATGGTGTTGCCCGTTTCGATTGCCGTGAATTCCCGGGGCAGGTTCGGCGCAAAGACGCCCGCCGGCTGCTCTGCCGCGGTGTAGGCGCGCAGGGTGAAATCGCTCTCCGCCGCCGGTGTTTCCTCGTTCTGCCGGTAGATGAACACCCGCACCGCCACCGTGCGGTTCGCCGGGATCTGCGCCGCCACCCGCTCATATGCGCGGGCCGATTCCGCGGTATTGAGCACCCGCCCGTCCGCATCGGTCATGCCGAGGTCGATATCAATCGCCGCGTCCGCCCCCGTCATTTCGACCGCCACAAAGTCGCCGGTCGCGTCCGCCGGCACGTGCAGCAGGAACCAGCGGTCCGTTCCGGCCGTCACATGGCCGCTGGTCACTTCGTCAAACGACAGCACCGCCGCGTCGGCCGGCACCGTGAACTCCGGACCCGGCGCCGCCAGCGCGCTGGTCAGCTGCAGCTCCGCGTTCCCCTCAATCTCTGTCCCGGTGAGCCTGATAAAGAACCAGTATTCCCGCGAGGCGTCGACTGTGACCGCCAGCACGCCGTCCGCCGGTGCGGCCTGCCCCAGCAGTTCGCCCCGCTCGTTGTAGACCGCCGCCGCCACCTGCGTCGCCTGCGCGCCGCGCAGTTTCAGCTCCAGCATCCCCGACCCGTCAACGTAAATCTTGTACCAGGCCTCGGCCCCGGCCGCCACTGCCACCGTCTCCGCCTGGTTGAACGTCACCACCGTCGCTGTGGCGGGAATCGTCACCGTCACGGTTTCCGCCCCGGCGGGCAATGCCGCCAGCACCAGCATGAGCACTGCCATTGCGAGCATCTGTTTCATGGTTTTCCCCCGTGTGTCGAATTCACTGCATTTGATGCTAACAGACCGGGCACCGCCCGTCAATTCACTTCCCCGGGAAAGCGGAACGCCGCCAGTTTCAGTTCATCACGCATTGTCACCAGTTCCCGCATGATCCCCGGCGGCACCGGGATGCCTGTCCGCCGCCGGTCGCGCATCGTTTCGTATTCCTTCTCGCCGGGCGTATAGATCCGGTCGGCACCGGGCGCCTTTTTCGCCGCCCGCAGCGCCCGCAGCAGCGCACCGGTCCGCGCGCGAAAAGCCGCCGGGTCATCGAACGCCGCGATATCCGCCGCAATAAAGCAGTGGCCGACATTCATCCCCGTCACCTGCTTGAGGAACGCCGCGTTGGCAAACGAGGCCGCCAGAATTTCCGCCACCGCGGCATACCCGTACCCCTTGTAGCCGCCGTATTCCTCGCCAGCGCCGCCGACCGGCAGCAACGCGGCGCTCCCGTCCACCAGTTCCTGCAGGATGGCCGCGGAATCCGTGCGCGGCCGGCCGTCGCTGCCGATCACCAGGCCCGCACGCGTCGGGCTGCCGTCACGCGCATATTCCTCGATCTTGCCGCGCTGGATGATCGACGTGGCGCAGTCCAGCAGGAACGGAAATTCTTCGTCCGTGGGAAAGGCAAACGTCAGCGGATTGGTGCCGAGCATGTTCTCGACACTGAACGTCGGGGCGATGGACGGCCGGGCATTGGTCGTGGCGAAGCCAAACATGTCCTGTGCCGCGGCCATGAGCGGGTAATAACCGGCAATGCCGAAATGCGTCGAATTGCGCACCGCCACCATGCCCACCCCGACCGCCTTCGCCTTGCGCATGGCCAGCGCCATGGCCTGCCGCGCGATCACATGCCCCATGCCGAAATGGCCGTCGATCACCGCGGTGCCCGGGGTTTCGCGCACCACCTCGACCCGGGTGGTCGGCGAAACCTTGCCGGCGCGCAGCCGGTCATAGTACACCGGCTTCAGCCGGTTGATGCCGTGCGAATCAAACCCGCGCAGGTCCGCGGCGATGAGCACTGCCGCAATGGTTTCTGCATCGCCCGCCGGCACGCCGCAGCCGCTGAATACCGCGGTCATGAACTGCTCCAGCAGTTCATGGCCGACTGTCACTGTTGCTGTCATGGCCCGTCACCTCAGGCGCCCATAATAGTAGGTTTGGCCTTTCCGGGCAAGTCACCGCGCAGGCCGGACCGCCGTGTGGTACAATACTGATAGACAGGCTGGCAGCCATGCCGGTTACCATGCCCACGTCCGGAGAACAGTGATGACGCTCACTGCTGGCGACGATACCACCGCGATCTTTGCCCTCTTCACCCGCCTGCTGGCGACGGCCAGTCCCGACGAACTCGCCACCCGCATCATCATGGAAGCGGTGGCCCTGACCGGCGCAGACGGCGGCTCGCTGTTCGTCCCGGAACCGGACGGTTCGCTCATTGCGCGCCATGCCTGGTCGCCGGGCGGGCAGGCCCGGGTTGGCCGGCGGCTCGCCCCCGGCGAAGGCGTCGCCGGCTGGGTGGCGCAGCACGGCGAAGCGGTGGTCCTCAATGCCGCCCGCACCGATCCGCGTTTCACGCCGCTCGATCAGCACGGCTTCATCCGCGCCCTGCTCGCCGTCCCGCTCGCCCTCCCGGCCGGGCGCGGCGTGCTCGCGCTCTATGCCGGACGCGACGGTGCATTCACCGCCGTCCAGCAGCAGTCGTTGACCGCCTTCGGGACCCTGGCGGCGCTGGCCGTAACCCGGGCCGACGAGTATGCCGGCGCCCGGCGCGCGGAGCGGCAGTTCGCCCTGGCCCTGGCCATGTGCCGCACCGTCCTTGCCAGCGCCGCGTTCGAGGACCAGGGTCGGGCCGTCTGCGCCGCCATTGCCGGCCATCTCGGCTACGCCCGCTGCTCCGTGAGCATGGTCAGCGAAGACGGCACCCGGGTGCGCGGGGTGGCCGCGCACGGCCTGCCTTCGTCCTATATCCGCGCCACCGACCACGCGGTGGCCGACCTGCCGGGCGTCGCGATGCCGCACGCCATCGGCCGCTGCGCGGCGCGGGGCGAGACCATCCTCTGCCGCGACCGCAGCGCCGATCCCGCCTATTGCGCCGCGCGGGCCGCGGGCGACCCGCAGCGCGTCTTTTCCGACGAATACCTCTGCGTCCCGCTCCGCGCGCACGACTCGGTCATCGGGGTCATCGTCGTTGCCCCGCTGCCGGGCGAACCGCCATTCACCGCGGCAGCGGTCGCCACCCTGGAAAGCTTCGCCGACGTCATTGCGCTGGCGCTGCTGCAGGCGCGCACGGAAAGTTCCGCCCGCGCCGCCTACCGCGAGATCCTTTCCTCGCTGGCCGCGGTGGTCGAGACCCGCGACGCCTACACCGGCATGCACGCCGAAAATGTGCTCGCCTATGCCACGGCGCTGGCGCGCGCCATGAGTCTGCCAGCGGTCAGCATTGAAGGGATTCAGCTCGGCGCCATTCTGCACGACGTGGGCAAGGTCGCCATCGCCGACATGATCCTGCGCAAACCGGGCGAATTGTCCGGCCCTGAGGCCGACGAAATACACCGTCATACG
>CAZFBR010000060.1:0-15504 GCA_964517215.1 uncultured bacterium
CGATGAATCGATGGCTGATCCTGGCGGCACTCTGCTGTGCGGGGTGTGCCACCACCGACACTGCCGATCATGATCTGTTGTATCAGGTATCGACGTTCAGTGCGCTGCAGGAGAGCGTCTACGACGGTACGGTCAGTGTCGGTGAGCTGAAAAAGCACGGCAACCTCGGTATCGGGACCTTCAACGGGCTGGACGGCGAGCTGATCCTGCTCGAAGGCACGGTCTACCAGGGCACTGACCGCGGGACGGTCGGCGTCATGCCCGACGAGGCGCTGACCCCGTTTGCGGCGGTCACGCATTTCGACCACGACTTCCAGCAGCCGCTGTCGCGGCTCACTGATTACACCATTCTCAAGAACCAGATCGATCCGCAGCTGCCGTCGCGCAATCTTCCCTACGCGGTGCGCATTGACGGGTTGTTCAGTTATGTGAAGACCCGCGCGCCGCATCGCCAGAGCCCGCCCTACCCGCGGCTGGTCGATGCGCTGGCCGACCAGCCGGAATTCGAGTATCGCCAGGTGCGCGGCACGCTGGTCGGCTTCCGCCTGCCGCAGTTCATGAACGGGGCCAATGTCCCCGGCTGGCACCTGCATTTTATCAGTGACGACCGCAGCAAGGGCGGGCATGTGATGGCGTTTACCGTCGATGAGGCGCGGCTCTATCTGGACCAGACGCCACAGGTGCTGCTGGTGCTCCCCGAGGGCGGCTCGTTCATGCGCACGGACCTGTCACGCGACGCCAGCCATGAAACCGAACGCATCGAGGGCGGCCGCTGATGCGCGGTGCTGCGGGGTTCCTGCTGCTGCTGCTGCTGGCGGGGTGCGTTGGTCCGCAGCAGTATTACATTGCCCCGACGCTGACGCCCGGTACGGTGCCGGCGATGAACACGCCGGGCTACTGGATCGGGAAACTTGCTGAACCCGACCGGTTGCTCATGACGGCAGACGAGATCGACAGCTTGAACGCGCGCGTCCGCACGGAACTCAAGACCGTGGCGGATATCGGCGCCTATCCGGCAACCCTGCAGGGCGCCGCGCTGCGCCGCGAACTGCAGGGGACGTGGGCGGAGATGGCGCGGCAGGAGCTGTGGTGCGGCGACGACGGTGCGGTGACCGACGATGCGTTCTATGCCGCGATCGCGCAGACGATGAATATCGCCGCCATACCCGACACGGTAACGACGCGGTTTGCGCTGGTCACGGCGTACGCCGATCAGCGCGTGCTGCCGACCGACGAGGTGCTCTGCGCCGAGCCGGGCGATGTCAATTTCGACGAGCTGCAGAACAGCGCCTACGACATCGGCACCCCGCTCGCGGTGGTGCATGCCAGCGCCGACGGCAGATGGCTCTATGCCGTGGCGCCCCTTTCCAACGGCTGGATTGCCGCCGACCGCGTGGCGTTCTGCACCCGCGCGGAGCTGCACTCGTATCTGGCCATGGGGCCCCGCGTTGTTGCCACCGCCGCCAAAGCCGATATGTACAGCGATCGTGCGCTGCGAATTCCGTATCACAGCATTCGTCTTGGCACCTGGTTGCCATCGGGGAAAGCCACCGGAGTGCTTACCGGTGCCGCGCTGGCGGAATGGCAGGATATGACGATCCTGACAGTGACGGTGCCGATGCGCATGACGGATGGCACCATGCAACTGACCAGAAAGTTTATGCGGCGTGACGAAGGGCATGAAGACTTTCTGCCGCTGACGTCGCGGTCGTTGATTCAGACGGCATTCACCATGCTCAATACCCCCTACGGCTGGGGCGACATGTACGGCGAGCAGGACTGCTCGCGCTTCATCCAGCAGGTCTTTGCCGTGCATGGCGTGCAGTTCCCGCGCAATTCGACGGCGCAGGGCCAGGTTGGGACTGCGTTGCCGCTCACGCGTGAGACCCCTGCAGAAGAGAAGAACACCCTGCTGGCAATGCGCGGTATCGGCGGGGCGACGGTACTCGAACTGAACGGGCACATCATGCTCTACCTCGGCAGCGTCGACGGCAAACCCTTCGTCATCCATGATATCTGGGGCTACCGCACCCCGTCGCCGACGGGCGATGTGGTGCATGCGATCAATAAGGTGGCAGTCACTTCCCTGGAACTTGGACGCGGCTCGCGCCGCGGCGCGCTCATCGAGCGTATCCGCACCGCCCGCCAAATCCCGTAACTCCTGGCGATCGCTGCAGCAGAGATCGCCGCTGGCGGCTGGCAGCCATCCCGACGGCGAATGGGATTGCATGACGGGACGGTACATCCGCAGTCGGCAATGATTAGCGGACCGTTCGGCTCCCGCCCCTGCATCTGTCGAATAGTGACACCTGGCCGAACATATCGCCAGTATCGTGCTTGTCGGTGATGACGATTACAGCAATATCGGCGACGCCGCGACGCGTGCCAATACCCGGTTAGGGGAGGGGATCGGCGGATTGGGATTGCTGTTGGGTCAGCTGGTAGGCGCTGTAGCCGAACTTGATGACGACCCCGACGATGGCCAGCACGACAACCACCGCGCCGACAATGATAACGAGGCGCATTTTTTTGGCGGCTGTGGCGGCGGCCAGTTCCGCTGCCGCGTGGGCCTGTTTTTCCGCCAGCAAGCGCTGCCGTTCGGCCTCCTGCTGATCGAGCAGTTCCGTGCGCTTGGCAATGCAGTCGGTGCAGATGATGTTTTCCCCATCCTTGCGGGCGCATTCCTCGCAGAGATTCCTGCTGCAGTAGGAACAGAGGACTGACCCGGGTACGGTGGGATGGTAATGGCAGGCCAGCATCCCGCCGGTAGCAGCGGCCTTGGCCGGTTGCGTTCGGGCGGCCTGATAGGCGGCGTAGAGCGGTTCGATATCGGCGAGCGCCTCCCACTCTTCGGTTCCCTCGGCGCAGACCTTGCTCGACGGGAACACGCCATCAAGCGCGACCAGTGCCTCCGCGCTGAACGGCCCTTCGACCTGTTCGCCGCGGAACAGATACCAGCCGGCCATTATGCCCGCCCCGCTTTGCGGCGCCGCCACCAGGCGCGGACGACAAACAGCAGCAGGAGCAGCGCCAGTAGCCAGGGCGCAGCGTAAAAGATGAAGATGATGAGCGCGCCGACCGAATGCAGCAGGCCCTCGACGCCGTCCTTGAACGCGTTGAAGATGATATTCTCATCTTCGGGCGCCACGGTCTCCGGTTCGAACAGGGAAACGGTGATGGTGGCCATGGCAGCGAGCGTGTCAATGTGCTTGAGACGGCCCTGCGTGGTTTCGATCTCCTCACGCACCCGCGCCAGCTCGCGTTCGACTTCCAGCTTTTCGGAGAGGCGTGGCGAGCTGGTATGCAGCAGGCCGAGCAGTTCCTGCTCAAGCTGGCGCTTGGTGGCGAGCCGCGCGGAGAGGTCGACGTATTCCATCGAGACGTCGTCGGTACGGCGGTTCTCGCTCTTGACATCGCCGAGCTTGCGCACGTCGGCAAGGAAGGCATTGAGCTTGTCCGGGGCGATCTTGACCTCGATGCTGCCACGGCGACCGCCGGACGACTGTTCCTCGGACGACGCATTGGTGATGTACCCGCCGGCGGCGGTGACCAGCTGCTCGAGCTGCGCCGCCGCGGCGGCAAAGTCGTTGACTTCAACGCCAATATCACCGTTGACGATGAGTTTGCGCACAGCGGGTACGGCGGTGCCGGACGGTTGTGCCGCGGCCGGCGGCATGGCTGGCGTCGCACCAACTGCTTTAGCCATCTCGGCGTCTGCCGCCCCGGCAAAACCACCGGACGTGCGGGAGTAGCCGGCGGCTTGCGGTGCGGCTTCCTCCGGTGTGGACGCGGTGGCACCGCAACCGGCGAATGCCGCCAGGACGAGCATGAGCAGCCAGGCAGAAGAACGGAACAGTTTCATGTTGAACTCCCGTGTGGCGAACTGGCGTCCAGCTCCTTGGACGCAGTAACCGCTGATAAGTTACCACAAAGGCCGGGTAGCTGTAAAGCGGTGGCTGTGCGGCGACAGCTGTGCTATAGTGTATTTGTGCGGCATCAGCCGCAGGAGACGCGCACATGGCAGAATCCGCTCCCGTCATTCCGTCCGCCTCGGGCGGGCAATCCCAAACGATGCGTTTGCACGCAGTACTGGCCGGATGGGCAGTCGACATCGGTGGCACCACCCTGTTCAGCATGGTCTGGGGAACGCTGCTGAGTATTGCGGTGCTGACTGCGGGCGGCGACGAAGCAGAACTGCAGGCCGCCATGCGCACGGTGCCGCTGCTGGCATTTATCATGCTGACGGGTGCGGGGTTTACGGTCCTGGGCGGATTCGCGGCTGCGTTCATCGCCGGTCGCGATGAATTGTGGCATGCGCTGGCGACGGGCATTCTGTCGTTGCTGACCGGCATCCTGTTTATCGTGATCAGCCGGGAGCAAAGCCCGTTATGGTACAACGTAACGGCCTTGCTGGTGACCCTGCCCTGCGCGCTGGCCGGCGGCTGGCTCCGCCTCTTGTTACGTCGTCGCTAAACCGGTGATTGTTCCGGTGCCGCCGCACCGGGCGGCGGGCTGAAGCGCTGGTCAGCTGACTAATTCGCGGGTGCGCTTGTGCGGATGGCGCGGCGCCAGCCAGGCCTGCAGGCGCGCAGGGTCGGCATTGAGCACCAACTCCTGAGGAAATGACACCTCGGCAAGCATGGCCAGGGCCTGGCTGACGCAGCCGATCTGCAGCTGATTGTGCGCATCGCTGGTCACCACGACGGGGAGGTCGTGCTGCCGGCAGAGCGCGGCGAGGCGGCGTACATTGCTCCCGTCACCCTTGCGCGTGGCGATGAACGAGCGGTTATTGATCTCAAAAATGACGCCGGCGCGCCTGGCGGCGGGGACTACCGCCTCAAGATCGACGGGAAAATGATGGTCGTCGGCATGCGCGACGCAATCGACCCCGGGCCGGGCCAGGGCGGCGAGCAGCGCGGCGGTATTGGCCGCGCAGTTGTTGGTGGCATAACAGGTGTAGGGATGGAACCCGATGAGGGCAAAATCGAGTCCCGCGCGCAGGTTGTCTTCCAGGTCGAGATTGCCGTCGGCGTCGATGATATTGATTTCCGCGCCGGCAAGCACCTGCACCCCGTGCAGCTCGCGCGGGACCAGGGTGGCGCAGCGGAAGAAAAGCGCGGTCGGCGCGCCGGGAATGGCCGGGCCGTGGTCGGTGGTGGCAATGCACTGCAGTCCGCGCGCGGCGGCGGCGGCGCAGTTTTCCGCCAGCGTGCCGAAGGCGTGGCCGCTGACGATGGTGTGGGTGTGCAGATCGGCAATGATACGCATGCGGCCATACTCTCCCGTGTGCGAAATGTGGCAGTGGTATACTACGCTGGGGCGCGCCCGTCAAGGCGCAGTTGACGCTGGCGCGGCAGTGAGCTAACCTCTTGCCATGCGAGGAATATGGCTGACGCTTTTCCTGGGCATGCTGATTGTGGCCGGATGCTTTTGCGGCATTCCGTTTCCGGCGGCGGACGTTTCGGCAGGGGATACGGTCGCGGCGCCGCGCGCGCGCATCGACGCGCTGAGCGATTCCGCGCTGGCGATGTTCCTGCCTACCGGCTTCGCGCTCAATGCGTTTGAAACGGCGGCGCTGACCGGCGGCCGGCAGGCCGAATATCTGCTGATCAGCCGCAGTCGGGCCCGCGGCGAGACGGCGGCGGAACTGCCCACGGTGGTGACGATCGTTGCGTGGACCGAGACGGCGGGCTGGCATGAACTTGCGGAGATGAACTATTCGCCGGAAGAGGAACTGGTCATTCGCACCGGCATGCTGGTCGACAGCCGTGATGCAGTCGTAATCGGCACCCGGGCAGGGAGCGGCAGCTATTTTACCTACCGCGTGCTGGGCTGTCCGCGTGCGCATCCCGTTGAATTGCTGACGCGGTCGAACCTGTTTCAGGGCGATGCGGAGATCCGCGGCGGTATGCTGTACGAGTACAGCGGCAGTGCCGTCCGGGTCTTCCGCTGGGACGGCTCACGCCTGAGTGAACCGGCCGGGGCACCCAAGCGACTGCCGGACGAACAGGCCGGTGACCGGATCATTGCCTACCACGGCCGTCGTGCGGGCGGCACCGACCTGTCAACCGATACCGTTGTTCTGGACCGCGGGCAGCGGCTGCGGTTGCGGCGGGCGGTCAACGATCCGTTTTCCGGAGCCGACCGGATGCTGTATGAAGACAATGGCGTCTTGCAGATGCGCGACCGGTTTCTGGTGGCGGTGCGGCCCGGGTGCACGAACATCACGGTGATTCCAAACGGATATGACGATACAGCCGTTATTGTGCCGGTTGTGGTGCATTGATCGGCAGGTAACTTTTGGCGGCCTGCCCCGTCCATAGACGGGGGACTATTACTGCGGAGGAAAATGCCATGGCGGAGTTTTCGCAGCCGACAGCAGCAAAGGAAAAGTACAAGGCGGCGGGAATCGTAGTTGCCGTACTGGTGCTGATCGTCGTCGGGTATTATGCAGCAGAGGGATTGTGTGGACAAGCGATGACCAAGGAACCGGCAGCAGAACCGGCAGCAGAGCCGAAAGTTGAAGAACCGCAGGCCGGGTCGCAAACGTCGGCTGAGGCGGCACCCGACCGGGGTCGCTCCTATCTGCGAGCCCCGCTACGGCATGCCCGATCGGGTGCAGGCACTGTGGAATGCAATGGTCGCATGTATGTCATCGGGGGCTTCCAGTACAATCCGGTGGCGTGGCTTGATTCTGTCGAGTCCTATGATCCCGCCAGCAATTCCTGGCGTGAGGAAACCCCCATGCCAACTCCCCGGGCGAATGTGGCTTGTGCAACATATCGCGATGAAATCTATGTTTTCGGTGGCACCAGTGCCAACTGTGGCCCGGAAAAATTGGCAACCGTTGAGGTCTATAATACGCGCACCCACACCTGGCGCAGCGGGCCGGCGTTGCCCAAATCGCGGGTTGGGGCAACGGCTGTGACCGTGGACGATAAAATCTACGTTATTGGCGGCCAGACCGCATACTCGTTGTTTCGCCGGGTGGATGTCTTTGATGTGAGTAGTGGCCTGTGGACGCGCGGCCCGGATCTGAGCGCGACCCGCTGCTACGCAGCTGCAGCGACGCTTGCGGGGAGGGTCGTGGTTATGGGTGGAGAATCCCAAACACCGGAACGTAACGCCAAGGGGCAACCAGGCCTGATATATGATCAGGTGGAGATTCTGGAACCAGGAGCGACGGCGTGGCGCACTGGTGCTCCGTTGCCGGTGCCGTGTTCGACGGCAACCGCCACTGTTCTCGACAATGTTATCTACCTGTTTGGTGGCTATGGAACAAATGGTCAGATGCATTATCGCCATGTATTTGCCGGTGACGGCGACCAATGGCAGACGATGGCTCCGTTGCAGATGTCGCGGGCGTACGCAGGTGCGGCGACGGTTGACGGGCGCATCTTCGTTGCGGGGGGCGCGGCTGGACCATATCCCAGCCAGCGGGCGGAGATGGAAGAGTATGATCCCACCGCTGCGGCTGTGCCGGTGGCAGATGCAGGAGACCCGGCTGCAGGCGATGCAGCTGAGGGCCGTGCGGGTGACGGTGACGGCCAGGTGGTGTTGTAGTGACGCCTGAGTGCGCGACATGGTGTCCGGGTCCGGCCAGATCCTGCGAAGGTGCGGTTCGCTGCTGACGGTGGCGATTGCAGCCATGGATGCGGGCGGGAAAGGGCGACGACGATGCCGGAACAGCCGCGGCGCGGCGAACTGCTGAAACTGCTGGGCATAACCGCTGCGGCGGTGGTGCTGACACTTGCCGGTTATTATGCGGCACAAGCGCTGCAGCACGGCAGCGCCGGCATTCCTGTCGATCAGCGTCGCGCCGATCGTGCAGGGGAAGGGGCGGTGGTCGCGCCGGGCCTGCCGCTTGCCCTTGACCAGAATGCCGCCGTGGCGGTGAACGGTGTGTTCTACTCGACCGGCGGCCAGCAGCAGCTCCGCGACTATCTTGATGTTCTGCTCAGCTGGCGGCCGGGCGGGGAATGGCAGCGCCTGCCGGCAATGCCGTTCCGCCGCTGCAATCATGCGGCGGCCGTGTTGAACGGCCGCGTGTATGTGCTGGGCGGCATGGCCGACCCCGCTGACCGGCGGGCGTACAACGACCTCGACGAAATGACGAGGTATGACCCGGCAGCCGGCGAGTGGACGGCCTGCGCGCCCATGCCCACCCCGCGCAATTTCCTCTGCGCGGCGGTGTGCGACGGGAAGATTTATGCCATCGGCGGCCAGTCGCACGGCGTGAGCGCGCACGGCGCGGTGGAATGCTATGACCCCGAACGCGACCAATGGCAGGGCATGATGCCGCTCCCCACGCCGCGCTACGGCGCGGCGGCGGCGGTTATTGACGGAAAAATATACGTGGTCGGCGGTGCGGGTGCGGATCTGCGCTCGGGCGCGCCGGGTCACCGGCGCAACCTGTATTTCGGGGTGCTGGAGATCTTCGACCCCGCCACCGGCCGCTGGACCGCAGGCGCGGAAATGCCGACGCCGCGCGCGTGCACCATGACCGGCGTCATCGACGGGCGGCTGTACGTCGCCGGCGGCTTCGTCGACCGAAGCGGCTTCGGCTATGGCCGGCGCAACCTGACGGGTGATGCGCCCGGCGAGGATGAAATGGCGGCGTTGCGCGTGGTGGAATCCTATGACCCGGCGAGCGATTCATGGCGCAGCGAGCGGCCGCTGGCCAAACCGCGCAACCGCGGCGGTGCGGCCGTGCTCGACGGCACCCTGTACCTCGTCGGCGGGTGCGACCTGTCCGGCGCCACCTACAACGACGTCGAGGCCTGGCAGCCGCAGTAGGCAGCCGGCCGGCACCGCAGAATGCCGCGCGGCGGCAGGAAAACGCTCGGCCCGCTTTTTTGACGGCCGGGCCAGCCGGATGCTAATCTGCGCGTATGATGCATGCCTTTCTGAACAATCTGGCGATGGTGCTGGTGGTCGCAGCGGCAACGACGGTGCTGTGCCAGCGCTTCAAGCTGCCGGTGGTGTTCGGCTACCTGCTGGCGGGCATGATTGTCGGTCCGCACCTGCCGATCCCGCTGGTTGCCGACCCCGAAACCGTGGCCATGCTTGCCGAACTGGGTGTCATCCTGCTGATGTTCGCCATCGGGCTGGAATTCTCGCTCGGCCGGCTGCTGCGGCTCGGGCTGGTCGCCGGGTTCACCGCCCTGATCGAGATCGGCATCAGTTTCTGGCTGGGTGATCTTGCCGCCCGCGCGGCGGGACTGTCGTCGACGGCGGCGCTGTTTGTCGGCGGGGCGCTGTGCATTTCCAGTACCACGATCATCGCCCGGGTCTTCACGGAACGTCCGCCGGACCGCGCGCTGCGCGACCGGGTGTTCGGGGTGCTGCTGATCGAAGATCTGGTCGCGGTCCTGCTGCTGGCGGTGCTGACCGCAGTGGCGGCGGGGCATGGCCTGTCGTGGCGCGAGATTACCGTGGTGAGCGGCAAGCTCGGCGCATTCCTCCTGGCGTTGATCCTGGGCGGTCTGCTGCTGGTGCCCCGGTTTTTCCGGACCATCCACCGGCTCGGCCGGGCGGAGACCCTGCTGGTCGCCGGGGTGGGGACCTGCTTCGGCATGGCGGTGCTGGCGCAGCGGTTCGGCTACTCGGTCGCGCTCGGCGGGTTCCTCGCCGGCATGCTCATCGCCGAAACGGGCCGCGGCGCGGAACTCGAGCGCCTGGTCCAGCCCCTGCGCGATCTGTTCGCCGCCATCTTTTTCGTCGCCGTGGGGATGATGATCGTTCCTGCGGCAGTGCTGGCGCATTGGCAGCTGGTGCTGGCGCTGACCGCGCTGGTTATCACAGCAAAATTCGCCGGCCTGACGGTGGGCGTCTTTCTGACCGGCGGCGGGTTGCGGCTGGCGGTGCGGGCGGGCATGACGATGGGCCAGATCGGCGAATTCTCGTTCATCATTGCCGGAGTGGGTCGTGCGGCCGGGCTGCTTGACGACGGCTGGTATTCCGTGATCGTTGCAGTCTCCGCCCTGACCACGTTTCTGACCCCGCTGACCGTGGCGCGGGCGGAGCGGGTCGCCGGGTATATCGACCGGTGCCTGCCGACCCCGGTGCAGAATTATCTGGCGCTCTATGCGAGCTGGCTGGGCGCCAGCAACACCCCGGCCGGGCTGGTGGCCCGCAGCCGGCGCATGGCCGGACTGGTGGCACTGGATGCGCTGGCGCTGGCGGCACTGCTCATCGGGGGCGCGCTGGCCTGGCCGACTCTGACGGGGACCGTGCAGGCAATGGGCGTGGGGGCGCTGATGGCGCGAACGCTGCCGGCCGTCCTGCTGGGCGGGCTGGCGGCGATGTTCGCCCTGGCCATCGCGGTGAACAGCAAGAAACTGGCGCTGGTGCTGGCGTATGATTTCCTGCCGCTGCTGGGCCGGTCGCTGCCGGCGGCGGAAGCGCCGCGCCGGGCGCTGGTGACCACGGTGCATGCCGCAGTCATGCTCGCGGTGCTGACGCCGCTGCTGGTCGCGGTCCAGCCGTTCGTGCCGCCGCTCTATGTCGCGCTGGTGGTGGGATTGCTGCTCGTTTCCGCGCTGACCGTGCTGTGGCGGCGGACTGCCGAACTGCAGGAACACCTCGTGGCGGGGGCGCAGGCAATCACCGAAACGCTGCTCAATTCCGCGCGGCCGCGCGGCGGTGATGAACAGGCGGCGATGGCGCAGGTGCGCGCGCTGCTGCCCGGCATCGGCGAACCCGTCGCGGTCCACCTGGGTGAGCATGATTATGCCGTCGGCAAGAATTTGGCGGAACTGAATGTGCGCGCCCGCACCGATGCCACCGTGCTGGCGATTGTCCGTGACGACCATCATCTGCCCGCGCCCTTCAGTCGTGAACCGCTGTGTGCCGGCGATATCCTGGCGATATCCGGCACGGCAGCGGCGGTGGCGGCGGCGGGCGAACTCGTGCAGCGCGGCCGGCACCAGCAGGCATGAGCGGCAGGCGCGGACATGTGGACAAGCTGACGGTGAGAAGCTAAGCTACGGGCATGGCGACGCGGGCAACAGCGAAAAGGGTGCGGCGGAAACCGGCGCGTCCGGTGCGGCAGCGCGAGCGGCCGGTACGGGCAACGCGGTCGAAAGGCAGCACTCCGGCCGGGAGAAGAGCAAACGCGAAAGCGAAGCCCCGGCCGCAGGTCGAACCGAAACCCGGAATGAAAGTCCTGCCGAAAACCCGGTTGCAGGAAAAGCCAGCCAGCAGCGGTGAAACCAAGCCGAAAACAACAATACGCCGGACCTCAGCCGCGCGCATGGGAGCACAGCCGCCGGCGATGCGTCAGCCGTCCCCGCTCGACGAACTGGCGCGCGATTACGTGCGGTTGTGCTGCCAGCTGAACCGACTCGACCCGACGACCGTGGAAATCTATTGCGGCCCGCCGGCGCTGCGCGACGGTGCGGGCGATGGCGGCCTGCCGGCGGCGGGGGATATTGTCCGTGCGGCGGACGGACTGGTGCAGCGGGTGACCCGCTGTGGCGGCGTGGTGACAGCGGCGCGCGCCCGGCAGCGGGTGCTGCTGGCGCTGACGCGGGCGGTGGCGGCGCGGGCGCAGGTGCTGGCGGGCAAGAATCAGACCCTCATGCGCGAGTCCGCCGCCTGTTTCGGCATGGTCCCGCCGCACTTCAGCGAAGCCCATTTCCGGAAGCGACGACAGCAACTGGAGCAGGCGCTTCCCGGCCGGGGTGAACTGACGGCGCGCCTCGCCGCGTTTGATGATGAATTCCGGGTCGGTCGCGAGCGGCTACGCGAGGTGTTGCGGGAAACGCTGCACGAACTGCGGCGGCGGACCAGGCGCTGCTTCACTCTGCCGCCGTACGAGCAGTGCGAACTGGATTATGTGGCCGACCAGCCGTGGGAGTCGTATTACAGCTATCGCGGCGGTGCGCACAGCGTCATTCAGGTCAATACCGACCGGTCGCTGCCGCTGGCGGCGGTGATTCCGCTGCTGGCCGGCGCGGGTTATCCCGGCCGGCATACGCGGTTCTGCCGGGCGGAAAGCGACTGGTATCGCCAGCGCGGGTGGGTCGAACACAGCATCGAACTGATGTACAGTCCGCGCACCGGCATGACGGTGGCGCTGGCCGAGGCGGCGGCCGGGGTGGTGCTGCCCGGTGCCGAGCGGCTTGACTTCGAACGGCGATTTCTGGGCCCGCTGGCGGGATTCGTGCCGCAGCAGCTGGAACGGTTCCAGGCCGTGCAGGCGGCCCGCGACGGGCTGGTGGCCGAAGCGGTCTGCGCGGCGGCGCGCCAGCTGCTTGACCGGAAACTGAACATCCCCCAGGCCATTCCCTGGCTGGCGGCGGCGGCGGTGCTGACGCGGGAACAGGCGGCATTGAAACTCGGCTTCATTGAGCATTTCCGCAGCTACGCCGCCCTGGCAGCGACGGGGCGGCTGCTGGTCGAACGCTGGCTGGCCCGACGCGGCGGCGGACCCGGTCAGCCGCGCCAGCGCTGGTCGCAGTATGCCGCATTGCTGGCGGAGCCAGTGCTGCCGGGTGAACTTACGTAGGGCGTAACAACGTCGGGCGCGGAGCTGCAGCGCGGACTGACTGGATACAGTGGCACGGGAGAGGGCAATGCAGGCGACAGCAAAAAAGCAGGTTCTGGCGGCAATCAGCGCATGGAGCAGAAGCTACCGGAGCGGCGATGTCGATGCGGTTATGGCGCACTTCGCCCCGCGGAGCACCTCCCTGTCATTCGGCACGGGCGCGGACGAGGTGGCGCGCGGCCCGCGCGCGCTGCGGCGGCAGCTGGCCCGCGACTTTGCGCAGGTCGATGCGGTCAGCATGACGGTGCGGGTTAAAACAGTGGACGGCACCGGCAGCGTGGCGTGGTTTGCCGGTGACTGCACCATGCGCGCCAGCGCCGGGCGCCGGCGTTTTGTCATGCCGGGCCGCATTACCGGAGTCATGGTGCGCTGCGGCGGGAAGTGGCTGATGGAGCAGATGCACTACTCGATGCCGTACACCCCGCAGGCGAAGGGCTCGTCGTGGGCGTGACGTTCAGTAGAGCCGGACGGGACGGTTGCTGCGGGTCTTGATCAGTTCGGTGAGGGTGTCCAGCAGGGCGCAGAGTGCGGGGTCCTGCTTGACTTCGTCGGTGAAGATTTTGCAGTAATGGTTGCGGCCGTCGAGCAGGACATTGAAGCCGATCAGCTGCTCCGTGGCGGCGCCGGCGCGGGTCGAGGAACGGCGGTTGGGAAAATCACAGGCCGCGATCTGCTGCCAGAGCCTTTCGCGGGCGGCCGGTGGCAGGGCCTGCGGCGCATAGGGCTCGATGAAGTCGCGCACGGAATAGCGCAGGGAGAGCATGCCTGCGTCGGTCACCTCGATGCGCCAGCGACCCAGCCCGTCGGACTGCAGCGTGTTCATCGGTTCGTAGGTGAAGGCGTTGCCGCGGGGGGTCAGCGGCGTGGCCGGGGCTTCGCAACCGGCGACCAGCGCGGCAAGCAGTGACAGGGCAATCAGCATTCTCATGACCGGAGCATAGCACAGCCGGGCGTGGGCGGGCAAACGGAAAGGCGGCAGCGAACGGTGACGGAACGGCGGGTATGGGAGCAGCTGGCGCAGGAACTGGGCTTCACGTTCAAGGAGGGACTGCGCGCGTATCTTGAATCGGACGCCGTGCGCCGGCTTGAGGCGGACGGCAGCGACCCGCAGCAGGCGCAGGCGCTGGCCCAGCTGCGGACGCTGCTGGACAATCCGCTGCTGGGCGGAGTGGTGAACCGGTTCTGTTTCGGCGCAGTGACCGGACACTACCGCGGGCATGAGTGCACGCTCTACCATGGCGCGCAGAGCACGAATGCGCACAGCAGCAGCGAATCGGTGCATATCGGCCTGCTGTTCAGCCGGCCGGTGCGCCAGGGGATGCTGCTGGCGCCCGAAACCTTTTTCGCCCGGGTCGGTCGTGCCCTGTTCCGCACCCAGGACCTGGCCACGGGCAATGCGGAACTGGACCGGCTGGTTGTGGTCAAGGCGCAGGAGGAAGCGCCGGTGCGGGTGCTGCTGGCCGACCGCCGGGTGCAGGCGGCGCTGCTGGCCCTGTTCGGCGATGGCGGCGATTGGAAGATTACCGACGAAGGGATCCGCTGGCGGCGCAGCGGCGGCACGCTGGCCGCCGCGGAAGCGCTGCCGCTGCTGGAACGCATGGCGGCCGTGGCCGAGGCCATGGGGCGCTGACGGCAATGAACCGGAGCGCTGACCGGCGGTACTCTGTGCCGGCGGCGCAGACCAATGGATGGGAGTGGCGCGCAATGAAACGGATGATCATGGTGGTGATGGCACTGTCGCTGGCGGCGTGCGCCGGGGTGCAGACCGGCGAGCGGACGGCGGGCGCGCCGGCCATTGTCCTGGGGATGGTGGCGAAGAGCGCCGACAACCCGGTCTTTGTGGCTGCCCGCACGGGTGCGGAAGACGCCGCCCGGGTTTGGGCCGAACGGCGGGGACGCACGATCCGGATCGACTGGCGTACCCCGCCGACGGAGAATGCCGCCGCCCAGGCGGCGGCGGTCGAGGCCCTGACGGTGGCGAAGGCCGACGGAATCCTGGTCAGCTGCAGTGATGAGGGGGCGCTGACCCCGCGCATCGATGCGGCGGCGGCGAACGGCATTCCGGTCGCCTGCTTCGATGCTGATGCGCCGGGCAGCCGGCGGTTCGCTTTTGTCGGGATCGACAACCGGGCGGCGGGTGCAGAACTGGCGCGGCAGCTGGTCCGGGCCATGGACGGTGCGGGAGTGGTCGCGGTGCTGGGGGGCAACCGCACGGCCCCGAACCTGCAGGAACGCATTGCGGGCGTCCGGGAGGAACTGGGGCGGTATCCGCGCATGGCGGTCGCTGACGTGTACTACCATGTGGAAACGCCCGCGGCGGCCGCCGCGACCTTCATGGCCGAGCAGCGCGCGCATCCGGAGATCGAGGGCTGGATCATGGCGGGCGGCTGGGCATTGTTCGCTGGCGCGCCGGTCAGGCTGCCGGGCAACGACAAGGTCGTGGCCATGGATGCGCTGCCGGAGCAGCTGGACGCGCTGGCCAGCGGGCGGGTGCAGGCGCTGGTGGCGCAGGACTGTTACCAGTGGGGCTACCGGGGTGTTGAGCTGCTGCTGGCCCTGATTCTCGACGGTGAATTGCCGGACCGGGCACGCGAAATGGCGACGACGCACACGGTGACCCGGGACAATCTTGAGCAATTCCGCGGGCAATGGCAGCAGTGGCTGCGGACGGGAGCGGCGCAATGAAGCAATTGGCGACAGCAATTATCCTGGGTGGTGCGCTGCTGGTCGCGGGGTGCGCCGCCACGGCCCCGGCCGAGGCCCCGGTGATACCGGCGGACGGCTTCCGGCTCATCACGGAGGAGAACCCGCCGCTCAATTACACGGTAAACGGCGAATTGTCCGGCCATGCGGTGGCGGTGGCCGCGGCCATTCAGCAGGCGCTGGGCTGGCAGCAGCCGGTAGCGGTCCTCCCCTGGGCGGACGGCTACCGGCTGGCGCTGACGCAGCCCGGG
>CAZFBR010000061.1:0-15127 GCA_964517215.1 uncultured bacterium
TTATTAGTTGTCGTACCAACAACACAGCTAAATAGTCATATCCGAACGGGATAAACGCTGAAAGCATCTAAGCGTGAAACCCACCCCAAGATAAGATATCCCCGATGTCGTTGCAGGTGCTACGGTCATTGAAGGTGTTGCAGGTTGGTTGCGGGCTTCGGTCTGTGACTGGCTTGAAATGCTGACGGTGACTGCTTACTGCAAACCATCCTAAAGACTCCTGGGAGATGACCAGGTTGATAGGCCACAGGTAGAAGCGCGGCAACGCGTTCAGCCGAGTGGTACTAATCAGTCGTGAGGCTTGACTTTTTGATTCTTGGCTTATTTTGGCCGTGACCCACACTATTGCGTTGTCAAGGGATTTTTAGACAACTGAATACGCACAATTTTTCCGGCAGCCATAGCGAAGGGGTCCCACCCGTTCCCATTCCGAACACGGCAGTTAAGCCCTTCTGCGCCGATGGTACTTCATCCGTACGGGTGAGGAAGAGTAGGTCGTTGCCGGAATTTTTTTGCCCTTTTACGACGGCGGGAGAATATTTCTTCCGCCGTTTTTTTTTCTCCGGCATTCCCGCGAAGGTGGGAAGCAATGGCCTTCCCCTCGCCCGTTTTCACCGGCGGTTGCGGAAGCGCGCCATGCGGGGTGAGGGAACGTCAGCGATGACAGCATTGGCGGCTGCTCTCTGCCTGCAGGTGCGCGATGACTGCGGGCGGTTCGATGAACTGGCGCGGGGTGACGATCTTGACTATTGGCCGGGCCAGCGGACAATGTATCATATTGCCGGTAATCAGCTAATCCGCTTTTCCCGCCAACGCGACCTCGTAGAACCTCAAATCGTCTGGGTCGGGCGGTTGCGCGCTGCAGGGTGGCGCGGCGAGCAGTTCGCTGCTATCGCACAGGCCGGCGCCGATGAACTCCGGTTTCTACCCTGAATGGTGATTTTCCGTGCGCGGCCACTTCGCGGCATTCGGCGAGCATACGGACATCAGGCAGCAGCGTTAGCCAGTTCGGAACTGGTGGCCGGGTCGCGCCAGTGATGTGGGCGTGGAACTGCATCGGCTTGAAGCGTGGCGCAACCGCGCCCTGGCGGGGATGGAATCGTCGATGAAGGAACGCGGTGGCGACTTGCTGGCGAACGAACTGGCGCAAGCGTTGCGTCGCGTCGGCGAACTGACGATGGACAACGAACTGTTGCAGCACCGTGCCCGGCGGGCGGAGGGCCGGGCGGTCCCTCTGCCGCCGCAGAAGGCACCGCGATGAGTGCGCAACGCTCTCCGGCGACCAATAAGCCGTATGGCATCAAGCGGGTGTTGTCGGGCATGGGACTGGCCGCGGTCGTCGCTCTATGCGCGCCGCAAGGACGCTGACGCGCAATCGGCAGACCAGTTCCGGGAACCGTTGCCGCGAGGACCGCAGCCGCGGCTGAGCAACGATAAGCTGTGGGCGCTGAGTGAGCAGGAATCGGAACGTTCGTTCTTCACCGGTGAAGGGCATCGGCCGGTCTGGCGGCGGTTGCGACGAAAAGGCAGCATGGTGTCGAAGCAGCGGGTGCTGCGCCTGACACGACGGCACAACTATCTGGTGCCGAGCCGGGTGCGGCAGGAGAAAGTGTCGGCACACACGGGGAGCATCGCCACGCCCCGGCCGAACGAACAATGGGGTGCGGACGGCATCATGTTCTATACGCAGGCGGAGGGAAAACACCGGGCATTTTTCTGCGTCGACCACTTCAACAGCGAGTGCCTGGGTTGGCACGCGGTAAAAATGGTGACCGTTTCGCCGCGCCTGAACCCCATCCGACAAGGATTGGTAAAAGAGTTCGGCGCGGTCGGCGAGCAGGTTGCGCGCGGCTTGGCCCTGCGTATGAACCACGGCACGCAATATGCTTCCGAGCATTATCAGGGGGAAAAATATTTCGGCGTCACGCCAAGTTTCGCCTATGTGCCGAATCGGAGACCAATGGCATTGTCGAGCGCTTTGGTAAACCCTGAAGGAACAAGTGCTGCAAGGCGCGCAGTTCCGGAACCTCGACGAAGCGCGGACGGCGATACGTGTGTTCATCAAGTATTACAACTGGCATTGGTTGCCGGGAAAAAGAGAGCGTTACGGTTTCCTGGCACCAGCTGAAGCCAGGGCAATACGGGCGGTTGCCAATCGGAAGGGACTGTACTATACTACCGGATAGAATCGTTATCTTGGGGCTGGCGACAGCCGATACCAGTCGGACGGGTGCTGCCGGCTGTTACGGAGGCGGGTTATGAAGATGATGGCAGGCGTACTGCTGGTGCTGCTGCTGGCGCTGCCGGCGGCAGCTGAAAACGGGTCGGGCACGGACCCCGTCCGGATGCTGCAGGATGAAAACGCGCAATTGCGCATGCAACTGGAGCGCAAGACCGCGGACCAGCGCGCACTGGAATACCAGGTGCAGCAGGCGGTGGAGGAGCTGGCGCGGATGCAGCAGACGATCATGATCATGCGCCAGGAGCTCGCCGACCTCACCGCGCAACTGGAGAAGACGGCACGTCCGGCGGCAGCCGTCCGCCCGGCCGGCGACGCCGGCGGCAGCCGCCCGCGGCCGGTCATTCCGGCCAACGCGCGGCGGCACACGGTGGCATCAGGCGAGACGCTCGGCCTGATTGCGGAGAAATACTACGGGTCGGGCGCGTCGTGGCAGCGCATCTATGATGCCAATCGCGACAAGCTGACCTCGCCGTCGATGATCACCGCGGGCATGACCCTGATCGTGCCGTAGGCAACCCGTGATCATTGCCTGGCTGGAGCGCAACTGGACGCAGCGCAGGAGCCGGACCGGAATTCTGCTCTCGCTGGTGGTGGCGCTGGCGGTGTTCTGGCTGCAGTATTGGGGCTGGTTGGAACTGGCGGAACTGAAAACGCTGGACTGGCGCTATCGCAATTTCCGTTCGCAGGAACACCTGCGCAGCGACATAGTCATCCTCGACATCGATGAAAAGAGCATCAAGGCGATGGAGGAAACGCATGGCCGGTTCCCCTGGCCGCGCAATGTTCATGCGGAGATGATCACCTACCTGCAGCAGATCTGCGGCGCCAAGGCAATTGCGTTTGACGTGCTCTTCGCGGAACCGACGCAGAATCCGACCGCCACCTGCCCGCAGGACGGATATCAGTTCCCGCTCTACAGCGCCATGACCAATCCCGATTATCAGCTGGCGGAAATGACGGCGCTGACGGGCAGGATACATTACGCGGCGCAGTTTTCCGAAGAATGCCTGCTGACCAAGGTTGATTCAGCGGTGATTGCCGTCAAGCCGTTCGCGGTGCCCGCCACCGTGCCGACGCACGGGTTGTGCTTTCCCGCGTATCCCCAGGCGTCGACACCGCTGCTGCAGCTGGCGAACCAGGCGGCCGGGGTGGGGGCGATCAACGTGTCGCCGGACAGCGACGGCCCGGTGCGCCGTTCGTATACGTTCATCAAATACAATGAGCTGTTCTGTCCGTCGCTGAGCATCTCGGTGTTGCGCGCGCTGGCGTCCACGCCCGATCATCCCGCAACCATCCGCTTTTCCCCCGGTTGCGTTCACATCGAGAATCCCGACTATGTGGATGAAACCGGCGCGGCGAAACCGCTGGCATACCGCATTCCGGTCGCCAACGACGGGCGGATGAATATCCATTATTACGGCGGCATGGAAACCTACAAGTATTACTCGTACGTCAATGTGTATATGAGCGCCGGCGAATTCATCCCCATGGAGGAATTTCGCGACAAGATAGTGCTGGTGGGTTCGACGGCTGCCGGCCTGATGGATCTGCGGGCGACCCCGTTCTCGTCGACCTATGCCGGGGTCGAGACGCATGCCAACATGATCAACAACATCCTCGAACAGGACTTCCTGGTGAACGAGCCGCGGTGGCTGCTGCTGGTGGTGCTGCTGGCGCTGGCGGGGATCATGGGCCTGTGGGTGACCCGGCATCGGGCGCTGGAAGGCGGGCTGCTGACGCTGCTGGCCGGCGCCGCGCTGATGATGCTGGTGATCACAGCCTTTGAGCGGCTGAACCTCGCCATGTCGCTGGTGGCGCCGCTGGTTTTTCTCGGCACCGATTACATTGTCCTGACGGGCGCGGGATACATGGTGGAGGAGCGCAAGCGGCGGGCGGTGACCGGCGCGTTCTCCCAGTATGTCAATCCCGAGGTGGTCAAGGAGATTCTCAAGGACCCGGAAAAGCTGAAGCTGGGCGGCGACAAGCGCGAGATCACCATTTATTTCTCGGATCTGGCTGGATTCACCACCATCTCGGAAACGCTCGACTCCGCGGTGCTGGTGCCGCTGCTCAATGAGTACCTGACCGCGATGTCGGACATTGTCCTGAAGTACGACGGCACGGTGGACAAGTTCATCGGCGACGCGGTCATGGCGTTCTGGAATGCGCCGCTGTCGCAGCCCGACCACGCAAAACGCGCCTGCTGGGCGGCGCTCGACCAGCAGGCCAAGCTTGACGAACTGCGGATCAAATGGCGGGCGGAAGGGTATCCCGAGATGAACGCGCGGGCGGGGATCAACACCGGCGTGGTGGTGGTCGGCAACATGGGCTCGCGCACGCTGAAAAATTACACGGTGATCGGCGATACCATCAACCTGGGCGCGCGGCTGGAGCCGGCGAACAAGCCGTACGGGACGCGGCTGATGATCAGTGAATTCACCTACGCGCAGGCGAAGGCGTTCATCGAGGTGCGGCGGCTGGACGCGATTCAGGTCAAGGGCAAAACGCGCGGCATCGAGGTCTTCGAGCTGATTGCGAAGCAGGGCGCGCTGACCCCCGCGCAGCAGGCGCTGCTGGCGGCCTATGGTGAAGGGATGGACTGCTACCTCAACCGCCGCTGGGAACAGGGCATAGCCGCATTCAGCGAGGCGCTGCGACTGGTGCCGGAGGACGGCCCGTCGCGGTTGTATGTCGATCGCTGCCGGGCCTACAAGGACACGCCGCCGCCCGACGACTGGAACGGCATCTTTGTGATGAAAACCAAATGAGGAGGAACCGTCCATGAAGGACAAACTGGAGCTGCTGCGCAAGATTCCCATCTTCAACCGGCTCAAGGATCCGGAATTGCGTCAGATCGCGGAGATTGTCGAAGAGCGCGCCTTCAAAAAGGGCGAGATCATGTTCACTGCGGGCAGCCGCGGCGACACCCTGTACCTGATCGGCAAGGGCAAGGTGAAGATCTACAAGGAAATGCCCTCGCCGGTGGCGGGTGGCGGGGAGACGAAGATTTTCGAAATCCTGAGCGAAGGCGAATTTCTCGGCGAGATGGCGCTGCTGAACCGTGAACCGCGCTGCGCCAGCGCCATGGCCATTGACGACTGCTGGATCTATCTCATCCAGAAAAAGAACTTCAACGAGGTTATTCTGAACAGTCCGGAAATCGCGCTGAACATCCTTGAAATCATCTCGAAGCGCCTGCGCGATGCGGACGCGCACATTCAGGACATCACCTTCCGCAACATCCCGGGGCGGTTGGCGACGCTGCTGATGCGCTTTGCGGACAAGTTCGGCAAGAAACTGCCCGATGGCGGCGAGTTGATTGATGTGCGCATGACGCAGCAGGAGATCGCCCAGACGGTGGGCACCTCGCGGGTGTACACCAGCCGCTATTTGAACGAGTTCAAGCGCGAGGGCTCGGTCGCCATGCAGGGGGGCAAGATCGTCATTCTCGACCGCGCCAAACTGAAGACCTGGATGTAGTGCGCCGGCAGTGAACCTGTTCTATGCCGCCACCACGCTCGATTTGGGCGGGGCGGAACGGATGCTGTACGAGACCGTGGCGCGGGTGCGCGCCGCCGGGCACGGGGTGGCGGTCACCTGCCTGCTCGGTGACGGCCCGGTGGCCGACTGGCTGCGCCGCGACGGTGTCCCGGTCTATCCGGCGCTGATGCGCTGGCCCGGCGACCCGCTGGCGCTGCCGCGACTGGCGGCACTTCTGCGCCGGGAAAAGCCGGACCTGCTGCATACCTGGCTGTTCCATGCCAACCTGTTCGGGCGCGTGGCTGCGCGCTTGGCGGGCGTGCCGCATGTGGTGGCCGGCATCCGCGTCTACGACGACCGCGCGTGGCATCATCGCGTCGACCGGCTGACGCTGGGGCTGGTCAGCGCGGTGACGACCAATTCCGCGACCGTGCGCGACCGGCTGGTGCGCGAGCAGGGCTACCCGGCGGAAAAAATCACCATCATAGTCAACGGGGTGGCGCAGCGAACGACGCCGCCGGTCTGGCCGGCTGATGTGCCGCGGCTGCCCGGCACCCGGCTGCTGGTCAGTGTCGGACGCCAGCATCCGCAGAAGGGGCAGGATGTGCTGCTGCGTGCCGTGGCGGAACTGCGGCGGGAGTTTCCGCTGCAACTGGTGGTGTGCGGCCGGCCCGATGCGGCGACTCCGCAGTTGCTGGCGCTGTGCCGCGAGCTGCGGCTTGACGATTGCGTGACTTTTACCGGCCTGCGGCCCGACGCGCGCGAGCTTGCGGCGCAGGCGGATGTTTTTGTCCTGCCGTCGCGCTGGGAGGGGATGCCCAATGTCCTGCTCGAAGCGCAGGCGGACGGGGTGGCCTGCGTGGCGACGGCGGTGGACGGCAGCCGTGAGGTGATTGCCGACGGCGACAGCGGCTTGCTGGTGCCGCCCGACGATGTGCCGGCGCTGGCCGCCGCGATCGGCGGCCTGCTGCGCGACGACGCGCGCCGCGCAGCGTTGGGTGCTGCCGCCCGGGCCCGCGCCGCCCGCGACTTTTCCCTTGACGTTATGGCGGAGAAGACCGTTGCCCTGTACCAGCAGCTGGTACGAACATGACGGGGGACACTGGAAAAAGCGGGACACACGCTCCTTTATCAGTATTGCTGCGATGACGAATAATATAGTATCTGTCCCGGTTTTTCAGAGATGACAGAACGACAGCTGGCGGTTGCGCAGTTCCTGCTGCTTAGCTGGTTGGGCCTCCCGCCGCTGCTGGTGTGGCGGCGGATGCGCCGCTCCCGCTGGCGATTGCCAGCCGTGCTGATTGCCAGTGTGAGTGCGGCAGTGATTGCCTGGTACGGTATTCCGGTCATGGTTGCGGGTACGCAACGCGAAACGCCGCTGGCCACCTTCTGGGCGGCAGGAGAATGGCAGCTTATCGGATTTGTCATTGAATCGCTGGCGGCATTTCTGGCAGGGTGCGCCATCCTGTGGCTGGGCAAACTTGTTTTCCGCCCGCCATCCCCCAGTAAATAACGGGGGACAGTATACTCTATTTGTTCAGCAGGCGGTCGTAGACGGCGACGATGCGATCAGCCATAACCTGCGCGGAGAATTCCGTACTGACAGCTTGCCGGGCGGCGGCACCGAGGCGAATGCGCAGGGCGGGATCGGCGGCGAGGCGCAGCAGCGCCGCCGCCAGTTCCTCAGGCCGGCCGGGGGTGATGAACAGCCCGGTCTCGCCGTCGCGGATGAGCTCGACAATACCGCCGACCCGGGAGGCAACGACGGGCTTGCCCGACGCCATCCCCTCGAGCACCACCCGCCCCATCCCCTCAAAATACGACGGCAGGATGCAGATATCGCAGGCGGCGGTGAGCGCGGGGATATCCTCACGGAACCCCGCGAAGTGCACCGCGGAGCCCAGGGCGAGCTCGGTGCGCAGATGCTCCAGCGGCGCGCACAGTTCGCCGTCGCCGACGAGGAGGAGCTTGAGGCGCGGCTCGGTGCGGCGGGCGAGCGCCAGCGCCTGGAGCGCATCGGCATGGCCTTTACCCGACCAGAGCTTGGCGAAGAAACCGACGACGAGGTCGGCGGACTGCCAGCCGGCCGCAGTGCGGATGGCAGGGTCGGGTGTGGCGTTGGCAAAAGCGTCCACCTCAATACCGCTGTAGATCTTATCGATGGTTTTACCGGGAGCAATCTGCTCCTGTTCTGCCCAATCGATCATCGGTTGGGAAATCGCGATGAGGGCATGGCACCAGTGCGCGGCAAGCCGTTCGCAGGCGATGAAAAGACGCCGACGCCATGCGGATTCGCACTGGTGGAAGGCGAACCCGTGGATGGTGTGGACGATGCAGGGGACGCCGCAGAGCATGGCGGCGAGCCGTCCGAGAAAACCCGCCTTGGAGTTATGCGTATGGACGACGGCGAAGTGTTCGCGGCGGAGCAGAGCGATCAACTGCAGCAGCGCGCACAGGTCGTGCAGCGGTGCGAGCGGACCGGTGAAAGCGGGAATCGGATAGAACGGGATGCCGGCCGCGCGGACGATCTGCTCCAGTCGCCCGCCGGGGGCGCAGGCCATGGCCGGGGCGAAGCGCGGCGGCAGCAGTTGCATGGAGAGGAAGGTGTTGATCCCGGACCCGCTCCAGACCGGCAGCGTGTGAATATGCAGCACTCGCACCGGCGCGGTCATGCGGTTCGCTCCGCCACCACGAGCAACTGGTCGCCCCAACCGCGTCCGGCCGCAAGCGCATTCGGCAGCGCATTCAGCGCAGCCACCAGACGCCAGTAGCCGGGTGACGCCAGCAGGCGTTGGCGCAGGTTGCGTCCCGCCGGGGCGGCGGCGTCGGCAGATGCCGCGCCGCGCAGGCGTTCCTGCAGTCCGGAGCGCCAGAACCCGTCGAGCGAGCAGAGGTCGAGCGGGGAAGTGGCGACGGTGGCGACGCGCCAGCCGGTCGCGGCCAGCAGTGCGGTGAGCTGCGGGGCGGTGTAGAAGAAGGCATGAAAGGGGGAGTATCCCGCCCAGCAGTTGCCGGCCATCCGGGCGTAGATGCTGCCGCGGTTCGGCGTTTCGATGAGCAGGCGTCCGCCCGGCGTGGCAAGCGCGGCGGCGCGCATGAGTGCGGTGCGCGGTTCGGGAAAGTGTTCGATGACATCAGCCATGACGATCAGGTTGAACCCCGGATCCGGCTGCGCCTGTTCGAAGGGGACGGCATGCACGACCGTTGCCGGCGGCAGCTGCGCGTGCAGCGCCGCCACCGGCTCGACCGCTTCCGTGCGCCAGCCCGCAGCGTGCGCGAGCCGCAGCAGGCAACCGAGACCGGGCCCGATTTCAAGCAACCGGCCAGCCGGCCCCGGCGGCAGGAGCGTCCACAACTGCGCGGCCTTCCGCTGATCTTCGCGGCGATGCAGGCCGGCATAATCAGGGGCGGCGTAATAGGTGGCGTCGTAGGTTGGCGGCTGGTAGTCGGTCTGGAATTCAAGAGTGCAAGCGGGACAGTACGACAACCCGGCAGCGTAGCGCACCGGGCCGCGTGCGGCGCGCGGCTGCGCTGTGCCGTGCAGCGGGCAGGCGAGCTTCATGCGAGCAAATCCCGGACGGCGGCATGCACCTGTTCGACACTGATGCCGGACAGGCAGGCATAGCCATGCGGACAGGTAATGGGGCGGTTGGCATAGCAGGGCCGGCAGCCGACCGGGGCGGTCAGTACGCGATGACCGTTTCCCCACGGCGCGTTTTTCGCCTCGCGGGTCGGGCCGAACAGGGCGCAGCAGCGCGTGCCGGCGGCGGCGGCGAGGTGCATGAGCCCGCTGTCGTTGCCGACATAGAGGGACGCAGCACGCAACACGCCAGCGGTCTGGGCGAGCGACAGGCGTCCGCACAGGTCGACCGCCCCGGCGGCAGCAAGGGTGTGGCCCAGCCCGGTTTCATCCGGACCGCCCAGCGCAACGACGGGGATGCGCCCGGCGATCAGCATGCGGGTCAGCGCGGCAAAACGGTCGAGCGGCCAGCGCTTGCCGGCGAGCCGCCCGCCGCTCCCGGCATGGAGTGCAACAAAGCGCGTCGGCAGCGCCGGTACGCCGTCCAGCGTCAGCGACCAGAGCGCCGGTTCGGGCATCCCGGGGCAGCCGGCGGCAGCGGCGAGCCGCAGGTTGCGCTGCAGTTCATGCTCTTCCGGTTCGGCGACGGAAACGCGCGCGGTGCAGGCGAAGCCGTGTTCGGCGATCCGTTGCGGTGCCCCGGCAGCGAGAAGCAGCAACCCGGCGCGCAGCGGCTGCATGGCTGCGCCGGCGACGGCCAGTGTCCAGTGACCGCGCCGGCGCAGCAGCCCGGCCCAACCGCAGTCGCGCCAGAGCAGAAGGTCGCCGCGCGCGGGCGCGGCGGCATAATATTCCGCGACCAGCGGATCGGCAACGAGCAGGTCAACGGTGTGGCGGGTTGCCAGGGCGCGGAACAGTGGCGACAGAAGAATGCCGTTGCCGAGGCCGCCGAACGCGACCAGCAAGGCCCGTTCAGTTGCCACCGGTAATGACCTTCCAGAGTTGCCGGCCGGTGACGTCATGGCGGTAGCAGGCGAGCAGCGGTGCGGCGGCGGCCAGCAGGCGTGTGCGGAGCGCGGGATTGCCGAGCACCTCATGCCAGCCGGCGCGCAGGCCGGCGGGGGTCGGATCGGCCCAATACGCAGCGTCGCCAAGCGTATCCGGCAGCGCCGCGCGGCGGGTGGCGACGACCGGACAGCCGCAGGCGAGCGCTTCAACCGGCGGGATGCCGAACCCCTCGTAATCTGACGGGAACACGAAACAGGCGGCATTGCGGTAAAGCGTCGCCAGGTCGTTATCGGCAACCGTGCCCGCCCAGATGATGCCGGCGTCGGGATAACGTGCGCGCAGGGCCTGCTGGTGCCGGTCGGGCGCGCTGATAATAACCAGCTGCAACTGGCCGGCATCCGGACGCCAGGCTTCAATGAGCAGCTCGACCCGTTTGTGCGGCGTGCAGTTGCCGACATAGAGCAGGTAACCGCCGCTGATGCCGAGACGTGCTGCGACAGCCGGATCGGCGGGTCCGGGAAGGTAAATGCCGGCATCGTAGCCGGAAGGGATCACGGCAATGGCGGCAGGATTGATGGCGGTATGTGCCAGCAGTTCCTGCCGGCTGAACGGGGAGACCGCCACCACGGCAGCGGCGGCAGCCAGCGCATGATTGAGCCGCCATCGGGCGATGCGGCGGTAGAACCGGCCGCGGGTGTAGTGCTGCTGCGGATAGACGAGAAATCCGAGGTCATGTACGGTGCAGGTCATGCGGCCGCCAAAACCGCGCGGCAGTTTGTAATAGGGCGAATAGAAGGCGTCAACGCGTTGGGCAGTCAGCCAGGCGCCGAGGCGCAGCCAGTGCCAGCGCGACAGGAAGCAGGGGGTGACGCCGGGCCATTGCCGGCGCGGCGGCCGGTTGACCAGCAACAGCCGCTCGGTTTCGGCCGGGGCGGGGGCGTCGAGCAGGTGGCACAGGACGCGTCCGATGCCGTGCGGAGCTTCCACCTCGCGGCCGTCGAGCGCAATGCGCATGGCCGCCGCCAGGTTCAGCGGCCGACGCCGCGGCTCTTGACCAGCATGTCGGCCAGCAGGCCGATGAGCCCGATCTGGATGCCCGCGACGATCAGCAGGATGGTCGCCTCGCCGATGCTGGCGCCGTCGGCCAGCCGCACGAGCAATCGGGCGAGGCCGAGCGTGACAAACAGGCCGGCGATCGGAAAAAAGATCTTGAGCGGCTTGAAATAGGTGATCAGGCGGACCACCAGCAGCGAAAAGTCCAGTGTGTGATAAAAGCGGATCTTGGATTCGCCGTGCCGCTTGAAATAGTCGATCGGCAGGTACTGGACCAGATGCCCCGAGGTCAGTGCGGCCAGGGTGATGGTGGTGGTGAAGGAAAAGCCGTCGGGGAGAATATTGACGAAGGTGAGCGCCAGGTCGCGGCGGAAAATGCGCATGCCCGAATTGAGATCGGGGATGCGCTGGCCGGCAAGATAGTTGGCGAGCTGGCCGATAAACCATTTGGCCGGTTTGCGCAGGGTGGGAATGGAGACCCGTTCACCGGTGCGCGCGCCGACAATCATGTCAAACTCTCGGCGCTGTGCCCACAGATCGGGAAAGCGCTCGACCGGGTAGGTCCCGTCGGCGTCAATGATGGCGATCCAGCCGCGGGTGGCGGCGCGCAGGCCGCGCTTCAGGCTGAAACCGTAGCCGCAGCAGTGGGGATTGGTCAGCACGCGGACCGGGAGATCGAGTGCGGCGACCTGCGCCGCGGTGCCGTCAGTGCTGCCGTCGTTAATGATGATCAGTTCGCAGGCGACACCGGCGGCGGCGAAGGTGTTGTGGACTGCACGCGCGGTGGCGGCGATCATCGCTTCTTCGTTGAAGCAGGGGATCAGAACGGTCAGGCTGTCGTGGATTGCCGGTTCATTGGCCATGCGATTGCTCCAGGTCATTAAGGTCGACATGCACCACCTTGCGATAGTCGAGATGCCGGTTGACAAAGGCCTCGCCGAACACGGAAATAACCACGGCAAGAAACAGCAGCACGATAATCAGATAGCCGCTCAAGCGCATCGTATCGGGCGAGGCAATCAACGAGCCGGACGGACGGGGAACAGCAAAGCGGATCTTTTTTTTGACCCGGCCGTCGGGAAGCAGCTGGCTGCGACTGCTGACGCGCGGCCGGCGCAGCCAGGCCAGCAGGCGGAACAGCAGCAGGTTGTAGTATTCCTGGCCGCGGTACAGCCACAGCCACAACTGCCGGCTGACGGAACGGCGATGCAGGTGGTGGTGGTGCGCCATGTGTCGCGTGCGGTCAGCCGCGATCGCGCACCAGCGCGGCAAACGAACGGTCGTACGTTCGTTCCGCCCGGTTGGTGAAGAAGCAGGCGGGAAATTCGCCCATGTCCTTGTGATACGCAACGCAGGCGCAGCAGTTGCCCTTGCGGGAACACGGTTCATAGGTGCAGTTGCAGCGCTGACGGTTCTTTTCGTTCTGGCAGTCCACGGAGGGCCCTTACTTGAGCAGTCCGGCCGAGCGCATGGCGGCACGGATGCGGGTTTTGGTCGCGTCCTGCAGCGGCGCCAGCGGCAACCGGCAGTCAGAAGCGCACCGGCCGAGCAGCGACACGGCATACTTGACCGGTGCCGGACTGGTTTCGGCAAATAAGGCATCGTGCAGCGGCAGCAGACGATCGCGCAGCGCCGCCATCTTCTTCAGGTCGCCGTTGCGCCAGGCGGCAAAGAGCTGCGCACACAGCTTCGGGGCGACATTGGACGTGACCGAGATGCAGCCATGCCCGCCTTGGGCGAGAAAGGCGGTGATAGTGGCGTCTTCGCCTGACAACATGCAGAACTTCGGGCCGAGCGCGAGCCGGGTGCGCAGCGGCCGCACCAGGTCGCAGGTGGCGTCCTTGACGCCGACAATATTGCGAATTTGCGCCAGGCGCGCCATGGTGGCAATGCTCATGTCGACCACGCTGCGCCCCGGAATATTATAGATGATGATCGGCAACCGGGTGGCGGCGGCGACCGCCTTGAAGTGCAGATACAGCCCTTCCTGCGTCGGCTTGTTATAATACGGCGTGACGAGCAGCGCCGCGTCGGCGCCGGCCTTTTCCGCATGGCGGGTCAGGGCGACCGCCTCCTCCGTCGAGTTGGAGCCGGTGCCGGCAATGACCGGAACGCGTCCCTTCGCCGCCCGGACGCACAGCGTGACAATCTGATGGTGTTCGTCGTGCGACAGGGTCGGGGATTCACCCGTAGTGCCGCACGGGACGAACCCACTGATTCCCTGGCGGATCTGCCAGTCGATGAGCTGCGTGTATTCCCGCTCGCAGATGCGGCCGTCGCGGAACGGGGTAATCAGCGCGGTAATATAACCGGAGAACATAACACACTCCTGAGTAAAAGATAAAACAATTATAGATTACCGGACGGCAAAAGGCAAAAGGGCGCGGCAGGCAGCATCTGGCCTGGAGCGTACGGCCGGTGGTGAACCGGGAATGGCGGTCAGCGGTATTCGACGGCTTCGCCGCGATAGACCAGCCGCGCGCTGCCCTGCAGGTAGAGCTCACTGACCCCCTGGCCGTCGAGCACAAAATGCACAGTCAGGCGCTCACCGCCGCGGGTGACCACGGTGACGGGCGAACGCATCTCGTTGCGGATGGCCATGGCCAGGGCTGAGGCGACCGAACCGGTGCCGCAGGCGAGGGTTTCCGCCTCGACGCCGCGTTCGTAGGTGCGCACCCCGATGGTGGTGGCGTTGAGCTGGCGGACGAAATTGACGTTGGTCCCCGCCGGTTTGAACTGCTCGTGATAGCGCAGGGTCCGGCCCAGGCCATTGACATCAACCGCCTCAAGATCGTCAACGACAAGCACCGCGTGCGGAACGCCGGTGTTGAGCGAATCAACGCGCAGGGTTTCGTTGCCGAGATAGACGACCTGATCAAGCGCCATGGTCACCTGATAGGCAAGCGAGATCTTGACCGTTTCATCGGGGAAGACCTGCGCCTGCACCGGCCCGGCCCCGGTATGGAACAGCATTTCGGCCGGTGCGATTCCCGCGAGAAAGGCGCAGCGCGCGGCGCACCGGGCCCCGTTGCCGCACATTTCCGCCTCGCTGCCGTCGGCGTTGATGATGCGCATGGTGAACTGCGCGGGCGCGGGGGCGGGCTCGATCAGGATGACGCCGTCGGCGCCGACGGACAGGCCGCGGCGACAGACCTGTCGCGTCAGCGCGACCGGGTCGGCACACCAGCGGTCACGATGGTCGATAATCACAAAGTCATTGCCGCTGCCGCTGAATTTGCTGAAGCGGAACGGGCGGGGATGCTCGGGCTGTTTCATACGGTTTCTCCACGGACGAGGTCGTCGTACGTTTCCCGCGTGCGCACCAGACGGTGGGCGGCGCCGTCGACCATGACCTCGGCCGCGCGGCGGCGCGCGTTATAGTTTGAGGCCATGGCGAAGCCATAGGCGCCCGCGCTGCGCAGGACGAGGAACTCGCCCGGGGCGACTTGGGGAATTGGTCCGGCTTTGAGGAAAAAGTCGCTGCTTTCGCAGATGGGGCCGACAAGGTCGGCGGTTTCGCGCGGAGCATCCTCGTGCCGGGCGTAGACCCAGTGCCTGGCTCCGTACAATGCGGGGCGGATGAGGTCGTTCATTCCCGCATCGACGATGTAGAACGCCTTGCGCGGCGTGCGCTTGACGTAGGTCAGCGTCGTGGCGAGAATGCCGCTGTTGCCGGCGATGAAGCGGCCGGGTTCGATGATGATTTTCAAATTGAGCGGCTGCACCAGCGGCAGGATGGTGCTGCGCCACTCGTCCGCCTGTGGCGGGGTGTCGGCGCCGTAGTTGATGCCAAACCCGCCGCCGAGGTTGAAGGTGGTCAGCGG
>CAZFBR010000062.1:0-15013 GCA_964517215.1 uncultured bacterium
CGCGGCGATAGTCGTCACGCGCCAGGCGATAGGCGAACGACGGCGCCCCGCGCCAGTCGCTGATCAGGTCGCCGGCGGTGACCCGATGGCGGCCCGGCATCCCCGATACATCCGCCGCAAAACCGTGCCGTTCGAGCAGCGGGGTATAAAACGAGCGATAGGCAAGGAACCCGCCGCGGAAGACCGGGAGCGCCAGCCCCTGCGCCCGCGCCGCTGCGACGAACTCGCCGACCACCTGCGCCATGTGCTGCTCGTCGCCGTAGCCGTGCCCGCCCCCCGTCAGTTCCTCATGCGGGTGCAGGCCGAGCGCCGCGCCTGCCGGCAGCGTGCGCCACAGCGCCGCCAGCGGCGGCTGCAGCATGGTCAGCCGCGCCAGGGGCGAGGTGTGCAGCATGTGGATGAATTTGCCGCCGCAATGCTCGCGCAGGAACGCGAACTCCTCCGCCACGAAGGCGGCAAAGAGCACGGGGTCGGGCGGCGTGCCGGCATGGTATCCCTGCCAGTCGCCGTCGACCGCCAGCAGATAGCGCAGCATGACGCGCCCGGTCAGCGGGCGAACAGCTTCAGGTCGCGCACGTAGGCGGTGTACTTGGCGATGCCCTCTTCCAGGCTGTAGCGCGGCTCGTAGCCGAGCATCGTGCGCGCCTTGCTGATATCGAGCGCGCCGCGCTCGGGGCGGAAGACCTTCGCCGGCTTCTCGACCAATTCCGTGCCGGGGACATGCTTCGCCACCAGCTCGCCCAGCTCGCGGATGGTGCGCCCCTCGCCGCGGGTGATATTGAAGATCTGGTTCTTCGCCGCCGGCGACTTGGCCGCCAGCACGAACCCGTGCGCGGTATCCTCGACATAGGTGAAGTCGAGCTTCGAGGTGCCGCCGTTGTCGAGCACCAGCGGCTTGCCGCGGAAGGCGTTTTCGACATACAGCCCGGTGACGCGGCGGTTCACATCGGTCGGCCCGTAGACCGCCGACGGGCGAATGATGGTGTATTCCAGCCCGAACCGCCGCCCGTAGGTCTCGACCATGATCTCGCCGGCGTACTTGGTGGCGCCGTAGATGTCTTTCGGCGACTTGGGGTGGTCCTCGTTCACCGGCATGGTCTTGAAGTCGCCGTAAATCATGCTCGACGAGGTGTAAACGAAACGCTTGACGAAATCGACCGAGCGCAGCACCTCGAGGCAGTTGACCGTGGCGACGAGGTTGTTGTCCATCGCCTCTTCGGAAAAGACATTCGACACGTCCGCCGACGGCAGCGCCGCGAGGTGAATCACCACATCCGGTTTGTAGTCGAGCAGCGCCTTGCGCAGGTACTCCTTGTGCGTGACGTTGCCGCGCACCATGGTGACCCTGTCCTGGATGTCGCGGAACCGCTCGCGCATGTAGACCGAATAGGTGTTTTCGAACGACGACACGTAATTGATGAACGCGTCGTAGAGGATGACCTCATCGCCCGCCGCAAGCAGCTCGCGCGTGATGTACGAGCCGATAAAGCCCGCGCCGCCCGTCAGTAAGAACCGCTGTCCCATGATCGTCTCGCTTTCCGGCTATCAATCTGGTTCTACGCCACCCTCCAGAGTTAATTCTCCGGGCCGTCAGTTGCGCACGCCGCTTACACTCACCGGAAACGGCCGTGTTTTAATATCGGAGAATCCCATTTCCTTAAACCATCCGATGACTTCGTCATAAGTATGTTTGAACTGATACTTGCACGAATACCAGTCAAACGTGTCAAAAACGATGGCCTGTACACTGTCATACACTGCAACAGGCAGCAGCAATCCAATCAGTCGCCCCAGCAACCGGGCAGGTCCAAATGAACTGTTCCGCAGTTGATATTCGATGGTTCCTTTGGGCACCGCAATCGTCTTGCAAAAAAACAGCAGCCAGCTGTGCGGCATGCGAACCGTAAACAACCGCCAGAAACCCATGATCATGCGTTTCAACCACGGTTCCTTCACATACACCCAGATATCAACAATCCCGCCCTTTTTGCAGGCGGCACAGATATTCGGCGTGTGATGCAACACCCCCTGGCTAAAAACGTAGTCAACCTGCAAGTCCGCGAAGGGATATTTCATAATATCCCCCTGAATGATCGTCACATTGTTGAATCGCGCACACCGTTTCCGTGCGGCATTCACCGCATCACTGATTTCAATGCAAGTTATATGCTCGCAATGCTCAGCAATGAGTTCCGTGTGGCGGCCACTCCCGCATCCCGCCTCGAGCACGGTTTTTCCCTTGAGCCATGACAAATCAACCCGGGCCTTGCTCAGCCAATCCTGCCGGCATGCCTCGCGGTCTTTACCATATTCGATGGACGTCCATTCATAGCCAAATCCGGAATTTTCCTCATATAAACCCATCGCCACCCTCCAGTGTTTTCCGCGCACAACCCACAGTATGATAAACTCTAACACATCGCTTTTCGCCTGTCAAAAAATGTTTGGCAATGCATCGCGGTTTGCCGCTGCGACTCCCGTCCCCGCCAATTCAAGCACCACATCCGCACAACGCCGGGCAGCCCCTTCACGCAGATCGATCATGCCGGCCAGAAACCGGTGCGCGCGCTGCTGCCGCATCGGATCCGGCTGCAACGCCAGTTGCAGCTTTTCTGCAAGCTCCGACAAATGGTAAACACCCACCGCCGCACCAGCCGCCACATAGGGAATAACATCCGGGCGACCTCCCACATTGATCGTCAGCACCGGTACTTCCATGGCAATCGCTTCCAACGCCGCCGTCGAGAAATACGTCACTAATAGCGCAGTATCAACCAGAATTTCCGGTAACGTCATGAGACCATCAACAACCGAACCGGAAACACCCGAAGACGCGATGATTCCTTCGTATGCATGCGCCATTTCTTCCGGATGCGGCTTGATCAGCAGATAGGCATCAGCCAACCCCGCCACTGCGCCCGCCACCGCCCGGGCCACCCGGTTGCGATCAGCCCGCGTACTGCCGTCGATGCGACTCGGCGGTTGCGTGGCCAGCAGGATAATTTTTGCCTGCTGGGGAATGTGCAAGCGCTGACGCATGGCATTGCGCTGCAAGGCCGCCCGCCGCTCACGAAAACCGTCGTACCGCGGTATCCCCGTCACCCGCAGCGCTTCCGGTACACAACCGCCGGCGACCAACCGCTCGAACATCGACTGGCCGTTCAGCGTGACGCGATCAGACACCACCCGTAATCGCAGTTGTGGCACCCGGTCCGGCGCCGGTGGACTCAGCGTTTGCAACGACGCCACTTCCGGGTACGGTGTTACCTGCGGATTGTGCTGGCACACGGTGGACACGCCCGCACAACGGGCAACATCGACGATTGTGCGTTCACGCCAGCCATAGTCAAGCGACACCACTAATACCGCCGGGCGTTCTCGTCGAAATACTTCCTCAAACAGTGCCGCATAACGGAGCGACTCGTATGCCAGTGGCCCGTGTAAAAATCGGTCTTCTGCTTTCATGGCCGGCGTCAGATCCACCTCACGGTAGCGGCAGCCCTTTTCCCGTAACGTGCGCATCGGTGGCGATGCCATCACCGCATTAAACCGCCGCCAACGCTCCCGCACCCGCCGCTCTGCGGCAGCATTCCAATAATCATTCCACGACATGCACCGCGCCTTACCGCCCAGTTCATCCCGAATAATCGGTATCAGTTCCGGCAGTGGTGCTATCAGCAGCAGCTCATATTGCGCTTCCGTGGCCAGCAGCCGCAAATATGGCAATTGATTGCGCAAACTCTGCCGGTTGGGGCAATGCACCGGCATAACGATTGCGCGCGAACCCGGTTTGGGCCGGTGATGTGTTGCCGGTTCCTGCATAAACTCGCGGCGGATAGCCCGGGTTCGATAGCCAATCTCCAGCCGCCGCAGCACTCGCTGCATACACAGCGGCAGGAGCGGCTGCACCGCCAGTTCCGGGCACATAGTGAGGTCCGTAGCACTGCCATCAGCATACCAGACTGCCTGTGGATGGCGGCGGCGCACTTCATACAGCAATTCCACCCGTTCCAGCAGCATTTCGGCCACACGCAACTTTTCCGCTTCTAATGCCGCACAGACATCGATGCCGTCAACCAGTAACGCTGCTGCTACCTGTTCCGCACCAACTGCACGATACCAGCCGGCAGTCAGCCAGGCCGCCCATACCAGAATCTCAGCATGGCGCTCCGGGGTCAGGCAGGTCCGCCGATCAATAAAGGTCACTCCCGCCGGCAATCCTTCCGGTTCATCGCCGACCGCTACCACCGTATCGCCGGCCCGCAACCAGACGGCAATCCGCCAGCATGCAATCCAGGTGGACACCCTACGCCGCCAGCGCAGCAGCCGCGGATCATTCGCATCATCGGCAAAAGTGAATGACGAACGGAAGATAATCCCGCGAATCGCCATAACGGTTTACCGGCAAATCCGCGCAATCACGATAATGCTCTGGCCACGTCCCATTGTCGACACCAAGCCGTCAACCAGCCGTTTGACCGCACCTTGCGCTGCTGGCGCGGCCGTTTTCGGCATGGCTGCCGCCGCTGGACGGTTGCGGGTTAGCCAATACCGGTAATTGAACGTGCCATCCATTGTCCAGCTTTTCATTACCTGTAATCCGCACTGTGCCACCAACCGAACGATGGTCCTGCGGCTGAATTCGTAATAGCGATACTGCGGCACATACCACTCGTACGGATCACAAAACCACCGGGCCAGAGCATTGACGTTTGGCACACTGAGGTAGAGAATACCCTCCGGAGAAAGCAGTGTCGCGATTTGTCGAAGCATAGGCCGCGGGTCAGGGATGTTCTCCAGTACGTGGTTGACATGCACCACATCAAAGCTGCCCGCCGGTAGCGGTACTTCTTCCAGCACGCCGGTACGCACATCCACGCCCATCACCCGCCGGGCATAGTCCGCCCTCCAGACCGATGGTTCCACTCCAACCGCGGAAAAGCCGCAGTCGGCAGCCCGCTTCACCAGATGCCCCAGCGCGGCCCCCACATCAAGCAATCGCCGCCCCTGGGTCAATTTCGAAATCTCCGCCAGTCTCCGGATAAACAGTTCCCGGCGCCATTCCGCAGTCAGCACGCCATACGACGCATAGTATGCCTCGTCAAACACCTGCTCCGGCCGGCGCAATGCCCCGTCGTTCGTGTCCAGACGGATCAATCCGCAACGGGTGCATCGCACCAGGCGATATTCCCGCACAGACCGGTATTCTTCCGTCGCTGTCTCCGCACAAACGATACAACTCTGTTCCATTTCATGCCACCTGGCTGACACTTTTCACTGCTGCGAAAGCGTCAGTATTTCGAGCAGCCGCGGCAGACCACGGGTCGCATCCGGTCAAACCCGCGACGAAATGCCTGATAGGCGGCATCGTTCCAGATCTCGGCGAACGGCCGCTGGAAAACATTACCAAAAGAAATCCGGCGCGGATCACCTATTGTGCAGCATGGTACCACCGACCCGTCAACCGCGATAAACGGCTGATCCCATGGATCACCACAACGAGACCGCCCGATGCTCGGCAAATAACGGTTGAAGCCGACCAACAAGATATCGCCCTTGGTCCGCTGCCACCGGCTGACCTCGCGAATCAGGGCGGCATACGCCTGTGCATCGATCACCTGATCATCATCCTCCGGACTGCAAACGAGCAAATCCTGCAATACAAACGTGTTTATTCCCTGCGCGCGCCCCCAGGCAATGATCGCCGGCAGCGCGTCGTAATTCCGCCGTGAGACCACCGTGCGCAGCATCAGTTGCGGATGCGTCACTCCGGCCGCCTGCCGCGCCGCCACCAGCCGGCGCAGCCCCGCCGCCACCTGGTCGAGCGTCGCACCGCGGCGCAGTTCGGCGAACTGCGCCGGCTCCACCGCATCGACCGACACCGACACCAGCTCGACCCCGCTGGCAATAATCGCCGTGCAGCGCTGTTCCTGCAGCAGCGTCCCGTTGGTATTGAACTCCGTCTGGATCCCGCGTTCGCGCGCGACGCGGATCATGTCGAACAGGCCGGGATGCAGCAGCGGCTCGCCGATCCCCTGCACCACCACCCCTGCGAGCAGCGGGAACTGATCGAGGATGCGCACGAAATCCGCCACCGCCATATCCTGGCCGCCGGTGACCCCCTCCGCCGTCCGCGGGCAGAACCGGCACGACAGGTTGCAGCGCGTCGTCGTCTCGACGATGAGGTAGTGCGGGACGGAATGCGCCCGCGCCGGCCGCAGCCGGCGGTCATACAGTTTGCACAGCGCGTTGCCCACCGCCGGCAGACCCCGGTGCCGGTAGAGCGCAACCGCCCGCTGCAGTTTATGCCGCATGCGTGTCCTCCAGCGGCGCAGTATAATTCAACTCGCCCCCGCATGCAACCCGGATCATTCTTCCGCCTCGCGCAGCCGCCAGCAGAGCAGATTGTCGCGCATCTCCGGCGGCGCAGCCAGCGCGCCCGTCAGGAAATTCACGATGCGGCCGGTCGCGGCAGGGTTGTCGATCAGCTCGGGATGCACCACCACCCAGCCGATCCCCGCCGCCGCGAGCGGCGCCCGCCCCTTCCCCGCCAGTTCCTGCTCCCGCGCCGGAGTGAGCAGCGACAGGTTGTAGAGTTCGCGCACCACCGGGGTCTCGCCGAGGAAGGCGAACCGCCAGGGCGGGATATGCGTCACTGCGCCGATCACCAGCGCCTTGCCGTGCACCGTCTGGTAATACTGCAGCACCGACGGATAATCCGTCACCGGCACCTCGAGCACTGCGCGCGCATCCGATGCGGCAATCTCGCGATAGAGCGCCGGGACCGCCGGCTGCACCACCGGGTAGGGGACCGCGAGGTAATCGAGCAGCAGCAGCCCCGTCAGCAGCACCAGCAGGCGCGGCCGCCGCGCCGCCAGCTGTCGCGCGGCAAACGCCGCCAGCACCGCGAGGGCAAGGTAGGCGAGCACGATGAAGCGGATCGGCGCGCGCGACCCGCGCAGCGGCGGGACCAGCTTATAGAGCAGGTAATACGGCAGCGGCACGCTCTTGAGCGACGCGTCCGCCCAATGCCAGCGCCCGTTCCAGTGCAGGACCGGCCCGAGCGCCAGCACCAGCCCCGTCGCCAGCAGCAGCAGCCAGAGCCAGCGCGTGCGCCGCGGCATCTGCCCGGCGCCGTAGCCGGCAAGCGCGAGCGCCAGCCAGCCGAGGTAGGCGACCGGTTCCGTGCTCCCGAGCCGGTCGTGCCAGCCCGCGGTCAGCCAGCCCCACAGCGGCTGGAACGGCGGCGGCGTGATGAATGCCAGCGGATCGGCCGAGATGGCCGCATGCACCGCCAGCGCCGTGTCACCGAACGCGGCGCGCCGCTTGATTGCCAGCATGGGGAGCACCGCCGGGGCAAGCAGCAGCCCGGCGAGCAGCAACCCGCCGCCCAGCGCCGCCAGCGCGCGGCGGTTGAGCACCCGCCGCCGCGCCCCAAACAGCAGCGCCGTCCCGATCACCACGGCCAGCGCCAGCTGGCTGAAGAAATAGTACCAGGCGCTGTAGCAGGCGAGCGTGAAGAACGCGGCGAAACCGAGCCCGTCAATCAGCCGCGGCGCGCGCCAGATCCGCAGTAGGAACAGCGCCGTCAGCGGCAGCCAGACATAGCCGCAGACATCGGGCCGGCTCAGGTGCTGGTAATGATACGGGGCAAAGGCAAACAGACAGCCGGCGACGAACGCGCCCGCGCGCGACGCCGTCAGTTCCCACGCCAGCGCGTACATCCCCCAGCCGGCGACGATGAAGCCGGCGATGATGACCAGGTTGTAGACGGCAATGAGCGGCAGCCAGCCGGCGAGCAGCGCCGCCGGCACGGTATTGGTGAGCGCCAGCGAATGCAGCGTCAGCTCGCACCCCGTCGGATGCAGCACCTGCGGCGAGAAGAGCGGATTGAGCCCCTGCGTCAGCGCCGCATGCAGCCACCAGTAGTTCCACAAATGGAAGTACGAGTCGCCATGCAGACCGGGGAGCGCCGTCGTGAGATTGGCCGGGAGCGGCGCGGTGAGCAGCAGCGCCAGCGCCACCAGCCCCGCCAGCGGCGGCAGGTGCGGCCACAACAGCATGCGTGCAGCGTGCGCCGGGAACAACGACCGCCCGGCCGGTCGCGTGATCTTCATGCAACGAAGGGCAGGTGCGCCGGCGCGGGGAGATTCATCCAACCAGCGTCGCGAGGCGGGCAGCCACGTCAGCCACGGTCTGTGTGAACTGCCAGGCGCGCGCCTGCGCCTGACCGGCCGCGCCCAGCGCCGCGAGGCGGGCGGGATCGTTGAGCAGCGCGGTCATCGCCGCGGCCAGCGCATCGGCATCGAGCGGATCGACCGTCACCCCGACCGCCGGCCCGACCGTTTCCGCCGGCCCGCCCGCGCTGCTGGTCACCACCGGCACCCCGCAGGCCATCGCCTCGAGATTGACCAGCCCGAACGGCTCGACCAGCGGCACGAACGCAAACAGCTGTGCCCGGCGGTAGAGCCAGAGCAGTTCCTCGTTGCTGACCATGCCGCGGAAGAGCACCTTGCGCTCCAGCCCGAGCTGGTCGCGCAGCCAGCGCAGCCGCCGCGCGTCGTCGCCCTCGCCCACCACCACCAGGGAAATGCCCGGCACCTGGCGGGCCGTCACCGCAAACGCGCGCAGCAGCGTCTCCACATTCTTCAGCAGCTCGAGGCGGGTGACGCAGAGCACATAACGCTGGCGCTCGGCCGGCAGATGGTCGCGCACTTCGACCCGGGTACCGAGAATGACCTTCGCCGCCGGCAGGCCGTAGAGGCGCGTCACCCAGCCGCCGATATAGTCGCTGCTGACCAGCACCCCGCGCAGCGTCGCCAGCGCGGCGCGGTCGCGCGCGCGCAGCTTTTCGCGCGCGGCGGGATCGCGTTTCTGGAAGAAGTCCGCAATGTTGGGAATGCCCAGCCGCCGCCACAGCGGCGCGCGCGTGTAGAACGCCGCCGGCAGCGCCTCGTGCAGCTGCTCGTAATACAGGTGGCGGGGCGGCTCCTGCAGCCAGCCCAGCGCCGGCGGCATGGCCGGGTTGACCTCCTGCGCCGCCGCGTACCAGCAATGGGTCGGGTAATTGTGGCAAAGGACCGCATCATACCCGGCGAGCTCGCGGGCAAAGTATTCGCCCGCCCGCCGCCATGCCCCCGGATGGTCGGCGGCGGCATGCAAGTGCAGCGAATGGTATTCGATATCGCGCCCCCATTTGCCGCCGACCCGGTCGGTGTACAGCGTGACCGCATGGCCGAGCCGGTCGAGTCCGAGGCAGAGATAGTACGCCACCGCCTCGGCGCCACCGGTCTGTTCCAGGCAGGGATGCAGCACCGCAAGTTTCATTATTCCCCGTTCACCGTACCCGCGCCGGCCCCGCCGCACGCGCCGTTTTCTGCTGCGTCATGGTTCACCACTCCGCCAGCTGATTGCGCAAGTGTAGCACCTGCGATCCGATGCTGGCAACGCCTGCCGCCGGCAGCAGCGCGGTCTCAGCCGGTCAGGGAACGGAAATAGTCAGCCGTCGCCCGCGCCGCCGCCGACCAGGAATAGCGCGCCGCCTGCGCCCGGCCGCGGGTCACCAACTCGTCGCGCCAGCCATCGTCATACCACAGCTTTTCCAGGCCGCGCAGCACATCATCCGTCTCCGCCGGGTCAACCCATTCGACCGCATCACCCAGCACCTCGGGGAGCGCGCCGCCGCGTCCGGCCAGCACCGGGCACCCCGCCTGCATCGCCTCGAGCGGCACCAGACCGAACCCTTCATAGATGCTCGGATAGGCGAGCAGCAGGGCGCGCCGCAGCAGGGCGGCGGCCTCGCGATCGCTGACATATCCGGTCAGCACGATGTTCTTCTTCCCCGCCAGCTCCCGCTGCAATTCCGGATACTGCCACTGGCGCGAGCCCGCCAGCACCAGCTGGATCGGTTCCGCCATCTGGTAAAACGCGCGCACCAGCCGCACCAGATTCTTGCGCGGTTCGAGGTTGCCGAGAAAGAGCAGGTACGGTTCGAGAATGCCGAATTTGCGCATCGTCGCGCGCTCCTCATCAGCGGAAGTTGCCGGCAGCGGCGACGTCCCCTCGTGGATCACCGTCACCTTGTCCTCCGCGACGCCCAGCAGCCCGACCAGGTCGGCGCGGGTGGCCTGCGAGACCGCGATAATCCCCGCCGCCCGGTCGCAACTGGCCTTCAGGTCGCGCGTCAGGGTGCGGCGCAGCGGCGGCGCCACCAGTTCGGGATGGCGGAGAAAGGTCAGGTCGTGGACGGTAATCACCCCGGGGAGCGCCGCGGGGAGACGGAGCGGCAGCAGGTAGTTCGGGGCAAAGAACAGGTCCGCCTGCAGGCCCGCCAGCAGGCGCGGATAGACCAGCCGCGCATAGAGCGGTTCACACAACCGGCGCGGACGGTACGGGAACCACGGCACCAGCACCGACGACGCCGGCGCCAGCCGCTGCAGTTCGTCGTGCAGCCGGCGGCGCGCCGCCGGCAGGCAGCCGCGCCCGCCGACCAGCAGCAGGTGCGCCGCATCCGCGGGCCAGTGCGCCAGCAGCCGGGCAAGATAATTGCCCACCCCGCTGCGCTCGCCGGCCAGGGCGGCGGTCTCAACCGCCACGCGCAGCGGCATCAGGCGCGCGGGCGCGCCGCCGACGCGCCCTGGTTGTCCTCGGCCGGCAGTCCCTCGTACGGCGTGAACGACATCGTCCCCTGCCGGTTGCGGAAGGTGGTGAACTTGTAATCGTTCGTCAGCGTCAGGCGGGCCGCACCGATCACCAGCTGCACCCCCTTGTAGGCGCGCTCGCGCACATGCACCGCCGCCAGCGGGTTGCAGTCGGTATAACGCTGCAGCTGCTCCTCCTCCTGCTGCACCGCCGCCACCTGCCCGCGCAGACGCTCCTGCAGCTGCAGCAGCTGCTGTTCCTGTTCAAGCTGCTGCACGGTGGCGGACTTGTCCTCCTTCGCCCGCTGCAGCGCCTGCAGGGTCTGCTCGACCTTGGCCAGCTGCTCCTGCGCCGTGCGCAGGCGGACGTTCAGCTTGCCGTATTCACTGATCACGCGCGGCGGCACCCCCGCCTGGAGAATGGTCCTGGTCTCACCCACCGCGCCCAGTTCCTTGCATTCGACCCCGCCGGCAATGACGCTGCTGCCGCCGATCAGCGCGCCGCGCCGGCCGCCCAGCACCAGCTGCTTTTCCACGATAAGATGCGAATGCATGACCAGTTCGGCCACCACCCGCCCGCCCGCCTGCAGGCGCGCATTCTCCGCGAACTTGACGACGATATCCCCGGCGGCGACCAGCGTTCCGCCGCCATGCCCGAGCACCCCGCCGCGCACGATGATATTGCCGCCCGCATCCAGCTGCGCCGCCTCGACCGTCTTCGCCACGACAATATCGCCGGTGGCATGGATGCGAAATCCGCCGGGCACCCGCCCGAGCACCTCGACGGTGCCGTCAAAATCGATGTTGCCGGTGGCCAGCGACACATCGCCGTCGATGCGGCAGACCGGATCGACGTGCACCGTGCTGCCGACCAGCGACACGCCGCCGTCCGTGGCGGCCACCAGGCGCATGCCGTCGTCGGTCAGGCGCGTGTTCTTGCCCGCGCGCAGCTCCCGGTCGGCCCCCGGCTTCGCCGGCAGGCGATGGCCGAAAATATCCTCGCCCGGCTCCCCCGGCTGCGCCGGGATCTTTTCCGCCACCGGCGTGGCCGCCGTCACGCTCTGGATCAGGCCCAGTTCGTGATAATCAACCTTCCCCTTGTCGTCTTCCTTGAGTTCGATGCTGCTCGTGGTCTTGAACAGGTACTCAATACGGGCATCGCGGCCGTGCCGCGGCGGCGTCCCGGCGGCAGCCAGCACCGGGGCGTCAAATTCGCCGAGCGCAAGGTAGCTTTCCAGATTGTCCCGGCGCACCCCGCTGATGATCCCCTGCTGGGTAAGCCCGTGCACCAGCTCGTCCGCCGTCAGCATCGCCCCGCCCCGCCGCGGCGGAATGACCTGGACATGCGCCTCCATGCGGTCGGCGCTGACGGTCAATTTGAAGTAGGCGTCGCGCCGGTCGCCGTCGGGCCACGGCGCGATGGCCGTGGCCGTCCCCGGCGCGGCAATCGCCGCGGCGACGGCGGTCTGATCGACGGCGGCGGCCGGAATGTCCAAAACCCGCGCCCGCGCCAGCACCTGCTCGGGCGTGACCGCCATGCCGCGCGCGCCCGGCGCCTGCACGGTCAGCCACGCCTGCCCGTCGCGATAATCCACCGTCAGGGAGCCGTCAATCCGGTCGCCGGCCTGCAGCGCCTCGCGCACCTGCCGTTCCAGCCGGGCGGCGGCGGGCGCACCGCGCCGGCGCGCACGCCAGCGTCCGGGCTTGCGGCCGAGTCCCAACACACCCGCGCGCGGCGGTTCCAGTTCTTCGAGTTCGAGTTCGGCCGCCGGCACCTGCAGCTCGGCAGCCGCACGCGCGCGCGCTTCCGCCGGCGTGGCCGCCGTGACGATCACCCGGTCTGCGCCCATTCAGCCACGCGTGACGGTGCGCACAACCTTAGGGCAGCCCGGCGGCACGGCGGGCCGATTTGGCATTTTCAATAATCACGCGAAATTCCTCGTCGTCCCACAGCAGCTGCAGATCGGCATCGCGCCGCGCGCCGTTCAGCATATCCATCGGCATGTGCATTGCGCCGCGACGGAACCACGACACCGCCGCGTCCCGGTTGTGCGCCAGGGCGTAGATGCAGGCGTTGTTGTAATACGGGAGCGGGTTCTGCGGCTCAACCACTGACAAGGCCTCATATGCGGTCACCGCCTCGGTATCACGGTCCAGCGCATGCAGCGTTTCCGCCAGGCAGAAATGACCCTCCACGCAGTCCCGGTCGCGATTAATGGCCGCCCGGAAATACTGGATCGCCGCGTCATAATCGGCACTGATCAGATTTACCCGCCCGATGCTGACATAGGCCGTGGCATAGGTTGAATCGATTTCGATGGCCCGATGGTACGCCGCCAGTGCCGCTGCCGTGTACCGCTCCACCGCCGCGCGCTGCTGGCGCTGTTCCGCAGTGTCGCGGGCCGCCAGCGCCTGCGCCAGGGCGTTATTCGCCGCAACCAGCCGCGCCTGCTCCGCTTCGCCAATATAGTAATAGGCGTGGGTGGCATCCTGCGGGATGGCCTGGGCATACAGTTCAAACACGTTCACCGCATCGTCGATGCGTCCCGTCACCTGCAGCGCGCTGCCCAAATTGACATACGCTTCCTTGATGGTGCGGTTGCGCGCGATCGCCTTGCGGTAATAGCCGATTGCCGTGTCGAACAGGGCATCCCGCTGGTAGATGCTCCCCATATTGACGTACGCCTCGGCATAGTCCTCATTCTGCGCGATGGTCTGCCGGTACGCCGCCAGCGCCGCCAGCGTGTCGCCCCGCTCCTTCTGGATCAGGCCGATAAGGAAATACGCCTGCGGATAGGGCGTCACCAGTTCCACCGTCTTTTGCGCCGCCTTGAGCGCCAGGCCCAGCTGGCCGCGGTCAAGATACCCGCGGGCGCGCCAGTACTGGTTGATGGCTTCCAGCTTTTTGGTATCGACCAGCTCGGCCACCGACGGGCTCCAGACCCAGAACGTGGTCTTCCCCTTGACCCATTGCCCGCTGCGTTCCAGCACCGTGAAACTGACCCCGCGGTTCAGCGTTCCCATGCGCGCGCCCTGGGGCGCCAGGCGCAGGTTTTCGCGGTCAACGGTAACCGACGCCGTATTGCCCGCACCCGCACTGACCGACGCCGACCAGATGTGGAAGGTCACCTCGCCGCGATACCAGTTGGTCTGCCGGTCCAGCACGTTGAACTTGGTGCCGGTCAGCAGCGAGCCGATCCGCGTCCCGTTCGCCGCCGCGTTGATGGCGGTTTCCTGCTTGATCACCGCCTCATCCGCAACCGCTGCCGCTGCGCCCGCCAGCAGCAGGCCGACAATCGTGAGGATAACCGCCCATGACCGTCTACACTTCATCGTATCCGCCTCCACCACCGTCCGTCACCTGTTTGAGCAGGCGCCGTGCCTCGTCATTGTCCGGTTCCTGGCGGACCGCTTCCGCCAGATACCCCGCCGCGCGGGCCGGATCACCCAGATATCGCGCCAGCAGCAGCCCGGCATTGCCATACGCCACCGGGTACTGCGCCTGCCGCCGGCAAATATAATCAAACGCCGCCAGCGCCGCCGCATACTCGCCGCGCCGGAAATACTCGCATCCCGCATGGTCCCACAGGGACCAGTTCTCCGGTTCCCGCGCCTGCTCCCGCGCCAGCAGGCGCAGGTAGCGGTCGCTCTTCACCGGGTCCAGCCGCACCGCCGCGTGCCGCAGGGTCAGCGGCAATTGCGCCGTCCGTCCCCCCCGTGCCGCAATCGCCGGCGCCACACTCTCGTGCACCGCACCGGTGAAACGGATCTCCGGCAGGTTGCGGAAGAGCCGCAGCACCTGGTCCCCGAACAGCCGCGTCCCGTCGGGCGCATGGTTGTCGCGCGCCAGCCAGTAGCCGTCATACCGGCAGCTGCGCGTCCAGGCAGCCAGCACCTCGCCCGCCGCCGCCGGCAGCCGTTCGTCCGCATCCAGCACCAGCACCCACGGGCGCGTGCACAACGCCAGCGCGGCATTGCGGGCGGCGCTGAAATCGTCATCCAGCGCGCCCGGTTCAACCCGCGCCCCGTGCGCCTGCAACAGCGCCACCGTGCAATCGCCGGAACCCGTGTCCAGCGCCACCACTTCCTCGCCCCGCCCGGGGAGCGATGCCAGCATTTCCGGCAGGCGTTCCGCCTCGTCCTTCACGATCAGCGCCACGCTGACCGGGAGTTGTCCGCCCGTTGCGCTCACCCCGTCAGTGAATAATCCCGCGCTGACTGCCGCGCAGGAAATCGAGCAGATGCATGACCTCGGGCGCCTCCGGCACTTCCTGCGCGATCCGCGCCACCGCATCGGAGAGGGGCAGTTTCAGCCGGTAGAGGATCCGGAACGCGTCCTTGAGATATCCGCGCGTCGCCGCATCCACCCCCGC
>CAZFBR010000063.1:0-14926 GCA_964517215.1 uncultured bacterium
GCCGGAGTATCGTCCCACGTCAGCGTGAAGACGCTCACCGGGCTGCTGTTAAGCGAAATCCCGTCGGCAAAGGTCGCCAGCTTCCCGTACCGCAGCCCGCCCGCGTCGCCGAAAAAGGGTCTGAACAGTTCGCGCATAAACGGGTCATGGTCGATATAGTGGGTGATCTGCTGCTCGCGCATGTAGGCAAAGAGCCGCCGCGCGCGGATGGCTCGGCCCGCGTTGTCGTTGATGACCCCGTCGAGATTCACCACTTTCCGGCCCGAATAGTACGCCAGGATCCCGGCGTCAAACGCGCCGATCACCGCATCCGGCGGCGTCCGGTCATGCGCCCAGACCGCCCCGCGATAGAGCTGGCGCTGCCACGGATAGTCGGCCGGCGGGAATGACGCGGGCCACGTGGCGGCAAGGCCGATCAGGCCGATCCCCGCGACAACCGCCCCGCCACGGCTCGGGCAGCAGTGCCGCACGAGCAGCAGCGCGGTCAGGAGCATGAGCATCGCCACCGTCTCAAAATACCAGTGGGTGGGATGCAGACGCAGCACGGCATGCACGCCGAACAGGATTGCCGCCGCCGACCACAACAGCGCCAGCAGCCGCCAGCGCCAGCGCTCAACGTCCGCTGTCCGGCACAGACACCAGAGCATCCCCCCCACAACCGCCAGCAGCAGCGGCAGCGCCAGCGGCCAGCCGGTGATGAAGCCCCAGCGACCGGCAGTTTGCACGATGCGCCCCAGACCGCACTGCAGGTGCCCGCTCCAGCCCTGCACCGCCAGCGGATCCGTATGCCGCACCACATACGGGATGGCATCCGCACTGCCGGCGATCAACGTGCCGAAGTACGCGGCATGAAACCCAAGCCAGAGCAGCGGCAGTGGGACTGCGCCGGCGGCAAAACAGGCCAACCCGCGCCCGCGAAATTCATTTGGCAGCCGCCACAAAATGTAGCTGGCGACCGCCAGCAGCACGAAGATCATATCCGTACGCGCCAGCCACAGGCCGCCGCCGATCATGCCGGTCTGCACCAGCCACCACACCCGGTATTCTCCCTGCCAGGCGGCCAGGCGCATGAGCATGATCAGCCAGAGAAACGTTACCAGGGCGGTCTCAAGGCCGTTGACGCTGTTGATAATGAACCGCGGATTCAACGCATAGAGCGCGACGCCCGCCGCCGCGCCGGCCGCCGGCAGCTGCCAGCGGCGCAGCAGCTTCCAGAGCGGCACGGCACTGGCGACTGCCAGCAGCATGCCGCCGGCAGCGACCGTGCGCACCTCCCCGCCGGCCACAATGCACCAGGCGAGCCATAGCGGGTGGAAGCCGCTGGCGGGGTTGGTGCCGTCAAAGGTCAGCCCGTGACCCTGCGTGACCTGCCGTGCAATCTGCAAGTAGTAGAACGCATCATCGGGCATCCAGCGCACGAGGTCATCATCCCCGGCGGCAAACGCCAGGAGCAGGCGCGGGAGCATACTGGCAATCACGGCGACAACGGCCATCCCCCCCCACCAACGCGCAGTCACAGTTCCAGCATGCCCAGTGCACCGCAGAGATGCCCCTTGAGCTGGGTCAGCGTGCGCAATGCGGTCAGGCGCTGCAGCAGGTACGCGGGTCGCAGGTAGAACCGGCGCAGCAGGCCGCGCAGGACGGCGGTATATTGCTCGCGCGTCATCCCTGCGGGCACATAGAACAGCTGTTCGACATCCTGCACACTGCGGAACTCGTTCCAGTCGAAGGTCACGCCGCGCGCGGCGTATTCCTCGTGATAGATGACCGTGCCCGGAAACGGCTCGAAGCGGTTGAAGTGGGCGTAATCGAGTTTTTCCTCGATGGCGAAGCGCAGCGTGGCTTCCAGCATCTCCCGCGTTTCACCCGGCACGCCAACCAGAAAATCGCCGCGCACCTCAAACCCCGCGGTTTTGGCCATGCGCACGGCACTGCGGTTCATTGCCACCGTCGCGCCCTTCTGCAGGCGGGCCAGCATGGCATCATCACCCGATTCCAGGCCGAACAGCACCTGCCAGCACCCCGCCGCGCGCATCTGCGCAAACAGCGCCGCATCGGCGCGGTCGACGCGGGTCAGGCAGGTCCACGGGAGCAGCGGGCGGCGCGCCGCCAGCGCGGCGCACAGTTCGCGCACCCATTCGGGATGAAACGTGAAGGTGTCGTCGAAAAAGCGGATTTCGCGGACGCCGTGCGTCCCGACCAGCCAGTCGATTTCGGCAAGCACGTGCGCCACCGACCGGCGGCGCACCTGCTGCCCGAAGACCGCACGGTCGCAAAACGTGCAGTGCGCGGGGCAGCCGCGCGAAGTCATGACCGTCGCCAGCGGCAGGGCGCGGTACGAGGCGGCGGTGGGAATATACGCCGTGAGCGGCGGGATCAGGTGATAGGCCGGCAGGGGGAGATCATCGAGCCGGGTGAGCCGCTGCGGTTCGGGGCCATAGACCAGCCCGCCCTGCGCCGCACGCGCCACGACACCGGGAACGGCATCCGGCGCATCGCCGCGCACCAGCGCGCGCAGCGGTTCTTCCCCTTCGCCGCGGACCAGCAGGTCGAATTCGGGCAGGTTGGCCAGATCGCCCGGGACCGCCGAGGCATGCGCGCCGCCCAGCACCAGCCGCACACCGGGCAGCTCCGCGCGCAGCTGCCCGGCAACCGCCCGGGCCGACGCCAGCGACGGGGTGGTGGCGGAGATCCCGATCAGTTCCGGCCGGCACGCCCGCGCGCGCCGCACGACGTCCGCAGCCGCAGCGAGTGCCGCATCATGCAGCGCCACCGCATGCCCGTCGCGTTCCAGCACGGCGGCAAGCGACAGCAGCCCCAGCGGCGGGATCAGATTGACGACGTATTTGAGAAAGCGGCCGCGCGCTCGCCCGGACACATAGCCGTCGGGATGATAGGGTGGATTGACCAGCAGGATGCGCATTAGTCCGTGCCGCGTTGCACCAGCAGCGCCCGCAGGTAATCCCCTTCGGGGAGCGCAGCCGCCACCGGATGGTCGAACGGCTGGCCGTAACTGCCGCTGACATGCAGTTCGAGGCCCAGCGGCGCCGCCGCGCGGCGCAGCGCCTCGCGGATTTCACTTTCACCGAAATGATGCGAGCAGCTGCAGGCCAGCAGCAGGCCGTTTGGCGCCAGCCGCTGCAGTGCGCCGGTCATGAGCTTGAGAAAATACTGGCGCGCGCCCGGCACCGCATCCTTGTGGGACGCCGGGGCGGGCGGATCAACGACAATCAGGTCGTAGCGGTCGCCCGGCTCCTGCAGGAAGGCAAATACATTCTGCCGGCGGGCGTCGATGGCAACGCCATTCAGCGCGGCATTGCGCTGCGCCTGGGCGATGGCCGGTGCGGACGAATCGACGGCAGTGACCGCGGTGGCGCCGCCGGCCGCCGCCGCCAGGGCGAACCCGCCGGTATAGCAGAACAGGTCCAGCATGCGCCGGCCCTGCGCCAGGCCGCGCACCAGCGCGCGGTTGTCACGCTGGTCGGCATAAAACCCCGTCTTCTGGCCGTTGATCAGGTCGACGGCAAAGCGCACGCCGTGCTCGGTGACGGTCACGCTGCCGTCGCCCGCGCCATGCACCAGCACTCCGGGCTGCGCCGCGCCCTTGTCCCTGCCCGCCCCGCGGTTGCCGCGCTCCACCACCAGCTGCACCCCGGCCCGGGTTGTCAGCCAGTCGGTCACCGCCGCCCGGAACCGGACCATGCCCGGGCAGAGGTATTGCACTGCCGCTGCGGTGTCGTATTGGTCGATAATCAGGCCGGGCAGCCGGTCCCCTTCGCTGAAACAGAGCCGGCGCGCGGTCAGCACCGGCCAGGCGGGCTGCACGGCGCGCCGGCCCAGCGCCGCGGTCAGGCGCGCGGTGATCAGCGGCGCATCAACCGGTCCGTCGTCGAAGCGCAGCAGGCGCAGCGCCAGCCCGGTGTGCGCGCTGTAGAACGCGGTGCCCAGCCGCTGGCCGCGCGGATCGCAGACCGCAACCAGGTCGCCGTCAGCGATGCCGTCGTCGGCATGCTTGATATTGCCGGCAAACACCCAGGGATGGCGCAGGCGCAGCCGCGGCAGCGCAGCCGGCGATACCGTAACGGCAAGCATGGCCGTGCCGGCGGTCAGGCGCCCGGCGCAGATTCGGGCGGGTGGCTGGCCGCGCGCAGGCGCTCGACGGTGCGGGAGTGCTCGATCGCAATGGCGATCTGGCCGGCGATAATGGACGTCACTTCCAGGTCGGTGCGGGTGAACGGCACCGGCAGTTCCTCGCGGTTGATGTTCATCACGCCGATCAGCTTCTGCCAGAACGACAGCGGCACACTGATGGAGGAAATGATATTGTCGCGCGGCGACTGGGCATTGAACCGCGCGTCCCCGGTGATGCTCTGCAGGACCAGCGGTTCCTGATGCTGCGCCACCCAGCCGCAGATGCGCTCGCCCAGCTTGACCGCCACCGAGGCGTCCACCTCGTCGCGCAGCCCGACCTGGCAGGCGATGCGCAGCTGCTGGTCGCGCTCGTCGAAGAGCATGATCGAGCCGCTGGTGGCGCGCAGCATGTCCAGCACCGTTTCCAGCGCAAACTCGGTGAGGACATTGACGTCCATCATCGAGCTCATCGCCTGGGTCACTTCGGCGATCGAAATCAGCTCCTTGAGCTGGACGTTTTCCAGATTGAGGAAATACTTGTCGACGCAGCGCTCGCAGCTGAGAATCAGCATCTCCTTGTCGAACGGCTTGGGAATGTAGTCGAAGGCGCCCGACTTGAGCGCGGCCACCGCCGACTCGATGCTGGTGTACGCGGTCATGAGGATGGCTTCAAGGTTGGGGTTCAGCCGCTTGGCCTCGCGGATCAGCGAGATGCCGTCGCCGTCGGGCAGCTTCATGTCCACCAGCATGATCCCGAGCTGCTCGCGCAGCAGGCGGTCATGCGCGCCGGCGTAGCTGGTTTCCAGCACCGCGCGGAACCCCGCCTCCTGCAGCGCCTCAACGCAGTATTCGCAGATGTTCTCCTCGTCGTCCACCACGAGGATGGTCACATCGCGCTTGCGCTCCTCGCGGGTCACCAGCGGGCCGCGGCCCGACGCCGCGGCATGAATGTCGCTCAGCATGTATGCCTCCTAACCGTCATTGCGATGCCGCAGCGCCTCGCGCGCCGCTTCGCGCAGCCCCTCGGCAAAGGTGGGGTGCGCCTGCACCGCATCCGCCAGCTGACTGACCGTCAGCTGCGCCTGCAGCGCCAGGGCGCCGGCGGCGATGAGATCCGTCGCCCGTCCGCCCAGCAGATGCACGCCGAGCAGCCGCCCGTCGTCGCGATTGGCCACCACCTTGCACAGCCCCTCGATTTCACCCGTGGCATGCGCGCGCCCCAGCGTGCGCACCGGCACCTTGCCGCAGCAGACCGGCAGACCCTGGGCGCGCGCCTGCTGTTCCCCCAGCCCGACGCTCCCCGCCTCCGGCTCGGTGAACATCGCCCAGGGGATGTTCCCCGGCGCAAACACCCGCTTGCCGCCCAGCAGATTAAACACCGCGATTTCGCCCATCTCCGCCGCGGCATGCGCGAGCTGCAGGCCGCCCACCGCATCGCCCGCGGCGTAGACGCCCGCCGCTGTGGTCTGCAGGTGCTCGTCCACCGTCAGGCCGCCGCGCGCATTCAGGGTGAGGCCGAAGTCCGCGCCGATCAGCCCGTCCAGCGCCGGCACCCGCCCGGCGGCGACCAGCACCGCGTCGCCCGACCAGTCGCCGCTGTTCAGGCCGGCCAACTGCACCGTCACTCCGGACGCGCTGCGGACAAGGCCGGACACGGTGGTCCCCGCCAGGATGGTGATGCCGTCCTTCTTGAAACAGCGCAGCAGGCCGGTGGCCAGATCGGCGTCAAAGCCGCCCAGCAGCGCCGGCGCCGCCTCGACCACCGTCACCTTCGTTCCCAGCGCGGTCAGCGCCGACGCGAATTCGCAGCCGATGACCCCGCCGCCGACCACCAGCAGGGTCCGCGGCAGGCGGGTCCACTGCCAGACCGAATCGCTGTCGACCACGCGTTCGCCGTCCGGCTCCAGGCCGGGCAGTAGCGCCGGCTTGCTCCCCGGGGCGAGGATGATGCCCGCCGTCGCCATGAGCGCGGCCTCACCGTCGTCCGTGCGCACAAACACCGTGCACTGCGAGGTGATGCGCGCGTCGCCGCGCAGGATGGCAACCCCGGCCCTGGTCAGCTGCTGCTGCAGGCCCTGGGCCAGAATGGTGATGCTCTTGCGGCCTGCCGCCATCAGGGCGGCGCAATCGGGTTCGCCCTGCGGCACCGGCAGGCCGAACGCCGCCGCCCCCCGGGCGAAGCGCCAGCGCCGCGCCGCGCCCACCAGCGCCTTGGTCGGAATGCAGCCGCGGTGCAGGCAGGTTCCGCCCGGCACGGTGCGGTCGCACAGCACCACCTTCTGCCCCAGGTGCGCTGCCGCCAGCGCCGCGGTATAGCCCGCCGGCCCGCCACCGACAATGATAATGTCACATTCGGTCATCTGGTCACCGTACACCCACATTCTTCGCGCTGTCGGTCATTGCGTCGCAACAGCTCAGGAAAAAAAGTCGCCGACGTTGAGAGAGTCAGGAAACTGCACAAAATCGTTGCGCAGGCCGATGGCGGCCGCGCTCCGCTCGAGAAAATCGTCCGCATAGCCGCGCATTGCCTGATACTGCTCGGCGGTAATCGACGGCTCGCCGTAGCCGAGTTTCGATTCGTTGCGCGCCCGCAGCACCTTCGCCACCAGCTTGTCCTTGGCCGTGCGATAGATCGGCCCGATAAACGCGTCGTTCAGGTCGGTCAGCAGTTCATAGCACTGCAGCGCGCCGATCTTCACGCTGCCGTCGTCAAAGGCATACACCGCATACTTCGCCTGCAGGGCCGGCGGCAGCTTGGCAAGCGCCAGGTCGTTGGCGTCCTGCTTGTGCACCTTCTTGAGGTAGCAGAACGCGAACACCTCCACCGCGCGATAGACCCGCAGCGCCGCATCGTCGTACCAGCCGCGCACCGCCTCGCGTTCGGCGCTGAGCAGCAGGTCGAAGACCGCCTCAAATCCGTTCCCCTTGAGGTCGCCGGTCAGCCGGCGCAGCATCGGCGCATAGGTATCGCGCAGGCGCGTGGGATTGAGGCGGGTCAGGGCGTCGGCATAGCGGAACTTGTCCCAGGCGTCGAACCCGATCAGCAGATTGTTGAGCTCCGTCACCGCCTCGCGTTTCCAGCCGGTGTAGCGCAGGAGCGAGCGCAGGTACTCGGCCGCCGGCCCGTAATGGTATTTGTGCACCAGCGCATCGATAAACGCCGCCTTCTCCGCGGTCAGAACCAGGTCGCTGTGCACGCTGGCCGTCAGGGCCCGCTTGTCGGCGGCATCCATGACCCCGGGCCCTTCGCTGGTCAGGTTCAGCAGCTGGTAATTGTCGAAGTGCAGCGCCACCAGCGCCAGCGCCGAAGCCAGCGCCGGGCGGGCCGCATGATAATCGACGAGATAGGTGTCTTCCGGCTGCTGCAGCTGCTGCAGCTCGATGAGCAGCTGGTCGTAGCAGCGCTTCACATCCGCCAGGGCGGCGTCGGACAGGATCACGATCCGGAAACGCGAGATCGGCAGTTCCGTCTTCTCCGCGATAATCGCCGGGGCCAGGTCGCCGACGGTGCTGGCGCGCGGCACCACATAAATGACCGTATCCGGCTGCAACCGCTGGATGCTGCTGACGGTAGAATAGCCCGCCGGAACTATAAGGTGTCGCATGCACACTCTCCTGACCCCTAACTTACCAGCATCATGCCGCCCTGTCAAGCATGCGCCGGCGCGGTTGACGGTGCGCGGCAAACAACGTATAAGGCGCGTAGGGAGGTGGCTATGGCCAATATCCTCATTGTTGATGACAATTACCGCATCCGCAAGCTGTTGAGCGACATTCTCTCGATGCGTGACTTTACGGTGTTCGAGGCGGGCACGCCGGCCGAAGCGCGCGCCATCCTCGCCAGCCATCAGCTCGATCTCATCTTCCTCGATATCATGCTCCCCGACACCAACGGATTTGTCCTCTGCGCGGAGATTCGCGCCACCCCCGCCATCAGCCATATCCCCGTCATCATCACCACCGGTTTGGCCGACCGCGAGGATGTCGTCAAAGCGCATCAGGCAGGCGCCAGCGACTACATGGTCAAGCCCTTCACCCTGATCACCGTCATGGAGAAAGTCGACAAGTACCTGCCCGGCACCGCGTAACCGCCGGTCAGCGGGTAAGGTCGGCCAGCAGCGACCGCACCCGGCCGGAAAACACCCCCCGGCTGTGTTCGCGCTCATAATACGCGCGCCCCGCCGCGCCGAGCGCCGCCCGCCGCGGCTCGTCCTGCAGCAGTTGCGCGGCCAGGCCGGCCAGTTCCGGCGCGGTCTCAGCCACCAGCAGGCCGTCCGCCTGTTCCAGACCCTCCCGACCGACGGGGGTCGTCACCACCGGCAGGCCGTACCCCAGCGCCTCAACAATTTTGGTCTTGATCCCGCTCCCCGCCCGCAGGGGGATGAGCGCAAGCCGCACCCGCCGCAGATACGGCGCCACATCGGGGACGGTGCCGGTGACCGTAATCAGCGGATCCTGGTCCGCGAGGGCGCGAATGTCCGCCGGCGGCCGGCGGCCGACGATATACAGCTGCAGCGCGGGAAACTGCGCGCGCAGCGCAGGGAACCCCTCACGCATGAACCAGCGCAGGCCGTCGGCGTTGGGTGCATGGTCGAGTGCGCCGACAAAGGCGATCGCCTGCCCGTCCGCCGCCGGCCGGACGGCGTCAGCCACCGGCACATGCACCGGCACCACCTGCACCCGCTTCTCCGGCAGGTCGCGCTGCAGCCGCTCCGCATCACGCGCGCAGATGGCCAGCGGATAATCGACCTGCGCGAGCAGCCGCAGCTCCCAGTCGCGGCAGTGTGACCAGTCGGACTCGCCGGCACTGCGGCGGCGCCGGTATTCGAGATCCACCGCCAGCGCCGCGGTCTTTACCCGGCGCAGTTCGCGCAACTGTTCGACGTACAGTGCCATGAACCAGAAGACAAAGAGCACCAGGTCGGGGCGCAGGGCAACCAGCTGCCGCCGCAGTTCCGCTTTCATCCCCGACGCATAATGGTGGTTCACCACTGCCGGCGCCGCCGCGTATTCAGGCAGTGTCTCCTGCGTGCCTTTGAGCATGGTGACAGACGCGGCCGGCGGGCGCAGGCCGTCCGCCAGCGCCGCGGTCTGCCCGGCCCCGTAGAAACAGAGGAGATGCTGCTCGTAGTCGCCCGCCAGCGCGGTAAGCTGCTGGCAGACCTGAATATCGCCGCCCGTCGTGGGGGGATAGGGGAGGATGGGCGTCACCCAGAGGATTTTCTTCATGGGTGGTTGACGCTGCCGGACCAAGCCGGACCCGGGCTTGTCACTGCGTCAGCCGCGCCCCGACTGCTGCTCACGCGCGGCATCGCGCATAGCGCGAATCGGCGCAGGAAACAACAAACAGCGCGCCGTTTGCGCTGCCACAGCACCGGACATGCGGTTCCGCATTCGGTGATGCGGATGGTAACGTTCGCAAGCGTCATAAGTGGGTCATTCTCATTGCTGGTTTTGCTGAAGGTCCCGCCGACAACACCGGTGACAATTCAGCACAAGGCCGCCAGTGAAAAGTAGCGGCCCGCTTTGGGCTCAATTTCCAGCTGTATCCCCAGCTGAAACAAGTAGAACATAGAACCTGTTTGATAGCAAGTCAAGCAACTTTGCAGCGTTGCGTAACCACGTCAAATGCAGCATGACGTGGCGAAGACATCCTGCGGTGAGGCAAGGCGGGAGCGCCACAGCATGCGTCGGCGAGAGCGAGCACGCTGCATCGGGCTACCCGCACTCGCCGTCTGTGCCGGGCGCGGGGCGCCTCGCCCGGCATCCCCCTTCTCCCACGCATCGCCCGCCCCTTGGGCACAAGTCAGCCAGTTCCGCATGCGCGCGGCGCAGATGGATATTGACCATGAACCATCGCGCCAAACGGACAGTCAGGCTTGTTCAAGCCAATGCCCCTGCTCACCGCGTCGCTTCAGCGGGAATAGCAGTCGTCAAGGCGCAACTGATACGCGTCTGTGCCGCTGTTAATAATGTACAACCATTCTTCCTCTGCATCAAGCGCGAACGTCGCATCCGCGCCATACGGCGCGCTGACCCGGGCCAGACATTCCCCTGAATCCCAATCGACGATATGCAGGATTGCCCCGATTGTACCATTGGACAACGCCGGGTCGAAGTCGCCAAGTATGAGAATGCGCCGGCGCGCTGCAAGAATGCCATTGCCGTGAGCATGGTTGCTGCCGGCATCATAGAACCACAGCCGTTCCCCCTGCAGCGTATACTTCGCCGCAGTCAGGCGGCCGGCGCAAGTGCCGCCGGCGATGATGCCGAAACTCGCCGAATCCTGCACCAATAACGGCTGCGCAAGCTGCTGCCACGGCAATGACAGCGGTCGGGGCATTTGGGGCAGACCCACCTCGACACTGACAGGTATTTCGTGTGCTACTGTTACACGCACCTGCGGCTGAGTTTCCGTCACCGTCATATGGTGAACAAATGCTCCGCGCTGCTGCAGTTCGGCAAGTGTGACCGGCGACAGTTGCGTATGCGCAACCTGTTTGGGACGCAGGTACAGGCACACTGCCAGCAACAGCAGCGGGACAGCAAGCAAGGTGAAAACAGCGATGCGAAAGCAACCGGCTGTTTTCGGAACAGATTCCGCATCCGGCCTCGGCACAGCAGTTTTCAAGTGTGCGCGCCAGGCCATCATGCCAAATGCCATGAACATCAGCACGAGCAAGACCAGCGCCACGCCAAACAGCATCACGATCAGCATTGATCAATCCGCAATATAACAGTCAAGGGATTCGCACCATACCGACCGCTATCTGCCTCGGTTTCTGCCGAGGTTCGGGTCCGGCGTTTCTTCCGGCTCATTATGACCCTTCAAGACCAACCCGAGTTCAGTGTGGCTCTTCGCGCCATGCACAATAAGCCAGTCAACAATCTTCTGATTAGGATGCTCACGTTGCCTGGCAACATCGAGAACTGTGCCGTGATAATGGTTGTAGGCATTCACATTTGCACCATGTTCCACGAGCATTCTGGCGATTTCATACTGGCGCAGTACGTTAGAAAACCGCATAGTGTGAATCAGCGCACTCTCACCTTGAACATCCTGAGCATTTACGTTGATACCAGCCGCTAACAGCCGGCGCGTTATCGCAAGAACTTGATTCGCTTGTTGGTCCCCCCGTGCCCCATCGCGCACTGACAATAGGGCCGTGTTGCCACGCTTGTCAGTAGCGTTTAGGTTGGCACCCGCCGCCAACAGCAAACTGACGATTTCTGAGTTTCCTGCCTGTGCCGCCAGCTGCAACGGTGAATAACCAGCAATATCTTCCCGCGCATTGACGTCAGCGCCCTTGGCAATAAGCTCAGCAATCAATCCAGCATCGGCGTTGTCATGCCAAAGTAAGTCACATAACACCGTCGAACCGCTGTCACTGCCAATTGTTGCACCGTGTGCGAGCGCATAGTGCGCAACCTCGCTGTTTCCCAATTTCGACGCGAGCCACAATATGTGCGTATAATCGTCATACCCGCATTCGCGTACCAAATAATCGATTGTTTCAACATGGCCGGCACTGAGCGAAACCCGCGCGATATGGCGCATCGCCATTTTGCGATATCCGCCATTTATCGAAGCGAGAACGGCTTTCATCCCGTCCGTTCTGCCTTGTTTGGCCATTTCACCCAGTCGTTTGAAACGCTCCACCAAACCGGTTTGCCCCTGCGTCTGCAAATCGATTTTCTGCACGGTGCACGGATAAGTGTCTCCTCGGGATGAACATAAATACAGATACTGGCCGCTTCGGTCCATCGCTATACACGACAAACCGATTGCGGCATGCAGCCACCGGACTTGGTTGCCATTATCCCAGTTGAATATCCTTACCGTTGACAAACCCAGCCCGCTATCCCACAACCCATTATTCTCAAATTCATAGACAATGACCTTGTCTCCGCTCAACAATCCGAACGCATGCGCGTGTTCACCAGCGCTAACCCGCCAATCAAGGTCACCGTCATAATCGTATCGTTCGATTTCTATCGGCCCGCATTCGCTAATGATGAGTCCGACATATTCCGCGTCGTGGACCACCGTTGCATTGCGTCTGGGCAGGACTACTGTTCCGTCCGGCAAGACGATAGTCATCGCTGCCCCGCCTGTGGTTGCAGTGGGGCCTGGCTGGTGAACGCCTGCTCTGTCTTGCCAAATAGAATCCCCGACGTTCTCTTTATTGCAGAATTCTGAGAATGAAGCATACTCAAGCATCACAACGTCGGGAAATTCCAGCGCGTTGATATCGGAGGTCGCTTGCGCGGAGCGGTCTGCTTCGTAAGTCAGTCGCAATCCCCGTAGCCCAATGTCATAGCCAAAGATTCCGATAAGCAATAGTACGGTCAGCATAACGGATGTCGGAAACGACCGTCGCTTTCGGAATAGGAGTGCAAACACTCTATTCATCGGGCACGTTTCAATTCAGCCGTAATCGCCAGACTTCGTCGAAGCAGCCGATAACTTCCCCGGTCGCGGCGCCAATCAGCACATATTCATAGTTATTGCTGTTGGATATACCCAAGCTGCCGTACGACCTTTCTGTATGGAATTTCACTACCCAGGCCAGCACATACGGGCCAAAGCGTTGGTAATCGAAGTATCGATAGGCAAAAGCATGACTGGTGTCGCGCCCTTCCTCGTGCACTGCCTGAACGATGGCCAGCGCGCACCAAGTGTCGGTCACTTGCAGTTCCGGTTCGTCGCTTTCCTTCATTTTGACGCGCAACTGTTCACGCCCCAAGGCAATGGCCTGGTCACGTTCGACCCGGACTATAATGTCGGACGGCACGCTGTCGGTCCAATCGTTCGTATAGAACACCATCCGGCCGGACGGGTCAAAGGTCATTTGGATTCGGTTGAAGAGGTACGGAATGCCACGATACTCCTTGCGCCATGAAAGGGTGCGTTCGGAGAGTGGCACCGCCAGGTCGAGCTGCTCCGGCGCGGATTGCATGACAGCAATGCCCGGTCGGTCTGAATCTTTCACCGGCACCGCGCCCGCTGGCACCGTGAGCGCTGCGGCGCATTGTGCCATGCGCCGGTCAAGTGCCTCTGTAGTCAGCGGGACAGGTACCGGTTCAGTTTCCTCGCCTTCTTTCCAGTAATACTCCGTTTTCTGATATGTGAAACGACGCACTTGACGCCGTTTCGGGTCGACCACATACTCGCCGTAGGGTGGCGAGGAACTGCTATAGCGATGGCGCCCGCCCAGCTGTACGGTCCAGCCCTCTATCACCGGCTCTGCATGGCAGACAAAACCAAGGTGCCGGTTGAAATCTCGTATGGCTGGCAGCGCCATCTCCATAGCCACCGCATCCCGCTTTTGGAAAGCACGCACGTCGAACGCTTCGCTCTCCTGATAAAAGCGATATTCCCGGGTAATCGTCATGCCGTAGTTGAACGGGTCTTCACCACGCAGGAGCTTATACACCATCGCCGGGTAGATGATACAGGTGATGAAGAATACCGGGATAATGCTCAACAGCAGCAACCGGTCAGCGTCTGTCCTCCCGGCGTTCTTCATGTGCAGCGATACGCGCTGTGCGCAGACGACATAAATCAGCGCGGTGAGCGGCGGGATCAGGTATTGGAGCAGCATGGTCACCGCCCCGACCTCGGGCTGCTGCTTGGCCAGCAGCAGTCCGAGCGCAATGGCGAGGAGTATTCCCAAGAGCGGGTATAGCAGCAGGCGCCGGTCGTTTGCCGTCATGGCCGCGCCTCCATCGCCGCAAGTTGCCGGTGCCAATCGTCTCCGGGGAAACGACGCTGCAGTGTCGCAATGGTTTCCCGGTAGAGCGCCTGGTCACCGCAGCGGAAATGCGCGCCCGCTTGCGCGGTCAGGACCGTCACCTGATGGGGGGATTCGGGGTTGGCAGCCAACCATGCCGCGGCATCATCGAGAATACGCCGATAGGCCTGCTGGTGGGAGGCATCGTCAAGGAACAAGGTGTTTTCATCCTCGGTGAAACGGCAGGCAATGATGCGCGCCTCGATTTCGTCCTGCGGCGCATTGCGGTTGCGGCGCAGCATTTCCCAATTCCTGCGGTCGTCCGCGTCTCCCGATAACCCGCGATATGACTGATATTGCCTGTCCGCATGCACTGCTGCCGGCATCGCTCGCGTCCCGGGCGACTGTAATTGTACGTCGGTCATTTGCAGGTAATTGATGCCATCCTTCATCACCAGCGAAGGCTGGCCGCTCATATCATTACGCAGAATGTATGGCTCAAATCCCTCACGGTTGAACCGCAGCTGCACACCTCCCATGCAGCTCCAGCAACCGTGGTCGATGCCCTTTTTGCCTTCCACTAAGGTGACGTATTCTTTGGCATCGGGAAACCAGTACCTGCCTTCGCTGTCGGAAATCGTCTGCGCAATCAGCCATTCCCGTCCGACGAAGGTTCCCTGCAGCTCGACCTTCGTGCCGGCTCGTTCCGTCGTCCCGGTGGCGGTCACGCGTCCGGTCAGATTATGGGTCTCGTGCAGGAATGGCAGGCCGGCGATGCGGAACAAACCGGCGCCAATCAGCAGAATCAGCAACAGGCAGCCAATGCGTTCGCTTCGCGACAGTTGATTATAGAGAGCGACACAGAAAACCAGACCAACCGCGATAACAGTAACCGCATACGCGGTCAGCCAGTCGACACAGTCAACCCCCTCTCTATCAATCACCGGTCCAGCGCTAAACAGGACCCACATTGCGGCAACGGAAGTTGCTATGAACACCGCGCGCCGCCACTGTACTCTATGCGGCATAGACCCGCGCAGGCAAAGCAGCCAGAACAACAT
>CAZFBR010000064.1:0-14764 GCA_964517215.1 uncultured bacterium
CGATATGCCGCGACGGAAGTGTTTCCTTACGGCTCGCAGGCGGACGGCGCCTGTTACGAATGCGGGCTACCACCTTCGGCGTACGACACAATGGCGCGGCGCTATTCCTGCGGGCGATTGCAGAAGACGGCATACGAGGCAAAGAAGATACCGACTACGGCCATAACCGCGAGCGTAGCGGGTTCGGCGATGGTGGCGCTGCTGCTGAACCGGCGCAATGGCCACCCAGCCGCACCACGGCAGGCGATACGCCAGTACGCAGACACGATGACACTCGAATCAACGGTGATGGTGCTGACACGCAACCCTGAATGCCGCGGCTGCGGCGGCGTGCAACGCGGTGTTCCGCGAATACAGGCGGATCGCAGAGCGGGTGCCGGTGCATTTCCGTGCATGGCGGCATATCGAGGCGAAATTGTATTGAGCGAGCCGGTTGCCCTGCGCGGAACTTGTACCAATTGCGGCAAACTGATTGTGATCAATGAATCAGTGCGCCGGCTGAATGACAACCTGATGATCTGCCAGGAATGTCAAGCGGTTACGATGAAAATCGAATATGCGGAGCGGCTGACGGAGGAGGAATTTATGCAAACCTTTGCCGCAATGCCAGTCCCGGTGAAATATCTGACCTATATCAATCCGGTGCCGCAGTTCATTATCGAGTTTTGCCCTTGATAATGACAGTGCCGGAAAACACGGAATGCTTGCTGAACCGGAACAAGAAGGCGAAGTCCGGTTACCGATAGCAAGAAGGCAAAAGGAGGCAACCATGGCTGATATTGATGTGGTGGTGCAGACGGCAGACAAGACGCGCAAAGAAGCACTGACCGTTGACGAATCGCAGACATGCGGCGAAGTTGTGCTGGCGGCAATTGAAAATTGGGCGTTGCCCGCCGACGGCCAATATACCATTGCCGAAGTCAGCGGTCCGCAGCCGCGGCAGCTAAACAGCAATGCGACACTGGTTTCTGCCGGGGTCAAAACCGGTGCGACACTGGCAATCCAGAATATGCTGGTTGCCGGCTGACGCGATGACCGCGCTGACCCAGCGCCGCCGCGCGGATTATGACAAATTGCGCGCACTGCAGGCGCGTAAGCCGTCGCTGCTGGCGATAACCCGCACAATTGGCGAACCGCCGCGTACAATCAGTGTTCGGCTTGCTTTAGCGACGGCGCGCGACAGTCAATTCCCGCGTGTACGCCAGGAAATCAGCGAGATCACGATAGCATTACCGGAAGACTATCCGTTTGTCGGGCCGGTGATCCATTTCGACACGCCGGTCTTCAATCCGAATGTGTACGCGAATAACCAGCTCTGCTACGGCATCTGGAAGGCTACGGAGAACCTCGAAATGCTGGTTGTGCGCATTATGCGCCTGCTGGCATTCGATCCGCGTATTGTCAATATCAACAGCCCGGCAAACCGGGAAGCCAGCGCCTGGTATGCCGGTATGCGCCGAAAGAATCCCGGCATGTTTCCCACGATGGATGTGGATGCCTTGCTGATGCCGCCGGCTGCGCCGAAAAAGATGATTTGGCGCAAGATTGTATGAAAGCGGCGAATATGCATTGGCAGAAACTGAAACCGGATGTCGGTCCGCTGGCATTGGCTCGGGAGCTGGGCGGGTGCGGTTACCGACAGGTGCTGCATGCGCTGATCGCGCTGCATAACGGCGTGCGCCTGTATGTGACGCGCGAATGTCGCGCGCGGGTCATGGCACACTGCCAATCTTCGCGGGAAGAGGTGGGCGGTATTCTGGTTGGGCGCGCGATGCAGTATGAGACAACATCGCAGGACCCCGAAGAGTGCATCGTGCTGCTGGAACAGGCCGTGCCAAGCCGAATGGGAGAGAACAGCGCGGTGCGAGTGCAAATGGACACGGAAATATGGGACCGGGTCGCGCCGCTTTTGCATTCCGGTCAAATGGTAGTCGGTTGGTATCACAGTCATCCAGGGCTGGGGGTGTTTTTCAGCAGTATGGACCGCAAGACTCAGGCGGCGTACTTTTCACAGCATTATACGGTCGGCTGGGTCATTGATCCGATAGGCGGGCAGGAGAAGGTATTCTGCGGTCCCACGGCAAAACTGTATGGAGCGCCGCTCACTGAAATTGAGGCATGGCCGTCGCGGTTTCAGGGGTTGTCTTGTGGATAATCGGATAGGGTGCCGGGAGAAACCGGTGCTTGATCTCAGTGATAAAACGCGGCTCACCTATGCCGTATTGAATCGTGCGCGCAAGGTCGCGCTGGCGAACGGCCTTGACTGGCGCGGCATACTGCGGCAGGCGCTGCGCGGAAATTATCTCAACATGATGCGGCTGATGGATGAGTATTTCACCGTCAAGATGTGAGGTCTGCCGCGTGCCCGTGTCTTACCACGCGCGCGTTTATGCGGATGCTGTGTTGTACGGTTCGGGCGTCTATGGTTCAATACGGGAAGGGAGAAGAAAATGCTCAGAATATCATCGGGGTTCTTGACGATACTGCTGTTCGCGGCATTGGCAGTGTCGGAGGCATCGGCTGGAAAGCAAAGTTATCGTTTGCAAACCGTGGGCGGAATTCTTGAAATTGTGAAGGATGAATATGATGGGAAGGTGCTGCTTGATCGGCGAGAAAACCTGACGTTCCAAAGCATGCCAGACATCAACTGTGCTGACCATCTCAAATTGTATTTGCCGAACTTCAGCTTCGGGGAGGATGTGCTGATTATTCGAGAAATAAGCGGTGGAAACGTGGCGCCGGCAGATTGTTTGATAGGAATCAGCGACACAGGCGCTACCTGGATTGTTGACAATCTGAATTACACCGACTATACGGTACGCCATGATCAGGATAATGCCGAGATTATGTTCAAGAACGTAAGCTGGGAAGGAACAGTACAAGAACGCTATCGGTATATCAATCGACATATTGAAACGCTGCCGGCTTCGTCGATAATGCTTCGCAGCTACAACATAACAACCCTGCAGCAACTCGAGGGACAATACCCGGCCGAATTGTTTACCACGGTCCCGCAGTTTGCAGAACGTGTCAAGTTATTGTTTGGGGATGACTATTCGCGATTATGCTGCAACCTGGAAGTTCAATCACAGATTGAGCATCGCAATGGCTGTTATGTGCTGTCGGGGCTTCGCGCACATATGGGAGAAGCAGAAACAGCTCTGTTGTGCATTGTTGAAAGAGACCTGTCAATACATGGAGTTATAGTATCGAGCGAACATGCCTCGACGCCATACGTGGTATTTAGTGAAACCCCGGCAGCCATGCCGGCTGAGGCAGCGGCGGTGATTGCTGAATATACTTCGGGAATTACCGGAATGGCTGAGCGAAGGCAATAAGAAAAATGCGCTCGGCAATTGCGCATACGATTCAAGATGATGCGCTGCGGATGAAGCGAATGGAAGTGAAAGGAGAATGCGGTGAAACGAATGGTTATTGGGGCAACGCTCGCAATTATGAACGCGGTTATGGTCTTGCCGTGTGCTGGCGCAGAAAAGCCGGCGCTCACGATTCAAGCAGTATTGAACGCGTTCACCAGGATACCAAACCCGGACGCCATGGAAGGAACCGGATTTGATATTCAGAGCATAAAAATGGTGGAGGCTTCAATATCATACGCCAATGCGGACGAAGCGATAGCTGCAATCACTGATATGAATCAAGGGCATGCTGGTGGATTCAGCGAATTATGGCTTCTCGCGGCAAGAAACGGTCGATGGATTCCCATTCGGAAAATTGACGAAGCGGATGCAATTGACTTCAGGATCGTCAACCTGGGTGAAGGATACGGCTCGGGGGTATGGTGTGATGCTAATTGCGGAGGGATGGGAATCAGCCACTCACGGGGGACATTGTATGCAATGAATGACAACGGAAAAATGTCGATTCTCTATTCCAACGAGAGCGAAGATCGGTTCACTGAACAGGACATCAGGAACCATAGGGAGGGACAAGGACCATTTATTGCCCATAACGTAGATTTTTTGATTTATGGCGACAGTGCGGATGTGATGATCGATAAAACTGAAAACTTTGCATATGAGCTGCTCGCGGACAGTTCGATACGCAGAGTGACGCATTCGACTGTCAATTCGGTCTGCCAATTTGATCCGCGCAGTTTTCGTTATGTCCCAACAGCCAACGGGGCGACTCCCAAACCGAATCTTATCGACTATGCCACATGGAATGACCAACCATCATCAACGGAAAATGAACTGACGCAGCAGCAGATCAATGCTGCGAAAACGCTGTTGCGGAGCCACACATGCGCCTTGTTTGATCAGCCCAATATGCGGTTTGTGACGCCGGTAGATAAATCGGGGAATATCCCGGGCTTGCAGGCGTTGTGGGCTGGCATACTGCAGGCACACGCACGACGCGATTTCCGCTGGTTCACGACGCACTGCAGCAATGCATTCGAATGGACTTTCGGCGACTGCCGGCCGGGAGATATGCAGGCGTTTCGCCGATTTTGGGAGACTACTCCGGGAGGAATGGCCAGGTTCTGGGAAGAACTCGGGAATATTCTGCGGTTGGGCGGTGCGTTCAATAGTCAGGGAGCATTCTGGGTGCCCTCAACGGATTGCAGGATGCCGTTGCTTGACGAAGGCATTGATCCGTATCATCTGCTGGTGACCGATACGGATGTTGCGGTCTATTCACGCCCGGACAAACGCAGCGCAGTACTGGAGACACTGTCATATGAAATCATTCATGCGGCAAACTATGAAGATATTGTCAGGAATCCTGAACCGGAAGGGTGGCGACTGGTGGTTACGATGCGCGGCAATCTCGGATGGATGGAAAGCAGAAAACTCAGAAGCAACACGGATTATCGGCTGATAATTGCACACGCTGATGGTGAGTGGAAGATAGAGGCGTTTATCGCAGGAGATTGAAACAATCGGTTATGGTGTGACAGTTAACGACTTGGTGGCTGACTGGCAAATTGCCCAATATGTGATGATGTCGCTGAATAACAGGTATGGCTACGCGTACAAGTCACACATCATGCCGCTGGTGATGAATTGCGGCTGGAAATCAGCGCCGGGCAGCGCGGCGCCCGCCTGTGGCAGGTCCTGCACCATCTGCGTCACCTGCCCGATATTGTTCGCATCGACTTTCACGCCGGAGGGGATTTTGGCGCGATCGTCCGCGTTCAGGCTGCTGAGCGCGTCGGCGAGCTGCGAGAGCTGCCGGCGGTCCATGCCATGCACCGTGCCGCTCCCCCCCTGCAAGCTGGCGGTGGAAACGGTGAGTTCGCCCTTATAGATGTAGGCGGAATCCGGCGATTCCTTCTGGCTGGACTGGACGGCTTCGACATTGCTGGTCAGCGCTGCGAGCGGCGACGCCTGGGGCTGGCGCAGCGTGGGCACGTTGTTCGCATAAATGAATGCGCTCGGTTGTGTGCCGACTGCGGCGACTGCGCCAACGCTCATGCTGATCATCCGTCCGACACCATGTCTGGTGTGTTGCTATCATCATTATCGGCGTCTCGTCCGCGCAGCTTGACGGTCCCGTGAGTGCCGGCGGCAACGGCGGTCGATGGTGTTATATGGCAAACAGTTATGCAGCGCCGGTATGCGGCCGCCGTCCGGACAAAAATATCATTAAAAAATGTGCTTGACAGACGGGGAAGGTTGTAGTATCAATGGTCTGTGGCATGGGAGGGGAACCCTGCCGCGGAACCAATAGCCACCGGACCGGGTGCGGCTGCTGCCGTGCTGCGACCGGGGGTGTTGTTTTCCCGTACACCACATCGCCACGCCGCACCGGCGGCGGTCAGGGGGGGGTATGCGCTTTTCTCAGCTGTATCTGCCGACACTCAAGGAGACGCCCGCAGAGGCGGAACTGATCAGCCACAAGCTGATGCTGCGGGCGGGACTCATCCGCAAGCTGACCTCGGGGGTCTTCTCATGGCTGCCGCTCGGGGTGCGGACGCTGCGCAACATCGAGAAGATCGTGCGCGAGGAAATGACCGCGGCGGGGGCGCAGGAAGTGCTGCTGCCGATCATGCAGCCGCGCGAGCTGTGGGAGGAGAGCGGGCGCTGGTCGATCTACGGCCCGACGATGATGAAGCTGACCGACCGCGCCGGGCGCGAGTTCGGGCTCGGCCCGACGCACGAGGAGGTCATCACCGACCTGGTGCGCCACGAGATCCGCTCCTACCGCGATCTGCCGAAGAACCTCTATCAGATCGGCACCAAGTTCCGCGACGAGATCCGGCCGCGGTTCGGCGTGATGCGCGGGCGCGAGTTTCTGATGAAGGACGGCTATTCGTTCCATCCCGACGCCGCGTCGCTCGACAGCACCTATCAGGCGATGTACGCGGCGTACGGCAATATCTGCCGCCGCTGCGGCTGCACGTTCGCGGCGGTGGAGGCGGACAGCGGCCCGATCGGCGGGGCGCAGTCGCATGAATTCATGATCCTCGCGGATTCGGGCGAGGATCTGGTCATCGCCTGCGAGGCGTGCGGCTACGGCGCCAATGTGGAGCGCGCGGAAGGCGTGGCCGTGCCTGCCCCGGCGGATGCGCCGGCGGCGACGGGCGGCACCGCCGTCCATACCCCGGGCATCCACGCGGTGGATGAGGTGGCGGCGTTCCTCAAGGTGCGGTCGCGCGACCTGATCAAGACGATGGTCTATGTCGGCGACGGCACGCCGGTGGTGGTGCTGATCCGCGGCGACCGGGAGATCAACGAGGTCAAGCTGAAGAACTTCCTCAAGGTCAACGAACTGGCGCTGGCGGACGACGCGACGGTCGCGAAGGTCACCGGCGCGCCGACGGGGTTTGCCGGCCCGGTCGGCCTCACGGGGGCGCGCATCCTCGCCGACTGGACGGTGCGCGGCATGATCAATGCGGCGACGGGCGCCAACCGGCAGGACTATCACCTGACCGGCGTGCAGCCGGGCGACTTCACCGTCGACGCGTGGGGCGATTTTCTCACCGTGGCGAAGGGCGATCCCTGCCCGCGCTGCGGCAAGTTCCTGACCGCGCGGCGCGGGATCGAGATGGGGCACGTCTTCAAGCTCGGCACCAAATACAGCGACAAACTCGGCGCCACCTACCTGACGGAGAAGGGGGAGGGCGCGCCCATGCTGATGGGGTGCTACGGCATCGGCGTGTCGCGCATGGTGGCGGCGGTGATTGAGCAGCATCATGACGAACAGGGGATCATCTGGCCGCGCGAAGTGGCGCCGTTCAGCGTGATTATCGTGGCGCTGGGCAAGCCGGGCGATGCGACCATGGCAGCGGCGGAAACGCTCTACCGCGAACTGGCGCGCACGGGGATGGCGGTCCTGCTCGACGACCGCAACGAGCGGCCGGGGGTGAAGTTCAACGACGCCGACCTGATCGGCTGCCCGCTGCGGCTCACCGTGGGGGGAAAGGGGCTGGCGCGCGGCGTGTTCGAGATGCGCGAGCGGCGCAGCGGCACGGTGACGGAAATCCCCGTCGACAATCCGGCGCCCGCGGTGGCGCTGGCACTGATGGCGCAGCATCCGTGATGACGGCGCGGGGGCGGGCGGGGGCGGGCCGGTGACGGCGTATCGCCTGTCGCCCGCGGTCTGCCCCGTGCCCGGGGTTGCACTGGACGCGCTGGAACTGGACAGCGAGACGCAGCGCCTGACGGTGCGGCTGGCCCGGCCGATCGACGCGGCGAAACAGCGCGAATTGTGCGAGCAGCTGCGGCTGGCGCTGCCCGCGGCGGCGGAAATCACCGTTACCGCCCCGGAGCCGCCGGCGGCCGACCGGGTGGCGGACATCCTGCGCGACAACTGGGACCAGCTGCTGGCCCAGCTTCCCCCGCTGACGGCGGGCGCCCTGCGGCTGGCGACGCCGCAGGTGGATGTCGCGGCCGGGCGGCTGACCGTGGCGCTCGACAATGCCGGCACCGTCGACCTGCTGCGGCGGCGGGGTGCGGCGGCGCAGCTCGGGCATCTCGCGGGGATACTGGCCGGGCGCACCCTGACCTGCATCTTTACCACCGGTGCCGACTTCAGCGCGCAGCGCGCGGCGGATTATGCGGCCCTGCGGGCGAAGGATGAATCGGCGGCGCAGGCGCAGGCGGCGGAATATGCGCGGATGCAGAAGCTGTGCCTGCACGGCAAGGAGATTGCCGCCGCACCGCAGCCGCTCCCCCCCGATCTCCTGACCATCGAGGGGAAACATGTTGTGGCGGCGGGCCGTGCGGCGGGGTATCGCGCCCGGCAGGTCGGCCGTGAGACGCGGTCCACCCTGCATACGTTCGATCTTGACACGCGCACGGCGGGGGTGCTGGTGAAATTCTTCACGGCAACCGACCACCTGCTCCCCTGCGCCATTGCGGACGGGCTGGAACTGAAGGTGGCGGGCCGGCTGGTGATGGATGAATTCTCCCATGAGGTGGTGCTGGAGGCAACAGCGGTCAATCTGTGGCAGGAACCGGTGCGCGCGGACGGTGCGGCATGCAAGCGGGTGGAGCTGCACGCCCACACGCAGATGTCGACGCGCGATGCGCTGACCCCGGTGCAGCGGCTGATCCAGCGGGCAAAACAGTGGGGGCATCCCGCCATCGCCATCACCGACCACGGCGGCGTGCAGGTCTTCCCCGAGGCATACGGCGCGGCGAAAAAGGCGGGGATCAAGTTGCTGCTCGGCATCGAGGGTTACCTGCTCCCCGACGCGGCGCCGGTGGCGGTCAACTGTCCGGCCGGCCTGCCGCTGGCCGGGCTGACCGGTGCCCTGCTGGAGCTGCGGTCGACGGGCGGCGATCCGCTGCGCCATGACCTGTCCGGCTACACACTGTGGCCGGTCAGGCACGGCCGGGCGGGCAAACCGGTGCGGCGCGACTGGCAGCCCGGCGGCCGGGCGGACGGACTGGCGGAACTGTGCGAGCGGCTGGGCGAGGCGCCGGTTGTGCTGGCCGGCGGCGACACGGCCCTGTCGTTCCTGCGCTGCGCCTGGCCTGACCGCGCGCTCAATCCCTGCCTTGATCTCGACCGCTGGGCGCGCTCCCTGGCGCCCGGCTGGCAGCGCGAGGAGGGGGGCCTGCCGGCGCTGCTGACGCAGCTGCTGGAGCAGTCGGCGGCGCGCGGGCTGGCCGCGCTCGCGGACCTCAATACCATGGCCGCGCCCCTGCGCCACGACGAGGGCAAGACCAACCATATCATCATCCTCGCGCGCAACCAGCGCGGCCTGCGCAACCTTTACGAACTGGTCAGCCACTCGTTTGTCAAAACCTTCTACAAGCAGCCGCGCATCCCGCGCAGCGTGCTGGCGCAGCGTCGGGACGGCCTGCTGATCGGCTCGGCCTGCGCGGCGGGCGAGGTGACGCAGGCGCTGCTGCGCGGCGCCGGCGACACGGCGCTCACCGAGCTGGCGCGGTTCTATGACTACCTGGAAATGATGCCGACGGGCAACAACCGGTTCATGCTCAATCATCCCGATTATCCGGGGATCACCACCGTCGAGCATCTGCACGAGGTGAACCGCCGCATCTGGGAGCTGGGCGCGGCGGCGGAGCGCATGGTGGTGGCCACCGCCGACGTGCATTTCCTCGATCCCGAGGACGGCATTTTCCGGCAGGTTATGCAGTCGGGCATGGGCTACGAAGACGTCGACCGCGACGTGCCGCTCTACCTGCGCACGACGGATGAAATGCGCGCGGAGTTTCCGTGGCTGGACGATGCCGCGGCGGAACTGGCGGTGGCGCGCTGGCCGCAGCGGGTGGCGGAACTGATCGGGACGGTCAAGCCGATCCCCGACGGGTTCAATCCGCCGCGGCTGGAACGGGCGGCGGAGGAGCTGACCGCGCTGGTCGAGGCGGGCCTGCGGCGGCTGTGCGGCGACGCGCCGCCGGCGGCGGTGCGGGCGCGGGCCGACCGCGAGCTGCAGGCGATCATCACCAACCGCTTCGCCGACCTCTACCTGCTGGCGCAGCGGCTGGTGAAGAAATCGAACGACGACGGCTATCTCGTCGGGTCGCGCGGCTCGGTCGGCTCGTCCTTCGTCGCCTACCTCTGCGGGATCACCGAGGTCAATCCGCTGGCGCCGCATTACCGCTGCCCGCACTGCCTGACCCTCGAATTCTGCGACGCGATGCCGGTCGGGGTCGACCTGCCGCGGCGGCAGTGCCCCGGGTGCGGGGCGGAGGAGATCCGCGACGGCTACAACATTCCGTTCGAGACCTTCGTCGGCTTCGAGGGAAACAAAACCCCGGACATCGACCTGAATTTCTCGGGCGAATACCAGCCGCAGGCGCACCAGTATGTCGAGCAGATGCTGGGCCGGGAGAATGTCTTCCGCGCCGGAACCTGGCTGACCATCCAGTTCAAGAACGCGTTCGGGTACGTCAAAAAATACGCGGAAAAGACGGGCGTGACGCTGGCGCGCGCGGAGGAACGGCGGCTGGCGCGCGGGCTGGTCGGGGTGAAGTCGACCAACGGGCAGCATCCCGGCGGGCTGGTGGTGGTGCCGGCAGGGGTCAACATCAACGAATTCACCCCGGTGAATTTCCCCGGCGAAGCGGCGGGCGAGAAGGCGCTGACCACGCACTTCGAGTATCATGCGATGGAGAACCAGCTGGTCAAGCTCGACATCCTCGGGCATGATATGCCGACGATGATGCGGCTGCTCAACGACCTGACCGGGATCGATCCGCTGACCATTCCGATCGACGACCCCGCCACCCTGAAGCTGTTCACCTCGTGCAAGCCGCTCAAGGTGCGCAAGGCGGACATCAACTGCGGGCTGGGCGTGCTCGGCCTGCCCGAGTTCGGGACCTCGTTCGTGCGCGAGATGCTGCTCGACACCAAGCCGACGACCATCGGCGAGCTGCTGCTGATTTCGGGCCTGTCGCACGGCACCGACGTGTGGATGGGGAACGCGCAGCGGTTCATCAAGGAAAAGCAGGCGACCCTGCGCGAGGTCATCGCCCTGCGCGACGACATCATGCTTTACCTGAGCGGCAAGGGGCTGCCGGCCAAGCGCGCGTTTGAGATCATGGAGCGGGTGCGCAAGGGAAAGCACCTGACCCCCGCCGACGAGCAGGAGATGCGCGCGCACCAGGTGCCCGAATGGTATATCGAGTCGTGCAACCTGATCAAGTACATGTTTCCCAAGGCGCACGCGGTGGCCTATACCATGATGGCCCTGCGCACCGCCTATTTCAAGGTACATCATCCCGCCGCCTATTATGCGGCGCATTTCAGCATCAAGCTGACGGAATTCGACGCCGTCGCCTGCGCCGGGGCCGCACTGGTGCGGCAGAAACTGGCCGAACTGAACGCGGCGGAAGAGATCACCGACAAGGAAAAAAAGCTGGCGACCCTGCTCGAGGTGGCGCGCGAATTCTACGCGCGCGGCCAGCGGTTCCTGCCGGTCGATATTGTCCGCTCGTCGGTGAACCGGTTCACGCTCGAGGACGGCGCGCTGCGTCCGCCGCTGATGGCCGTGGGCGGGCTGGGGCAGAAGGTGGCGGAGCGCATCGCGGCGGCGCGGGCGGAGCGGCCCTTCCGCACGGTGCGCGACCTGCGCGAGCGCGCGGGGGTGAACAAGGCGCAGATCGACGGGCTGCGCGATCTGGGCGCGCTGGCCGGGCTGCCCGAGGACGACCAGCTGGTGCTGTTTGCCGGCGCGGACCTGCCGGCGAAAAAAAAGAGCGTGCCGACGGACAGCGCGCCGGCCAAACCCGCGGCCCGGCGGCCGGCCGCGGCGGGCGCGGCCAACCAGCTGTCGCTGCTGGACAGCGTCGCTGACTTGACGACAACGGAGGAACCGTAATGGCGAAGGAAACGAAGAAAAGCCGCTGGCGTGAACTGGAACAGCAGCTGACATACCGGCCGCGGCCGGTATGGAGCGACTGGGACGACCGGCGCAAGCGGGCGGCAACGGCATACGCGGCGGACTACCGCGCATTTCTTGACCGGGCCAAAACCGAGCGACTGTGCGTGCAGCAGGCGGTAAAGCTGGCGCGCGCGGCCGGCTTCGCGGATTTCGCCGGCGGCGGCGGACGCGGCGCGGGGAAGAAGTATTTCTTCGTGCAGAAGCAGCGCGCGCTGGCGCTGCTGGTGACGGGCAAACGGCCGCTGACCGACGGGATGAATATCGTCGCGGCGCATATCGACGCGCCGCGGCTCGACCTCAAAGTGCGCCCGCTCTTCGAGGATAGCGGGGTGGCGGTGCTGCGCACCCACTATTACGGCGGCATCAAGAAATACCAGTGGATGAATGTGCCGCTGGCGCTGCACGGGGTGGCGGTGCGCGGCGACGGGACGACAGTCACCCTTGCCGTCGGTGATCGGGCCGGCGACCCGCAGTTCACCATCCCCGACCTCGAACCGCATCTCGCCTACAAGCGGCAGAACGAGAAGAAGCTGCGCGAGGCGGTGACCGGCGAGGAAATGCTGATTCTTGCCGGGGCGGAGCCGGTCGGCGACGACGAGACGCGGCAGAAGCTGAAGCTGGGCGTGCTGCGCCACCTGCACCGGGAATACGGGCTGACGGAAGCGGACCTGATCGGCGCGGACCTGAGCGCGGTCCCGGCGACGAAGACGGCGGAGGTCGGGTTCGACCGGCTGCTGGTCGGCGGCTACGGGCAGGACGACCGCGCCTGCGCCTACGCGGCGCTGCGGGCGCTGCTCGACGGCACCACCCCGGCGCATACCGCGCTGATGCTGCTGTACGACAAGGAAGAAACGGGGAGCGAAGGCAATACCGGCGCCAAGTCGCGCCTGCTCACCGATCTGGCGGTCGAGCTGCTCCGCCGGCAGGGGAGCAGGGACATCCCGTCCGACCTGGTGCAGGTGTGGCGGGCGACGCGCGCGCTGTCGGCCGACGTGTCGGGGGTGCCGGTCCCCGCCTACAAGGATGTGTATGAGGCGTCGAATGCGCCGCTGATCGGCCACGGGGTGGTGCTGGCGAAGTTCACCGGCTCGGCGGGCAAGTCGGGGAGTTCGGACGCTTCGGCGGAGTACATGGGGGCAATCTGCCGGCTGCTGCGCGAGCATGAGGTCCCGTGGCAGGCGGGCGAGCACGGCAAGGTCGATGAGGGCGGCGGCGGCACCATCGCCAAATTCCTCGCCGCGTACGGCATGGAAGTCATCGACTGCGGTCCGGGCGTCATGGGGATGCACTCGCCGTGGGAGATCACCCACAAGGCCGACCTCTACGCGACCAATCGCGCCTTCGCGGCGTTCCTGCAGCAGTCATGGTAAGGGCGCTCGCGGCGGGACTGCTGCTGGCGCTGCTGGCCGGCTGCGGCGGGAGCGCGGAACCGCGCGGCTATGCGCTGGCGGCGGGTGAAACCCTGCGCTACACGATCACGCTTGACGAGCGCTACCGGCAGGAGCAGCGGCTGCCGCTGGCGGTGACCGACCCGAACCGGATCGACCCGACCATCCTGACCGAAGTGCGGGCACAGCTGTTCATTACCTGCACGGGGACGGACAGCACGGGCGCGGCGCTGGTGCAGTGCGGCTACGACAGCTTCATTCTGACCGCAACGTCGGGCAATGACAGCACCAGCATCGGCTTTGCCGGCGATACGATATATTTCTACAATCGCGCGGGCTTCGCCCTGGCGGTGCCGGCGGCGCTGGCCGGCCTGCCGCTGCCGACGGCACGGGCGCCGTGGCCGGCGCGGCTGGAGGCGCAGCGCGGACTGCGGTTCACGGCGGCGCATGACAACGACACCTTTGCCACGCTGCTGGCCTGCTGGCATGAACTCTTTCCGCCGCTGGCGGACGCGGCGCGGAACTGGACGGAAAGCGGGCCGCTTCCTGCGCCGGCGCCGGCAGACCGCGCGCTGGCATATCAACGCCGGTTCAGCGGCGCCGGTCGCGAAATCTGGCGCGGCGTGCCGTGCGAGCGGGTGACTGAGGAAAGCGACAACGACCTGGCGGGGATGCGGTTCGCGCTCGCGGGGGACACCTACGGCCTGATTCCCGCCGGGACGGAAGCGGTATACCGCGTCTGGCATGAGCAGCGCCGGGGGGAATGGCAGCTGCGGCGGATCGCGGAAAACCGGTCGGGCAACCCGGCTGGCGGCGAGGTGACCGTGACGCATGAGGAATCTGTCGAAAGCGTGCTGCCTGACCCGCTGGCGGCAGCGGGCACGGAACGGTATGCCCGTACGGTGACCATGACGCGCCATTTTGTCTGGCGGGCGGCCGATTTGCCGGCAGACGAATAAGCAAATCGTTTGGAGCAACCGGCGCCGCAGGGTGCCGGTTTTTTTTATCGCGTCTCTGCGGAGATGATACCGGCAGCGCAACCCTGGTGCGACAGGGATAATGATCGTCGCATCGCCGGCCGGCTGCCCGCATGACCTTCCGCCTGCAATGCCAGCGAAGTGGCGGTGACGGGTGGTCAGCTCGCGAATCGCGACGCCAACCAGTGGTACCGGTCTTGGGGTAGCTCCCCGCATGCGCATTCATAATTATTGATTGACGGCATGGTTGCATTGTGTTATAATTGAACTCTTGGGGAGGGGTATTCTGGCTTGTGGTGTAACTGACGGATAAAGTGAAGGTTACGGGTTATTCGCTATCATGGGGAACCGGTGCGGTACTGGCGTTGCTTGCGGTACTGGTGGTCGCGGTGTGCGCTGCGGCTGCCAATGACGCGCGCAGCATGATGCAGGCGGCAAAGGAAACCTATGACGGCGGCGACTTCACCCGCGCCCTGACCCAGTTTTCCGGCATCGTTGCCAGCTATCCGCGCACCTTTGAAGGTCAGCAGGCGGCGTATTATCAGGGGCGCTGTCTTGAGCAGCTTGGCCGGACG
>CAZFBR010000065.1:0-14713 GCA_964517215.1 uncultured bacterium
GAATGTGCAGTCCGCCCAGCTCCTGCACGCCCTCGTTCAGCACAATATCGGTGCCGCGGCCCGCCATGTTGGTGGCAATGGTCATCGCCCCGCGCTGGCCGGCGCGGGCGATAATCTCCGCCTCGCGCTCGTGATATTTGGCGTTGAGGATGTTATGCTGCACGTTGGTTTCACGCAGTTTCTTGCCCAGCAGCTCCGACATCTCGATGGAGATGGTGCCCACCAGCACCGGCGCGCCGGTGGCGTGAATTTCCTTCACTCGCGCGACGATGGCGTTGACCTTTTCCCGGGCGCTGCGATAGATGGCGTCGTCGAGATCCCGGCGCACCATGGGCATGTTCGGCGGAATGATGGTCACGTCCAGCTTGTAGATCTCGCGAAATTCCACCGCCTCGGTGTCCGCCGTGCCGGTCATGCCCGCCAGCTTGTCGTACATGCGGAAATAGTTCTGCAGGGTGATGGTGGCCAGGGTCTGGTTCTCGCTCTCGACCACCACCCGCTCCTTGGCCTCCAGCGCCTGGTGCAGCCCGTCGGAAAAGCGCCGGCCGGGCATGAGCCGCCCGGTAAACTCATCGACGATCACCACCTTGCCGTCCTTGACGATATACTCGACGTCGCGCTGGTAGAGCTTGTGCGCCCGCAGCGCCTGGATATAATCGTGAATCCGGTCCATGTGCTGGGTGTCGTACAAGTTGGTCAGGTGGAGCATCCCCTCGATGGTCCGGATGCCCTGGTCGGTAATATTGACCGTATGCTCCTTCTCGTCCACCTCGAAATCGTCGCCCGGCGCCAGCGCGCGGGCGATGCGGTCGGCCTCGGTGTACCGCTCGGGATTGTCCTCCGACGGGCCGCTGATGATCAGCGGAGTGCGGGCCTCATCGACGAGAATGCTGTCCACTTCGTCGACGATGGCGTAGCTGTAATTGGCGCGCTGCACACAGTAGTCGAGCGCCACCGCCATATTGTCGCGCAGATAGTCGAATCCGTATTCGTTGTTGGTGCCGTAGGTGAGGTCCGCATAATAGGCGTCGCGCCGGTGCACCTGTTCGGGGATCGCGACCGCCCCGGGCGCGGTCGCCTGCAGCCGGTAGCTCACCGCATGCTGCAGCACCCCGACCGACAGGCCGAGGAAGGCGTGGATCTGGCCCATCCACATGGCGTCACGCCGGGCCAGGTAGTCGTTGACCGTCACCAGATGCACCCCGTTTCCGGTCAGCGCATTGAGGAAGGCGGGAAGCACGGCGACCAGGGTCTTGCCCTCGCCCGTTTTCATCTCGGCGATGCGTCCCTGATGCAGCACGGTGCCGCCGATGACCTGGACATCAAAGTGGCGCATGTTGACCACCCGCTGCGCCGCCGCCCGCGCCAGGGCGAACGCCTCGGGCAGGAAGAGGGCCAGCGGGTCTTCCCGGTCGCCTTCCGCATGCCCCAGATCGAGCAGCAGCTGGCGGAACGACGCGTCATCGAGCTGGTCCGCACCCGACCACGCCGCGGCGCGCGGGACAAAGTCGTCCGCCGCCCTGGCAATGCGGTCCTCGCGGAACGACCCCAGCAGCACCGCCGAGAATGCATCCTCCTTGAACGCCGCCGCATAGGCCTGCTGCTGCTGCCGCAGGCGGTCCGCCAGCCAGCGCGCGCCCGCCGCCGCCGCATCCGGCCGCCGCCATTCCGCCAGCGCCGCCGCCCGTTCGGCGGTCAGCTGCTCCGCGTACGCGCGGGCATTGAATTCCGCCGGTGCCGCCAGCGCGCGGCCGATGGCCGCCCGCAGGTTGGCCGTGCGCTGCAGCAGCTCAGCGTCCGGCCGCACCGTCAGCAGCGGTTCCAGCGCATTGGTCAGTTCAGCATACGGCTGCAGCCGCTTGATGTCGCGCTCGGTTTTGCTGCCAAACACCTTTACCAGCCACTGCATCAGTCCCATGATCGCATCCTATCCCTGTCCGGGCGGCGTGCCGCGCATATGCTGCTCGCGCAGCAGGCGCACCAGCCGCACCCGGTCAATCAGTTCCACCCGCAGCGCCAGCGATTCGCGGATGGCGCCCGACGTGTACTGGGTCGGGGCGACAAAAAAACCGCGATGGGCGCGTTCTTCCAGCACCTGCCGGTGCAGTTCGCGCAGCGGCAGTTCCGCGATGGTATGGGTCCAGCGGCGGAAATTGAATACCGCCTTCTCCGTGTAAGTGTCCCGCACCCGCTCGGCGCTGACGTCCAGCGCCTCAAACGAGTGCGGCTGCGCCCGCACCACGCGGAAACCCAGCATCTCCACAATCTCCGTCGCCGCCTGCGCGTATTCCCCGAGGTGCAGGGTGTTGAAATACGCCAGCACGTCATCGTCGTTCAGCGCCGACAAATCATCGACGAGAAATTCGCGCACCCCGGGCAGGTCCGGCCGCACCGCGTACACCTCGCGCATGCAGGTGCGCGCCTTGGCGCGCTCGCCCATGCGGTCGTACCCGAAGGCCAGCTCATGCTTGATCGCCGCCTGCTCCTGCCGGTCGGAGAATTTCAGCACCGCCTCTTCGAGCAGGCGCACGCCGCGCAGCGGCTCATTGAGCTGCCGCCAGGCGCGGGCCAGCAGGGCGTACGGCTCGGCCGCCCGGTCGCCCGCCTCCTTCACCGCCGCCTGCAGCAGTTCAACCGCCCCTTTAGCATCCCCCTCGGCAAGCAGCAACCCGCCCAGTGCGGACAGCCCCTGCGCATGGTTGCGCCGCAGTTCCACCAGCCGCCGCAGGACCGGTTTGGCCTCCGCCGGCCGCTGCAGTGCCAGCAGCGCCTCCGCCTGCCGCCACAGTCCCTCGTCGAAATTCGCGCGCTCGCGCACCACCAGGGCAAAATCATCGAGCGCCGGCGCCCACTGCTTGAGCTCGCGCCGGAGCAGCCCGCGCTCGAAAACATAGTCGACTTTGGCCGGCGCCACGGCGATCAGCGTGTCGTATTCCCGCAAAGCCGCGGGATAATCATGCAGCTGCGCGCAGGTGCGCGCCAGCAGCCGCCGCACCTCGATCGTCGACGGTTGTTCCGTCAGCACCTGCCGGGCAAGGAATTCCAGCACCGCACGCGCCTCGGCCAGCCGGGTGCGTTCATGCAGCAGTTCGGCATAGCGCCAGGCACCGGGCAGATGGTCGGGATAATCGTGGTGCAACTTCGTCAGCCGGGCCAGCGCCTCGGGGATGTTGCCCTGGGTCCGGCACTGCTGCGCGCCGTCATACAGCCATTTGGGCCGCAGCGAAAAATACCAGAACGGCAGCCCGATCGCCAGCGCAAAGAGCGCGGTAAAGGCAAGGATCCAGAGCAGCATCAACGCCGGCTCCGCGGCCGGCGCACCGCCGGCCGGACCGCACCCTCAAGAGCCAGCAGCCGCCGTTTGCGCGCCAGCCCCGCGGAGAACCCGCCCCAGCCGCCGGCCGCCAGCACCCGATGGCAGGGAATGAACAGCGGCACGGGATTGCATCCCAGCGCCTGACCAGCCGCCCGCGCCCCGCCCGGTTTTCCGGCGGCAGCAGCCAGTTCCTGATAGGTGGCGGTCTGCCCGAACCGCAGGCGGCGGGTGTGAATCAGGATCTCCTGGGCAAACGGAGAAAGCGTCGTCAGGTCGACCGGCACCTGCCGCAGCAGCGCGTCACCGCCGCCGGTCAGGTAGGCCAGCACCGCCTCATCCCACGGGCCCGGTACCGCCGCAGCCGGCCGGCGCCGTTCCCAGCCCGCCGCGGTCACCACCCCGCCCAGCGTACGATAGACGAAGTACTCCGCGCCCTGCCGCAGCGCATGCACCCGTTCCATGATGGCACCATGGTATCAGACCCCGTCGGCAGCGTCAATCAAATTCCGAAATATCATCCCGACGGACCGGCGACGGCAGCGGGACGGCATGGTGCGCAACGGCACGCTGCCGTACCTGCAGTCCGGACCTCCGGCCCAACAACCGGCACAACTGCATTCCGGAATGCGGCACGAGCGCCGTCAACCTATCCGGTTGTTCGTTTCATGAATATCGTTACCGTTGCAGACAGAAAGTGGAATTGAATGGGCTCTCGAGGTTCACGATTAGCGCTCTGCGTTGAGCCGCGCCAGCGGCGAAGCGCAGAAGCGCGAAGTTAACCTGTTGTTCGGTATTCCTAAATATGCTCCGTGCTCATTGATATTCATTTACGATTCGATGTGCTCCTATATTCCATTGTCCGCCGTTTCGGGTCATATACCAATCAGTCTGACGTCCCCAATGGGTTGTTGTAACAATCGCCGTATCCATCGACATTGACCGAATTTTGATATCAACGGTCGGCCTTCTTTGTGTAATCGCGGCACGATACATTTCTCGATTTGCTTTTTCCAATCCGCCATCGTTGACCTGCCACGCTTGCTCAACAGAATATTGTGGATGGATAATTGACATCTGTGGATCCAAGTATGCAATAATCGTCCCATTACTTAAGCTATTCTCAGTTATCAAGTTTCTTGCGAGAGTAGCAAGCATTACTTCCTTGTAATGAAATAGGCATCCAGGCGCGAGCAATGATATCAAGAGGACATATACATGTACTCGTTTCATATCATCTCCACAGGTTAACGATTAGCGCTCTGCGTTGAGCCGCGTTAGCGGCGAAGCGCAGGAGCGCGAAGTTAGGGCGCCGTTTGTATAATTTCAAGGATCCGTTTCGCTTTTTCTCGAATCAGTGCCCATTCTGGTTTAGTTTTGAGTGCCGTATCGGTCCAGAGTTCATTTTTATCCTGGCCGCTCATTGATTCAAGTAGTTGATCCAATTCAGTTATCATTGGTTCCGCCTCCGGCGGAACATCTGCGACAACAACACGCCAAGCATCATTGAAATCAAGAGCGAGTTCGTCAGCCTTGCAGCATCCATCTGGCAGCGATGCGAGTTGCCCTTCGGCTGATAAGGACAACCGATGAACTGATGCAATCAATTCTTTCATCATCTCATTCATCTAGTGCCCTAACGATCAGCGCTCTGCGTTGAGCCGCGCTAGCGGCGAAGCGCAGGAACGCGAAGTTGTGCGTCAACTGAAGTTAATTGTACCATACGCGAACCCCAAAACCGTAACGATAATCGCCCAGACCGCAAACACGCCCGCCGACCAAAGCGCTATACGGCTATTGCGAAACGCCACAGACCGCCAGGCAGCAAGGAAAGTCAATGTAAGAAACCCGAGACCTACCGCCAAACGGCCTTCGCAATGTCGAAAGCATTGGAACATCGAAAATTGGCGCCAAGCGAAAATTATGCCCGTAAAATAGGTTAGTGCGAACAGCACGAAATATATCGGTTTTCCCCAGTCAACCGGGAGTTTTACAGCAGCGATCGCCTGAAGAAAGAAAACTGCGCAGAAAAACGGGACCATCCAGTGATGGTGTATCTCGAAAATGAAATACGGGCTGACTGTTCCGAAAACAATGATATTGATCAGGGCTACTGCCGCCGCTATCAGAATTTCTTTTCTGACTCCGAGTAGTTTCATAATCTCATTTTATCCAGCACAACGATTAGCGCTCTGCGTTGAAGCCGCGCCAGCGGCGAAGCGCAGCAGCGCGAAGTTGGCCGGTTACTCTCGATATGGTTCAATTCGTTTCACTCCTGCATGTTGAAATACAGTAAATCTGTAAAGGGGTGTTTGCGGATTACCTGACCGGGAATACAGAAATCCCGATAGCGAATAGTCCCTCACGGTTTCAAAAACTGGCGTCAATCTGGCGTCTCCACCAATATTCGGAGGAAAGAATGTCAGCATCTTGTCAAAAGAAGCGATAATAGTTTGGGTTCCCAAATGCACATCATACGCACAAATGTTTGGGTAATTGGATATCGCCGGTGGATACAAATATCCCAAATCATTAAGAAGGTCGGGCGATGGCACATCCTGAAAGAAATATATTGTGTCATTTCCTTCTGCATAGGTCGGACAATACCCCGGCCCATAAGAGGCTAACGTGTCCCCGGCGGCGTCATAAGAAACAATCAATGGGGTCATAGTCTCGGATTCAACCCAAGTTTCAAGTGCAAATTGGCTGCCGTCTCTTGCCCACGCATATATTTCAGAGCCAGGCAATATAACATCCGGAGTTGTATCTGGCGGCAGCTTATGAAGGATAGCGTAATGTGGAGCACCGCAATTGTATTCTGTTTCAGTGATGCCTATAGCAATAATGACAGCGTGACCAGTTGGGTCTAATACGACTTTTCGAAACAGTTCGCGCTCATTTGCGTATGGGTTAGAGGCATTTGGGGATGCTACTTGAGCCGTATCCGCTGCTGAGGGAGTGATTTTACCGATAATAAAGCCGCCGGCAATCGCAGACAAAATCGCAATCACCCATAATCGTTTCATTCGTTTTCCCTCATGCTTTGTATCATCATCGCCGTATGGCCAACTTTCTTATTGTACGCGTTGGTGTAGTAACGATCATAGGTATATTATACCACAGAAAGGCAACGGCGGCCATGATTATCTGAAAATGGTAAAATTTATTATGAATTGCTGGTATTAGTGTTATGCGAGCGGTTGAATTTCTTGGAAAGAGGTCTACATCGCGCAGACCCGGATAGTGCTCCGACAGGCGTATGCTATACCAAAGTGGGTGAGCAACTATGGGGTGAGCGTTTCTGCTTGATGACACGGGCGCAGCGGGCAATTTCCTCGTTAGTCGCCACTCCATCGCCGCGGGCAAGGTCAAGTTCAACCTGAATTGGATTGACCTGTTGCTCAGGCAATTCCGTGACGATACGGTGACGGCACCTGACGACATTAGACGGTAGAACAGCAGACAAACCGCATTCACGGTTATACCGCTGACTCACCTTTCTGTCGTCGTGATTTGCCATTCACGACGGATAACGCACAATAAAAAGTGGAAAAGGATGGGCTCTCGAGGAACCCACCCTTTTCCTGGGGGATAATTATGTAGGTATGAATAATGCCGGGGCGGCTAACTGATCCCGATCCGCCCCCAACCGTTAATTATCTTATCGGCAATCAGGTCGGCAACTTTACCGGCCGGGAACGGATTCTTTTCCAGCTGCTCCTTCATCGCCTGCACCAGCGCTTCGCGGATCTGCTCGTTCTCCGTCACTTCGCCGGCCTTGTCCCGCGCCGTCTGACACGCCCGGCCCTGCGCTGAAATCGCCACCTGATCGTTCACCCCTGCGCGGGAATTGCCGGTTGTCGCAGCCGGCAGATTCATATAAACGCGACTCGCCACCATGCCGGCGGCGCTTACTGCATCAATCGACTGTATCATCTCGCTCACCTCCTTGTGGCTCGATGCTCCTACGATCCTTATCGGTTTTTACAGCAAAACACTTTACGCCCGCATTTGTTGGGCAAACAGCTTTATATTGTCTTTAAATAGAATATGATATGCAGATTATTACACCAACGGTAGTCAGAAATTCCGCTCGTTTCCCCTGCGCGTCACAGATCCACCACAAAAGCCGCCACTACCCGCGCCGTCAGCTGACAAAAAGCTGTTGCGCGCGATGATAGTCCTCCAACTGCCCGATATCCAGCCAGTAGGCATCAAGCGGGAAGCGGAATACCCGGCGCCGGTCACGCAAAAGGCGGGCAATCAGCTTGTCCATCGCGTATGCCCCGCGCGCCGGCAGCAGGTCGAGCACACCCGCATCTACCGCATAGATGCCGGCATTGACTTCCGCCGACAACGACGGCTTCTCCACGATCTCCCGCACCCGCCCGTGCAGATGTTTCACCACCCCGTAATGCAGCGGCAGGGTCACCTGCTTGGTGGCGATGGTGAACTCCGCCCGCTGCCGGGCGTGAAACCGGAGCAATTTCCGGTAGTCGAAATTGGTCAGGATGTCGCCGTTGACCAGCAGGAACTGCCCGTGCAGGCGCCCGCGCAGCAGCCGCAGCGGCCCGGCGGTGCCGAGCGGCTTTTCCTCGTGGCTGTAGTGCAGCACGAGGCCGTATTTTTTTCCGTCGCCGAAATAGGCCTCGAACAGACCCGCCTTGTAGCCGAGCGCCAGAAACACTTCGCGCACGCCACAGGCATGCAGGTGCTGCAGTTGGATCTCGAGCACTGAGCGCTCGCCAACCGGCAGCAGCGGCTTGGGAATGACCTTGGTCAGCGGCGCCAGGCGTGTGCCCAGCCCCCCCGCCATGATTACCGCCTGCTGGATTCTCCGTGTCATCGCGTGTACTCCCCCGGGCGGTAGCGCTCGCGGTTGGCACGCAACCAGTCGATGGTCAGCTGCAGTCCCGCGCGCAGCGGCACATGCGGCGCCCAGCCGAGCAGTTTCTTCGCCTTGCGGTTGTCCGCCAGCAGGCGTTCCACTTCGCTCTTCTCCGGCCGCCGGCGCCGCGCCTCGATGACGATCTTTGGTTTCACCTGCAGCAGTTCGCCGCAAAGCTGCACCAGCGCGCCGATACTGATTTCGCACCCCGTGCCGAGATTGACGACCTCGCCCACCGCCTTGTCCGTTTCCGCCGCCGCGATGAATCCGGCCACCGTATCCGCGACATAGCAGAAATCGCGGGTGGGCTGGAGCGAACCGAGTTTCAGGGTGTTCCCTGCCAGCAGCTGCGTGATGACTGTCGGGATCACCGCGCGCGCCGACTGCCGCGGGCCGTAGGTGTTGAACGGGCGCACCGTGACGACCGGCAGCGCGTAGGCGCAGGCAAAGCTCTCCGCGATCTTGTCGGCGCCGATCTTGCTCGCACTGTACGGCGACTGCCCCTGCAACGGATGCGTCTCGCTGATGGGCACCTGCCGCGCCGTGCCGTACACCTCGCTGGTCGAGGTATGCACCACGCAGCGCAGTTTGTGTCGGCGCGCCGCCTGCAGGATGTTCAGCGTACCGAGAACATTGGTCTCCACCACCTCGCGCGGGTGCTGGTAGGAATAGGGGATGGCGATAAGCGCGCCGAGGTGGAACACGGCATCGCAGCCGTCAAGCAGGTCGTACATTGCTTCCGGATCGCGGAGGTCGCCGGCCGTGATGCTGACGTTGCGTTGCAGCGCTGCCGGCAGCAGTTCGAGCATGCCACGGTCGTTGCGCGAGTTGTACCGCACGAGCGCACGCACCCGCGCGCCGCGCGCCGCCAGCGCTTCGACGAGGTGGCTGGCGATGAACCCGCCCGCTCCCGTCACCGCCACCGTCCTTTTCTTCCAGTTCATTCCGCCATCCTTTCGTACGTCTTCGGATGCACGTACGGCGTATTTCTAACACTTATCCGGTCGGCAAGCAAGCCGTCCGTTGCCGTAACGCCACACCTCACCTGTTTCCAGTCCATGCCGTTTCCAGCAGCATGGCCAAGCCGTCATGCAGCGTGATGCGCGAATACCAGCCGGTGGCGGCTTGCAGTGCACGACAATCAGCCACGGTGTCGGGTATCTCGTTCTCGCGACACACGCCGCGCGCGCGCCAGCGCAATGTACCGCCCTGCAGTTCGTTGAGCAGTTCCAGCACCTCGCCAACGCTGTGTGAACACCCGGCCCCGGCATTGAAGACGCGCGGCGTGTGCCAGTCGTCATCGTGCAGCAGGGCAAGCAGGGCGGCGCAGAAATCGTCGACATGCAGGTAATCGCGGCGCGGTGCAAGGTCGTTGACAACGATCTCCGCCCCCGTCCGTGCCTGCGCCACCAGCGACGGGATGAGGAAACGTTCATCCTGCCCCGGCCCGTAGAGGTTGAACGGCCGCACGATCGTCAGCGGCACTCCGGCCGCGCGGGCCGCCGCCTCCGCCGCCAGTTTTGACGCCGCGTAGGGATTATTCGGGCACGGCGGATGACATTCATCGATCGGCAGGTACTGCGGGATGCCATAGACATAGGCGCTGACCAGGAGCAGGCGGGCGCCCGTCTGTACGCAGAACGCGGCAACCTGCTCCGTCCCGCCGGCATTAACCCGCGTGAACGCATCGCGGTCGCCCCAGCTTGCCGGGACAAAAACCAAACCTGCCAGGTGGATGACCGTCGTGATGCCGCGGTCGCGAAAACCGTCAAGCGCGCCGGTCTGCGTCAGGTCGCACCCCTGCCGCAGGTCGCACGGCAACACCTCGTATCCCGCCGCAGCGAGGCGCGGCAACAGATGCCGTCCGACGAAGCCATCGGCGCCTGTCAGCAGCACCCGCTGCACCATCAGCCGCGCCCCTGCCCGTCAGGCAGCACCCGCAAATGCCACTGATACCGCTGCTCTTTGCGTTCACTATTTTCGCTGATAGCACCGTCGCGCGGCATGAGCGTGTTCAGTTGCCGTCCGGAGCGAACGCGGCCGCGGCCAACGCCGCGCCCGCCGTCACCGAACAGAGCAGTTTCTTCCCGAGCACCCGGGGCAGGTCATACGGCGTCAGCTCCCCCACCGGCCGCAGGGCGACAACGTCGCCCGCTGCCAGCACAGTGCCGGCGGGCAGGTCGCGGGCGGCGTACAGACCCCGCCGGCCGCCGGTGACGAACCCCTGTTCGCTCGGCTGCGCTCCCGTACCGCGGTCCTGCAATGCCGCCGGCAGGCGGCGGGCCGCCGCGACGATGTTCCGCAGGTCCGCCGGAAGGATGGACATCGGATTATCCACCCCGGGAAGCGACCGGTCGATGGTGAAATGTTTCTCGATCACCGCCGCGCCGAGCGCAATGGCCGCAACCGCCATCTCCCAGCCCGCGCTGTGGTCGGAAAAACCGGCCGGCAGACCGAAACGCTGCCGCAGGTACGGAATGCGCGGCAGGTTGAGCTCATCGTCAGGCGGCGGGTAGGCGGAGACGCAATGCAGCAGGGTGATCTCCTGCGCCCCGCCGTCACGCAGCCAACCCAGCGCCTGCTCCACCTGCTCTTCCGTCGCGCCGCCGGTCGACATAATTACCGGCTTGCGCGTGCGCCCGACCGCGCGCAGGAACCCGGGCCAGGTCAGCTCGCCCGACGCCACCTTGTAGCGCCTGACACCAAGCTGTTCCAGCAGGTCGATGCCGTCAAGATCGAACGGGGTTGCGAGGAATTCGATGCCGGCGCGGTCGCAGTGCTCCTTGAGCGCGGCAAAATCAGCGTCGCGGAAACTCTCGCGCTCGAGCAATCCCACAGCAGGATGGTCGGCACCAACGAGCTGGCGCGGGTGGATGGCCTGGAATTTGACAACATCAGCCCCGCACGCCTGCGCCGCATCGATCATCCGCTGCGCCAGCGCCACATCGCCCGCCGCGTTGTTCCCGAGTTCCGCGATAACCGCGACTCTTCCCATGTCACGTTTCCGTTCCCCCGCGCGCGCGCGCGGGCCCTGCCATTCGTGCTACCGCGGGCAGCCGCCCGCTGTCACTTCCAGATATTCCACGCCGAGATCGGTGCAATTCACCGCCCCGAACAGCTGCATCTCCACCGTCACGCGCCCCTTGCGCCGGTTCACCCGGCGGATGATCCCCTCGTGCCCGAGCAGCGGGCCGCGGACAATTTTTACCGTGGCGCCCACGAAACAGGCCTGCGAGTAATCGATCACTTCCGCCTCGTTCATCATCGACCAGATCAGCTGCGCTTCGTGCTCGTAGATCGGCATGGGGCGCTGCCCCTGGCCGAGTATCCTGACCATCCCCGGCAGCTCGCAGCGGGAGCGCGTCAAACTGAGAATGCGTTCCCTGAATGCTGCCGCGTCGACACAGTGCCCGCGGAAGAACAGGTAGCCGGGGAACAGCGTCTTCACCGTGTCGACGTATACACCCTGCCGCCGCAGCTGCAGCCGCCGCCGCGGATGCGCGACCTCGTCCTCCGGCAGGAACTGGCGCCGCAGGCGCTCGACCACCCGTTCTTCCTGCCCGACCAGCGTCTGCATGACCAGCCAATCGCTCAGCACCGGCGAGGCAGGAATGATCAGTTCAGGCACGACGCACCGCAATTCGGCCGGCAAGCTTCTCCTGGGCCGACGGATTATGCCCGTTAAGCACCAGCAGGCAGGTGTCCACCGCATGCGGCCTGGCGAGCATTTCCTCGATCGTATAGACGGGACAACCAAGGACCCGGCTCCCTGGAACAGTGCCGACAAATCCCAGCAGATCGATGCCCATGCCTTTCGCGGCAATAAAACCAATCTCCGACCATTCCCCCTTCGCCATCAGGTAAACGGAATGGAATCCGCCGGCAAGCACCTCGTCGAGCTTTTCCGTCACCAGTTCCTTGGCGCGCACAAAGTGGGTCAAGCGCTTGTCGAGATATTGCAGGTTATAGCTGGCGCGCGCCTTAAGCCCCGCCGGAGTGAGGATATAGCGCAGGTCGCGCCGGTTGATCTTCTGGACGGTAACCAACCCTTTCTTCGTCAGCTTGCGCACGAAGAGATTGACCATGCCAAGCGAGATGCGCACCTCATTCGCCAATGACCGCTGCGAGGTGTGGGGCTGCCGCCCCAGCACGTTTATCAGTTCGAGTTCCTTGTCGGTAAGCATGCAGCCCGCTTTGCCACTGTTCATTATTGAACTATAAGCCAAATCGGATTGATTGTCAATATTCGTACTTCACCCGATACCAGCATAACTTCAAGAGTGGAAATATACTATGCTTTCAATCGTACCGCCGGGCGCAGCCACGGCCTGCCCGGGAACCTGCTCTGCCAGCAAGGTGTCAAGCCGGCGGAGGAGTTCCGGAGGAAAATACCGGCGCCAGCCTATGCGGTTGAGCCAGACCACTGCCGCCTGGCCGTTTATCACCGCCTGGCCGATATCCCCGAGCTGCTGCGTCACCACGGGATTCTCCTGCCCGGTGCCCGCGTCAAATACCGGGGGGAGCATCCGCGACGGACGCCCCGCATAATACTGCAGCAGGTCGGGCGCGTTACTGTAGACCGTCACGCCCGCAGGCAGGCCGCGGATCACGTTCCACGTCACTGCCTCCTGCCAGTAGCGGGCATGCAGGCCAAGCCCTTCACGGCTGGACCGGACTGTCCACAGCGCTGCCCGCGTGCCCTGCACGCACAACAGCACTGCCAGCAGTGGCAGCAGGCATTTTCGGAATGCAGCACCACCGGGCGCGGCAGGCGACAACAGTGCCCCTCCTGTGGCGACAAGGGGAGGAAACACCGGCAGCAGGTAGCGATGGTCGATGCTTACATTGGCGTCAGCAAACATGATGGTGATGGTCAGAAACCCGACTGTGAAGATTGCATACAGTCCGGCCAGCAGCAGGAGGCGTCGGGCCGGACCCAGCAGCAGGCAACCGGTTCGCCGCCAGCAGGCAACCGCGGCACCCGCAAGCGCTGCCACCAGCACTGCCCGCACAGCGACGGGGACTTCGACCGGTAACAACCACTTGCTGATCACACCGGCACCGGCGTATAGTTTTGGCCAAGGGACAGATCCGCTAAACAAAGCGCGTGCACCCGGTGTCACCCCGTGCAGGTACTGCCATGCCGCCATGCCCGCGCCCGGCAGCAGGGCAGCCGTGCACCAGGTTGCGGCTCTTGTCAGGCGGCGGTACCACCGCCCGCTACCGTGCAGGCACAACATCACTCCGCCAGTCGCGACCAACACCACTCCGATGAACCGCGTCTGCAGCGCCAGCACCGCGCACACGGCAGCGACAACCAGCCAGCCCGGGCGGGCATCAAGCCCGCGCATGAGCGCGGCCATGCATGCCAAGGTCAGGGGGACGAAAAACGCTTCCGTGAGCACCATACTCATGACCTGCAGCATGTCTGGTGCCAATGCCACCCAGAGCGCCGCGAGGATCGCGACGCCAGCCGAGGCGCCACCCTCCCCGGCCAGCAGTCCCGTCAAGGATATCGTCACCGCCAAGGCGACCAGCGCGAACAGCAGCGCAATGTCCGTACCCTCCATCCCTGCCCGGATCCCGGCCGCCAGCAGCAGCGGATAGAGGGGGGGGAAGTTATGCACGGCGACGATGGTGCCGTCGTACGAGGTTTGGCGAAACCCGTCACCAGCCGCAAAATGCTCCGCCACACTGAGGTATTTGAAGGAATCCGGTTGCAGGCCAATGCCATTCCCGCATGCCAGCAACAGCAGCAGGCATCCCGTTAATGCCGGCAAGGCGAAACGAAGTGGCGACATATCAGGCTGCTGGAAACGTGCGCTCGAATTCCGTCATGGCGATGTACCTGGCCACCTGGCGCTGTTTCTCCGCCAGCACCGAAACCACCGCGGTCAGGTAGATGAGCCCGCCGCAAAGGGCGGCGAGAAACAACGCCAGAAACAGGCCAGGCAGGCCGGCAAACGGCACCAGCCATTCCGCCAGCCCGAAACCGACCGCGGTGAGCAGGAGCATCGGCAGCCACAGTACGGCATAGCCGATGTACATCCGCTCGCGGCGCACCAGCGTACAAATCCACAGCCATTCGCTGCCCAGCAGCAACAGCAGCACCGCCGTCAGCATGCCTGCTCTCCTTCCAGCACCCGTCCGGCCAGCACGATGCCAAGCATTGTCAGGACCTTGAGCGGATAGAGCAGCGCATCGGCGGCGCCATACATCGACGTGCCGTGCTGCCGGGGCGCGACGGTAATGGGAAATTCACCGATGCGGTAGCCGCGCAGCGCGAGGTAGAGGATCGCCTCGGCATGCAAATCGGCGAAATTGCCGCGGGCCAGCGGCCGCAGGACACGCGGCCCGATGAGCTTGAAGCCCGAGGTCGTGTCCGTCAGCCGGCGTCGGGTCAGCAGCGACATCAGCACGGCGAAAAAGACCATCCCGAGACGCCGTCCTGCCGGCACAGTGCCGCCGCTCCCGCCGGGGATGAACCGCGACCCGATCAGCAGGTCGTCGCC
>CAZFBR010000066.1:0-14679 GCA_964517215.1 uncultured bacterium
ACCAGTTTGTCGTCGGTGCGTCTTTATTCTAACCCACACATTATGGCATAGAGCCGAAACATTGAACCCCACTGCATCAGACTGAAAATGCCCGGGCAACTCACACAGAAATTGCGCCACAACCGCTTCCAACCAATAATTGACGGCCAACATATCCAGTGTTACCATAGCAGACATCAGGGTGTGACCCGGAGGAATGCGTGGGGCAGCGGCGGCCAATCGATTATCGGCGACAATGGCTGTGTGGGGTGCTGGCGGCGGCACTGCTCGTCGTGTCGGCAGGGTGCGGGCGCGAACCGCAGCCGGCGGCGCCGGCCGCAGCGCCGTTCGTGGTCGGCCTCATCCTCGTCGGGCCGGCCAGCGACCACGGCTGGAGCCAGGCGGAATACGAGGCGATGCGCCGGGTGGAAGCGACGCTGCCCAATGTCAAGCTGATCGTCATCGACAATGTCAACCCCGGCGCCAAGCCGGGCGTGACCATCCCGCAGCTTGCGGAGCAAATGATCGCGCAGGGGGCGCAGCTTATCATCACCGGGTCGGACGATTTCAAGGACGGCACGACGGAGGCGGCGCGGCGGCATCCCGAGGTGTTCTTCATCAACGCCAGCGGCGATGTGGCGTGGCCGGCGGGGCACAACTACCAGCCGCTCCCCAACCTGGCCAATGTGATGGGGCGGATGGAATTTGGCGAGGCGATCGCGGGCTACGCGGCGGCGCTGGCGACGCAGACGGGAAAGATCGGCTATCTCGGCCCGCTGATCAACGACGAGACGCGGCGGCTGGCCAACGCCACCTGGCTCGGCGCGCTGCGCGCATGGACGGATGTGCGCGGACGCGACCCGCGCGAGCTGACCTTCACGGTGAAGTGGATCGGGTTCTGGTTCAATATCCCGGGGCAGACGCTCGACCCGACGCGGGTGAGCGAGGAATTATTCGCCGGCGGATACGATGTGGTGATCTCGGGGCTCGACACGACCGAGGCGCTGGTCAAGGCGGGGCAACTGCGGCGCGCCGGGAAACAGGTTTGGGCGATCCCGTACAATTTCCGGGACGGCTGCGCCGAGGCGCCCGACGCGGCGCTGGGCGTCCCGTATTTCAACTGGTATCCCATGTTCCGCCGCGCGGTGGAGCAGGCGCGTTCCGGCGCGCGGCAGCCGTATTTTGTCTGGGACGGACCGGAGTGGCGCGATATCAACAGTGCCGACAGCTCCAGCGTCGGGTTCGTGCGCAGCGCGGGTATGAGCAATGCGCAGGCCGCACAGGTCGAGCGCTACACGCGGGAACTGGCGCAGGACCCGGGCGCGCTTTTCCGCGGGCCGCTCAATTATCAGGACGGCAGCGTCATGCTGGCTCCGGGCGAGACGGCGAGCGACACGCAGATCTGGTATCAGCCGCAATTATTGGCCGGCATGACCGGCGCCAGCAAGTAACCGGCGCATGCCCGCCCTGCGGCTGCCGGTGGCGGGGGTGATGCTGCTCGGCCTGCTGGCGGTGCTGCAGGTGCGCGGCGACGGCTGGTTCCCGTTCCCGCGCACCACCGCGCCGGCGCTCATGCAGGTCATGGTGCTGGCCGAACTGGCGCTGCTGGCCTGGTGTGTGGTGCGCGGCGGGCGCGAACTGGCGCGGCCCGACGGCGGGCGAGGGCCGACCCGCCCGCTGCCGGCGGTGCTGCTGCCGCTGCTGCTCACGGCGGAACTGACGGTCGCCGGCTGCCTGCAGTGGCTGCAGGCGCGCCATTTCGCCGCGGTCGGCTATCGGCTGCAGCCGCTGCTGTTGGCGGGGCTGACCCTGGCGGCGATCGCCATGGTCTGGCTCGGCTATGCGCGGTCGGCGCGCGGGTCGCGGCCGGGCGTGCTCATCGGCTGGCTGCTGGGCGCGCTGCTTGCCGCCAAACTAATCCCGCTCATCCTTTTCCCCCTGACCCCGCTCAAGTCGGATATGCTGCCGGTGTTGCTCGCGGCCGGGGGCGATCTGCTGCACGGCATCTCGCCCTATCATGTGCATTTGCTGGCGGACGGGGTGGCGGGGTACACGCCGCGCCTTCCCGGCCTGATCGCGTTCTACCTGCCGGCGGTGCTGCTGCACGCGGACCCGCGCTGGCTGACGCTCGGCTGCGAACTGCTGCTGCTGGCGCTGCTCATGCGCCGCGCCGGGCGGGACCCGGGCCTGCTGCTGCTGGTCGCGGCGTTCTGGTTCCTCCCCTATTGGCTGGTGCGGCACGACCTGTACGAGAGCCCGTTCTGGCTGCTGCTCGTGCTGGCCTGGCGGCCGGCGACGGCGGGCGGGAAATGGCAGCTGCCGGCGATGCTGGCGCTCGGCCTGACGCATCAGTGGGGCATACTCATCGACGCGTATCTGCTGATCCTGCTCGCCCGGCGGGTCGGCTGGCGGCGCGCACTGGCGACGGGCGAGGTGCTGGCGCTGGTCGGACTGCTGGGGCTGTATGCGGTCGCGCACGGCGACTGGTCGGGCCCGGTGCAGCACCTGCTCGGCGTTTACGCCACGACCGACCTGCTGCCGACGATGCTGCACCTGAACTACCTGCTTGACTGGCTGACGCTTGGCGGCGCGGCGCTGCCGCTGCAGCTGCTGCTGCAGGCGGGGCTCTATGCGGCGGCGGTGCGGCGGGTGCATACGCCGGCGGCGCTCGCCGGCGCCCTGGCAATAGCCCTGACGCTGCTGCTGCTGCTCAACCCGGTGGCGTGGACTTACCAGTACCTGTTCGTCGGGTTGCTGCTGCTGCTGGGACTGCTCGATCAGCGCGCGGCGGTATAGCGCAGCAGCGGGCGGGCGCAGAGCAGGGTCCCAGTGAAGACGATCAGCCCGGCGCCGGCGAGGACGGGCTGCACCCCGAGATGATCGCAGCACCAGCCGGCGAGCATGCTGCCGAGCGGCTGGGCCCCCGCAAAAACCATGATATAGAGCGACATGACCCGCCCGCGCAGGCGGCTGCGCACCATGACCTGCACCAGCGAATTGCACGAGGCATGCTGCACCATGAACCCGATCCCGGCGATCATCAGCACGGGGATGGCCAGCGCGGCGGCAGGGAGCCAGGCGAGGAGGAAGAGCGCGGCGCCGAAGAGGACGCCGCCGGCGAGGGTGAGCTGCGGCAGGCCGCGGAAGCCGTGGCGGCCGGCGAGCGCGAGCGCGCCGAAGAACGCGCCGGCGCCCGAGGCGGCCATGAGTAGCCCCAGCGTGTCGGGCCCGCCGTGCAGCACGCGGTCGGCGTAGACGGGGAGGACGACGAGGTAGGGCATCCCCGCGAACGAGGCGATCACCAGGGTGGTGAGCAGGATGGCGATGGCGGGCGAGCGGCGGACATAATGCACCCCTTCGCGGGTGGCGAGCATGAACGACTTGCCCTGGGTCTTCGGCGCGGGGGTGAGGATGCGGATATGCGCGAGCCCGATCAGCACGGGCACATAGGAAAGGGCATTGAGCATGAAGCACCACCCCTCGCCGACGAGGGGGATGAGCGCGCCGGCCACGGCGGGGCCGAGCAGCCGCGCGCCGTTGAACATGGCCGAATTGAGGGGGATGGCGGTCCCGAGGTCGCGCCGGCCGACCAGCTCGACGACGAACGACTGGCGGACGGGCATATCGACCGCGTTGGTGCAGCCGAGCAGGAGCGCGAGCAGCAGGATATGCGGTGCGGCGATATGCCCGGTGAGGGTGAGCGCGGCGAGGAGGGTGGCGATGGCCGCGGAAACGAACTGGGTGAGCATGACCAGCCGCCGGCGGTCGAACCGGTCGGCGATGAAGCCGGCGACGGGCCCGAGCAGGAAGGCGGGGAGGTTCTGGCAGACGGCGAGCAGGCCGAGCAGCGCGCCCGACCCGGTCAGGCGATAGACCAGCCACGCCTGCGCCACCTGCTGCAGCCACGTCCCGATGAGCGATATGGCCTGCCCGGAAAAGAAGAGGCGGTAGTTCCGATGGCGGAACGCGCGCCAGTAATTGCGGAAAAACGCGGTCATGTACGGCTCACTCCCCTGCGTGCGGCGGATGATACTACACCGCCGGGCATCCGTCAAAACAGCGGCAGTTGCGCTGCCAGCGAGATTCTATTGCCCCCGCTCCCTCAGGGAGAGGAAGAGCATGCTGTTCGGATGCGGAGACGACGGCAGCGGCAGGCGGATGATCGTGCCCGGGATCCGGCATCGCGGCGGCCGGGCACAAAAAAAGGGCGATGCGCGTGCGCGCATCGCCCGGTGGAAAAGCGACTACTGGGTGATCAGGCCGGTAACGGCGCCGACCCACGCGTCGCGCTGGCTGCGCCATGCCTCGGTCTGCGCGGCATACTTGACCGAGACCTCAAGTACCGCCAGCTGCGCGGCCAGTTCGGGTATCGATGTTGCGGCTGAAACCTTTTGAATCCACGCCTCGCGCTGACTGGCCCAGTCGGCGTTCTGCGATTCAAACTTGATCGATTGCTCGAAGACGAGCATCTGCTGCGCCAGCTCGGCAACGGAAGACGCGGCGGTCACTGAGGAAATCCACGCATCGCGCTGCGCGCGCCATTCGTCGGTCTGGCTTTCGTATTTCACCGATGATTCGAACTGCAGCAGGAGCTGGGCGGCCTGACTTAGCGCCTGGCTGGCGGCGTCGGCGACGGCCCGGACTTCGCCCAGCCAGCCGTCGCGGCGGGTCGGCCAGTTCTCGGTCTGCGCTTCAAACTTCACCGAGGTTTCCAGCTCGATGACCAGATTGCAGAGCTGCGCGGCGGTGGTGGCTGCCGCCAGTTCCTGCATCCACCCCGTGCGGCGCTCGCGCCAGTTGTCCGTCTGCGCCTCGAACTTCACCGAGGTCTCGAGCACCTGCACCAGCGGGGCCAGCTGACCGACCGACGTGGCGGCACCGACCTGCTGCAGCCAGTCCGCGCGTCGCTGCGACCAATCCTCCGCCTGGGCCTCGTACTTGACCGACGTTTCCAGCTCCTGCACCAGTCCCTGCAGCGATGCGGACCAGCATGGCACCGCACTGGCGACCATCAATACCACCATCAGCAGCATCCAACCGGCGAAACGCATACCTGCCTCCTTGGGAGAATGTTGTACGAATGGCTGGACAGTAGCATACCCGGAAGTGTTGCTCAAGCGGGCGGGGGCAATTGACGGCGGCCGGGAAGGTATGTATGCTACCGGTCGAAATGGCGGTACAACCGCACAAATTCACCCGGGGAGGGGAACATGGCACAGATTGAAGGGTATTGCATGAAGTGCAAGGCGAAAGCCGAGATGAAGGACCCGCAGCAGGTAACGATGAAGAACGGCAAGCCGGCGGTGCAGGGCGTCTGCCCGAAGTGCGGCACGAAGATGTTCAAGATTGGCGCCAAGCTGGCCTAAGCAAACGGTTATCGCAACCCGGGCAGGGGGATTATCCCCGGCCCGGGTTTTTGTTGTGCTGTCAGTCAACAGTGGCGACGGCTTCAATCTCCACCAGCACGTCCTTGGGCAGACGCGCCACCTGTACGGTCGACCGCGCGGGGGGATGGGCGGGGAAATACTCGCCATAGAGCGCATTGACGCGCGGAAAATCGTTCATATCCTTGAGAAAGATTGTTGTCTTGACCACACAGGTCCGGCTGCTGCCCGCAGCGATGAGCACGGCGGTCAGGTTGTCGAGCACCTGCCGGGCCTGGTCAATGACGTCGCCCGGCACCAGCTCGCCGGTGGCGGGGAGCAGCGGGAGCTGGCCCGAGATGAAGACGAGATTGCCGGCGCGCACGGCCTGGCTGTACGGCCCGACGGGAACAGGCGAGTCCTTGGTGAAGATGATTTCCGGCAGCATGACATTCCTCCTGACAATTACGGTTTAAGCTGATCGAGCGCGGCCTGCACGCGTCGGGCGGTTTCCCGCGCCGTCGTTTGCTCGGCTTCCGGCAGTCGCGCCAGCTGTTCGTGATTGGTGAGCACGGCCAGGTCGGCGTCGATACTGGCACGGACTTCGCTGATGAGCGCCGCGGGGAGATCGTGCTCTTTGGCCAGCTGCTCGAGCAGTTCGACCCGCTGGACGAGCTGGCGGGACGAGACCTGCGCCGGAACGGGCGGACGCATGGGCATGTAGCAGGTCGCCCCCTGCATTTCTGTCGGTCGGAACCGCTGCACCCCGTCGAGCAGTTCCTTCGTTTCAGCGGCCAGCAGGCCGGCGGCGGACGCGGGGAGGAGCTCCTCGGCCGCCAGACGGTCGAGTGCCTCCGGCAGCGCGCGCAGACGGTCGACCAGTGCCGCCTTTTCGCTTTGCGTGAACGGGTAGCTGCCGCGGCTGCCGGCAATAATGGCTTTCGCCTCGGCGAACACGGCCTGCAGGTCTCGCCAGTGCTGATTACCGGTGAGCACGAGTTCCCTCCGGAGTTCGGCCAGCGCCGCCTGCGCTGCGTCGCGGGTGGCAAAGGCGGCAGGGCGGGCCGGGGTATCAATGGCGTTGAAGGCGGCGGTATCGCGCAGCAGCCAGAGCCTGTTTTCGAGATCGGTGGCGATGATCGCAACCGTGTCCGGGGTAAGATTGCCGGCGGCGTGACTGGCCTGCAGCAGGTCGAGCTGCTGGCGCAGGGCGGCGACGGTCTCACCCGCGGGCGGCGGCATGATCGCCACCTCGTAGCAGGTGACGCCGATGGGCGGACCGTCGTTGCACCCCGCCAGGCCAAGCGTTGCCAGCAGGAAGAGGCCGGCGGCGACCAGCCGCTGTCGCCAGCGCGGGCCGGTGACCTTCGCCTGCTGCAGATTGATCCCGCGGAGCAGCAGCCAGCCGATCAGAGCGGTCCCCGCCAGTCCGGCCAGCAGCGCATAGGTTCGTTGGCTCATGGGTGCGCACCTCCCGCTGCATTATACCACAAATATTCGCGATCCCGGTTCCCGCGCACACCCGGGCGATGCCATGCCCGGCAGTTAGAGCCGCCGCGACCTGCAGGCCCGGTCCGGGCAGGGTCGACCGTGCTTTTCAGACAGTGCCGGCGGCCGGGCGGTTGGACTATGCAACAAATCGCCCGTCGTGCGGGTATAACGGGATGAGCGGCATGACAAACGGCCGGTTTTCGGTTATGATGGCGCTGGGAGCGGGATCATGGAACTCATTATCGGTATTGCCGGTGTGCTTGGCCTGATAATCGGCGCCGCGCTGGGGGCCGGGCTGGTCGCCTGGCGGGCGCGGCACGGCGAGGAACTGCTGCGCCAGGCGCTGGCGGGCGACAAAGCCGGGCTGGAGGAACGCGCGCGCGGGCTGGAGCAGCGGGCGCAGGAAGCGCAGGCGCTGGCGGCGGCGCGCGAGACGGCGATGACCCAGGCGCGCAACGAACTGGCGGCGCAGCAGGCGGCGGTGGCGCGGCTGGAAACGCAGCTGGCGGAGGAACGCAAGGCGGCGGTGGAAAAGCTTGCGCTGCTGGCGACGGCGGAACAGAAGCTGGCGGACGCCTTCAAGGCGCTGGCGGCGGACGCGCTCAAGGGTAACAACCAGGCGTTCATGACACAGGTGCAGCAGGCACTGCAGACCGTGCAGGCGACGAATACGGCGGCACGGCAGGAGCAGCAGCAGCAGCTTACCGCCACCGTGGCACCGCTGCGCGAGGCGTTGGACAAGGTGCAGGCGCACGTGCGCGAACTGGAGGAAAAGCGCGGGTCCGCCTACGGCGGCCTGACGGAAATGGTCAAGTCGCTGGCGCAGTCGCAGGAGAAGCTGCAGCAGGAAACGGGGAAACTGGTGAAGGCGCTGCGTGCGCCGCAGAGCCGCGGGCAATGGGGCGAATTCACGCTGCGGCGGGTGGTCGAGCTGGCGGGGATGACCGAGCAGTGCGATTTCGTCGAGCAGGAAAGCGTCGCCACGGAAACGGGCAAGCTGCGGCCGGACATGCTGGTGCGCCTCCCGGGTGGGAAACAGGTGGTGGTGGATGCCAAGGTCTCGCTCGCCGCATATCTTGACGCGCTGGAAGTCGAGGATGAAAGCGCGCGGCGGGAGCAGATGGACCGCCACGCGCGGCATATCCGCGAGCATATTGACGGGTTGGGCGGCAAGAAGTATTGGGCGCAGTTCAAGGAGAGCACCCCGGAATTCGTGGTGCTGTTCCTGCCGAGCGAATCGCTGCTCAATGCGGCGCTGGAACGCGATCCCGGGCTGATGGAATATGCCATGACCGCGCGCGTGCTGCTGGCGACGCCCATGACCCTGACCGCGCTGCTGCGGGCGGTGGCCTACGGCTGGCAGCAGGAGAAGCTGGCGGCAAACGCACAACAGATCAGCGCGGCGGGGCGTGAGCTGTACGAGCGGCTGGCGGTGATGAGCGAGCACCTCGACAGCCTGCGCAAGCATCTCGACAACAGTGTCGGGGCTTACAACAAGCTGGTCGGGTCGCTCGAGTCGCGCGTGCTGCCGGCGGCGCGCAAGCTGAACGAGCTGGGGGTGGCCGGCGAGCAGCCGCTCCCCGCGCCGGGCATGATCGATCATCTTGCCGCGCCGGCGCGTGCGCCGGAACTGACCGGCGCGGCGCCGGATGCGGCGGGATGAACTGCCGGGATGGTGCGGCGCTTGCCGCCGCGGCCGCCGGTGAGGTAAGATAACGCGTATGCCGACGTATCTGAATGTGCCCTTTCGCGAAAAGGACGAGGCCAAGGCGCTGGGGGCGCGGTTCGACGGCGCGCGCAAGAAGTGGTACGTCCCGGACGGCAAGGATGCGGAGCTTTTTGCCCGCTGGCTGGATGGCGGGGCGACTGCACCGACGGCGACGGCGGGCGGGCGGGTGCGTGACCGGCAGGTGGACGACGGGCAGCCTGACCTGTTCGCCCTGGCGCCCGGCCGGGCGCTGGCGACGGCGGCAGCCGGCCTGCTCGCCGATCCGCCCGCCGACATTGCCGACGCGGCTCCGGGCGAGGTGCCGCGCGGGGTGGGGCTGTTCGAGTACCTGACGATCATCCACGAAGTGGTCAACGAGATCGGGCGGACGCCGCAGTGGATCCGGGCGGAAGTGAGCGAATACAGCGTCAAGCCGACCGGGCACGCCTTCCTGCAGCTGATCGAGCACGATGCGGCAAAAAAGCCGCTGGCCAAGGCGGGCGCGCGCATCTGGGCGCGCGATCTGCCGGGGATTGCGCAGCGGTTCGCGCAGGGGACGGGCGGCGAGCTGGCGGCGGGAATGAAGATCCTGTTCCTCGCTCGGGCGGAATTCCACCAGCAGTGGGGATTCTCACTGACCATCAGCGATATCGATCCGAGCTTCACCCTGGGCGATATTGAGGCGAAACTGCGCGAGATCCGTCGTGTGCTGCAGCTGGAAAAGCTCTACGAACGCAACCGTCAACTGCCGCTGCCCGGCGAATTCTGCCGGGTGGCGGTGATCAGTCCGTCGGGCGCGGCGGGGTTGGGCGATTTCCGCGCGGAGGCGGATCGCCTGGCGCGGTTCGGGCTCTGCACCTTCGCCTATTACGAGGCGACGTTCCAGGGAACGAGCGCGCCGGGTTCGGTGCGCGCCGCGCTGATTCAGGCGCTGGCCGACCATGCGCGGGAACCGTTCGATGCGGTGGCGATCATCCGCGGCGGCGGGGCGAAAACCGATCTGGCCGACCTGAATGATCTCGATCTGGCGCGCGCGATATGCTGCTGTCCGGTCCCCGTTTTCACCGGGATCGGTCATGAGCGTGACAATACCGCGCTCGATGAGGTGGCGGGCACGCGGTTCGACACCCCGTCGAAAGTGGTCAAGTACATCGAGGAAGTCATTGTGCGCAATGCGCGCGAGGCGGCCGGGCGCTGGGAGTTCATCACGGCGACCGCGCGCAATCTGGTGAGCGAAACGCAGCGGCAGGCGCAGGCCTGGGCGCATGCGCTGACCACGGCGGCGCGCAGTACACTGGCGGCGGCGCAGCAGCGGGTGGAACGCGCGGCGGCGGCGGTGCGCGGGCAGGCGCAGCTGCTGCTTGAACGGGCGGGCGGCCAGGCGGAGCGGCAGGCGCAGGCGCTGAGCCGCGAGGCGCGACGGCGGCTGGAGGCGGCGGCGCAGCGGTTAACCGTGCTGCGGCGCGATATCGCGCGCGGGGCGGAAGCGCAGGCGCTGCAGGTGGCGCGCCGGATCGAAGGGCAGCGCGCAGTGGTGGCGATGGCCAGTCCGGCAAATACGCTGAAACGCGGGTTCGCCATTGTGCGCGGCGACGGGGCGATTGTCAGCGACCGGGCAAAGGCGGGCGGGTGCGGCATGCTGGAAATTGAATTCCGCGACGGGAAACTGGTCGCGCGGCCGGTGAAACAGTAGTCGGGCCGTGTGCCTGGAGCAGCAGCAGCCCGGCGGGTGATTATCGGGACGCGAATTGCCGTCCGGTAGTGCAGGCGTGTTAGCTGGCGTTGGTGAATGGTCGGTACCGCTGCGTGTGGAGGTGCTCCTCCACGGCGGTCGGCGGGCGAGTCATACAGGAGGAAGAAAATGGCGACGAAAGCGGCGGAAAGTTTCAAGGCGAACTACGACAAGCTGGCGGCGATAGCGGCCGAACTGAGCGGCGGGCAGGAAATCGATATCGACGCGCTGGTGCCCAAGGTGGACGAGGGACTGGCGGCGTACAAGGTCTGCAGCGAGCGCATTGCGCAGGTGCAGGCGATGTTGCAGGAGCGGCTCAAGGACGAAACCAGCGGGGAAAAGGAGCAATAGCCATGCCGATTTTTGAATACCAGTGCGGCAAGTGCGGCAAGGTCAGTGAAATCCTGCAGCTTGCCGGCGACGACAGCAAACCGGTATGCGCGAGTTGCGGCAGCAGCGACCTGAGCAAGGTCTTTTCGCGCATGGCGGTGCGCAGCGGGAAGCTGGGCGACGGCTGCAATACGGCGAGCAGCTGCGGCATGGGCGGCAGCTGCGCCATGCAGGGCGGCCCCTCCGCCCCCTGCTGCGGCGGCCACTGCAACCATTAATCGATGGGGACGGGCCATAACATATTAACAAATGGCTTCGGGCGGCAAGGTAGTGGAAGCTCGAATGCTGGAAAACGAACGGTCTTCATAGTTGTTGCTCTTGCGTAACTTAAAAATTGGAAGTCGGTTGTGCTGATTGTTAATATGTTATGGTCCGTCCCCAAATTGGGAGGTTGACTGTGGAATGGCATTGCCAAAAATGTAAAATGAATTTTGCCGCAGTCACGCCGCCGGCGGTGTGTCCGGCCTGCGGGGCGGCGGAGGTGGTGCGGCGCGGGTCACCCCTGACGCTGGCAGGAAAACTCAAAGAACAGCATCAATGCGACGGGTGCGATCAATCAGCGCAGTGTTCCGCGCGAACGGCAACCGACCGCCAAGACTGAAGGGCGAAGTGTCATTGCGGAAGAGTGGAATGCAGGAAAACGGGGGCAGATTGAAATAGGCGCAGTAGCCATATGTTAATAAGTTATGGTCCGTCCCCAAAAACAAAAACAGTTAGCGGGTCCACCACCAGAAGGCGGGACGGTAGGGATCAGCCATCCGCAGGAAGAAGATGTTTGCCGGCGGCGGCGTTGCGGGGTGCAGCATGCGCCGGTATTGCGCTACCATGGGCGGATAGGGATTCAGCGACAACGGATAAAAGCGCCCGATGCTGTAATGCGGGCGTGCGGCGAGCAGTGCCGCGGTGCTGTTGCTGCCGGCGATGAAGAGCTGCAGGAGCACGGAAGCTGCCGCCAGCAGCCAGACCAGCCGGCGCAGGATGCGCTGCGGGGCGTAGAAGACCGGCGCGGCAAGGAGCATGAAGAGCGGAACAAGCGGCACGAGAAAACGCGGCCCCCAGCAGACCCCGCCCTCCCAGCCGGTGAAGCAGGCGAAGAGCAGCACATAGCCCGCAATCAGGAGTAGCAGGCAGGCAGCATCCAGACGCTGCTGCCGCCAATAGAACAGTCCGGGCAGCGCGAGCAGCAGCAGCGGCGACGTGAGAAAGATGCTTTTGCTCGGGCTGAAAAGGTATCCCGCGAGGCCGTGCCAGGGCGAATCGCTGAAATTTTGCGGCACAGTGATGGAAGTGCCGGCAACGGTGTCGGTATAGGTTTCCGGATAATAGAAGTCAAACCAGTCACCCGTGCGCGCGTAATTATAGGCGCCACCCAGCGCGAGAAACGCGAGCAGCGGCAGTGCAGTCGTCAGGAGGTGACGGCGCCGGCCGGAAGCGGACCAGCGGCGGGCGGCCCACAGATAGAGCAGCGGCACAAAGAGCAGGAAGATAAATTTGGTGAGCAGCAGCCAGCCGAGGCAGAAGCCGAACCACAGGGCGGCCCGGCGGTCATGCAGCACGGGGCGGGTAAGGAGCAGCATAACCGCAGCGAAGAGCAGGAGGGCCTGCAGCGATTCACTGAAATTGCTGCGGGCATAGTGCAGCAGAATCGTGCCGCAGCCGGCAGCAGCGGCGATCAAAGCCGACCGGCGCGGCTGACCGAAGCGCTGCGCCAGCAGTTGCGCCAGCAGGACCAGGAGGAGCGCGGTGAACGCGGCATTGGCAATCTCGATGCAGCCGGCGACAACGCTATAGTCGCTACTGCCGGCGATGGCGGCCCCGGCCCGCAGCAGGCAGTAGACCGGCACTGCGGCCAGCGGGTAGCCGATGGGAAAGCGGGTCGGCAGGAATATCGTTTCAGCTACCGGCGGTGCGCTGAGCGCATGATACTGTGCGGCAGGGAGGGTGATGCTGGCGCGGGTGACCAGCGCCTCAGTCAGCAGAAAGTAGTGCCATTCGTCGGAGATGACATAGGAACAGTCACTGAGCAGCAGCAGGGCGGCGAAAAAGATGGCGAACAGCCATCGGGCATTGTTCATGACCGGCAGGGCCACTTTCAGCTGCATGCCGCCATCAGTGTGCCGCACCTGATCCCGGTGTGCCCGCCCGATAACAGCAAACAACCGGCAGATTCGCGCGCAGCGGCTGGCGGTGCGTGTGCCCCGCGAAAGGCAGGGCCGACCCTGCCGGCGGCAGGCAGGGCCGCCGGATTGCCGTATGCGGCACGCCGCCGGCGGTTGCCATCATGCGGTCAACTGATGAACAGGTCTTTGGTGGCGAAGTTCGGGTCGCAGGTGAGATTGGCCCCGATCCGGCGCAGGCCCGCCTCATCGCCCGGCGACGGAATATGCGACAGGTGCACCTCGCAGTCGCGCAACTGCGGGATGGTGTCGAGGGCAAGCTGCACGGACGGATTGGAGGCGGCGCTCATGGCGAGGCAGATCAGGGTCTCGCTCAGGTCCAGGCTGACCCCCTTGTGGCGGAGCATGTTGCGCTTGAGCGAACTGACCGATTCAAGCACGTTCGGGGCGAGCAGGTGCAGCGGATCGGGCAGGCCGGCGAGCTGCTTGATGGCGTTGAGGAAGACGCTCGAGGTGGCGTGCAGCAGCGGCGAATTCTTGCCGGTGACAATGCTGCCGTCGGGCAGTTCGAGCGCGGCCCCGCAGTAGATCCCCTTGTACCCCTTGCCCTGCGCCTTGACCTCAGCGGCGGCGGCGCGTGCGGGCATGACCACCTTGCGCGCCTCGACCCCGATGGTGGATTCGCGCATCAGCGACTCGACCCGCTGCACGGTCTCTTTGTCGACGAAGCCCATGGCGTATTCGCAGGCGTAGCGGAAATAGCGGCGGATGATCTCCTGCCGCCCCGCCTCCTGCACCGCCTCGTCGTCGACGATCCCGAAGCCCGCGCGGTTGACGCCCATGTCGGTCGGCGACTGGTAGGGTGACGGCCCGCCGGTGACCTTTTCGAGGATGCGCTTGACCACCGGAAAGACCTCGACGTCGCGGTTGTAGTTGATGGTAATCTGCCCGTGCGCGGCGTGGTGGAACGGGTCGATCATGTTGAAATCGCGCAGCTCCGCGGTGGCGGCCTCATAGGCGACGTTGACCGGATGCTTGAGCGGGATGCTCCAGATGGGGAAGGTCTCGAACTTGGAGTACCCCGCCTGCACGCCGCGCTGATGCTCGTGATAGATCTGCGACAGGCAGGTGGCGAGCTTGCCCGAATTCGGTCCCGGGGCGGTGACCACCACCAGCGGCTTGTCGGTCTCGATGTAGGGGTTGGCCCCGTAGCCGGCCTCGCTGACGATGGTGTCGACGTCGGTCGGATAGCCCCGGGTCGGACGGTGGGTATAGACCTTCACCCCCGCGCGTTCGAGCTTGTTCTTGAAGATGACCGCCGCGGGCTGGTCGGCAAAGCGGGTGATGACCACGGCGCGCACGGGGAGCTGCCATTCGCGCAGGTCGTCGATGAGCTTGAGCACGTCGACGTCGTAGGTGATGCCGAAGTCGGCGCGCACCTTGCGCTTCTCGATGTCGCCGGCGTAGACGCAGATGATGATGTCGGCGCGGTCCCGGAGCTGCTGCAGCAGCTTCATCTTGACGTTGGGATCGAACCCGGGGAGCACGCGCGCGGCGTGATAGTCGAAAAGGAGCTTGCCGCCGAATTCGAGGTAGAGCTTGTTGTTGGACGCCGCGACGCGCTTGAAGATCTCCGCGGTCTGTTCGCGCAGGTACTTGTCATTGTCGAACCCGAACATCTGCATGGCCCCACCTCAACCGAAGGATGGCGCGGATTGTAGCAGCATCCTCCGGCAGCGTCAATCCGTCGCGAGGGACCCGGTTGCCGGTGCGGCGCGCCAGGTGCTGCGGCCGGCGGGGATCATTGGCGGCGCGGGCGGGGATGAGCTACAATGCCGCACTATGGAGACGGCAATGACGGAATGCGGCCAGGCCGCGCGGCGGTTCTGGCAGCAGCTC
>CAZFBR010000067.1:0-14661 GCA_964517215.1 uncultured bacterium
GGCTTCATCTCGCACCAGCGCTCCCGCGTTGACCGCCGCTCTGTCCGCATTGCCGTGTTCATTAGCTCGACGACCCCCGAAGGAAACGGAACAGCGTTACCTTCTGCAAACCGGTGTACCAGATGCTGTGATGATCGATCGCTTCTTCGCTAATTCCCAACGGCTTGACCCCTGCCTGATGCGGATTGCCGGTCTTGGACTCTTCGCCCGGCAGCAGGTAGGTCATGCAAATATAGCCGCCGCCGCCGGAAGTGACGCCAAACATGGTAAATGACACGGCATTCAACGACGTATGTGTCCATTCAATGCTGACGGGCGGAATCATTTCGCAATAGCCGCTCGGCAGATCGGACCAATCATCCGTATTCAAACGAATGTCGCCGTTGATCTGCGCCAGGATCGAATTCTTCGGTGTGGCATCATTGTAATCTTTCACCGTCAGTCGCACTTCACGCCGGTCGCTTACTGCATGCCGCGCGGCGTTGCGCATGATTACCACCGCCATGCGCGACGAATTCTCCAGTTTCATCTTTTTCAGGAAACCGGTGAAATTCGGCACTACCCAGCCGACGAGCATGCCGATGATGAAGATCACCACCATCAACTCAATGAGAGAGAAACCCGACTTGGTTTTCTTCATGGTCATCGCCCTTTCCATAGGCGTTATAAAGCAACCATAATGCCAAAATACGCCATCGCGGCAATCGAGCTGTAATTCTCTCTTCACCAAACAATAATGACATATTGCCTTCACCTTTGTCAAGCCGTTCGTGCGACAAACTACCCGATTGTAAAAAAAGTGTCACATATTCTACGTCGATAATTCATCAGGGTCGAGATTGAATTTTCGCATTTTATAATACAAATTCTGGCGGGAAATCCCCAAACTGTTCGCCGCAAGGTTCTGGCAGCCATTATGTTGCGCCAGTGCCCTGATGATCAGCTCCTTTTCATAGGAGTCCAGCTGTTCCTTTAAGACGCCATCAAACTGCGGTTGATCCGATTTCTTGCGGATATTAACCGGCAAATCATCCGGGGTGATCTCACCGTTATTGTTCAGCACGCACAGCCGTTCAATCAGATTCTGCAGTTCGCGCACATTGCCCGGCCAGCCGTAGGCAGACAGTACTTTTTCCGCCTCCGGCTGGATCGTCACCTTGCGTTCATTGCGCAGCAGATTATCCTTGAGAAAATGGCGGATCAGCAGCGGGATGTCATCCCGGCGCGCGCGCAACGGCGGAATCTCCAGCGTGATGACATTCAAGCGGAAATACAGGTCCGGCCGGAACCGGCCGGCCGCCGCCTCGTCCGCCAGCTTTTTATTCGTCGCCGCAATCAGCCGGCAGCTGGCGCGCAGCGGTCGGGTCCCGCCCACCCGCGTGTACTCATGTCCCTCCAGCACGCGCAGGAACTTGGCCTGCACCTCGGGCGGCAGTTCGCCGATTTCATCGAGGAACAGGGTGCCCCCCTCGGCTTGTTCGAATTTGCCCTGATGCTGGCGCACCGCACCGGTAAAGGCGCCGCGCTCATGCCCGAAGAGCTCGCTTTCCATCAGCATCGGGGGAATGGCCGCGCAATTGACCACCACCAGCGGCTGCTGGCGCAGCGGCCCGGTGAAATGCAGGGCCCGCGCCACCAGTTCCTTGCCTGTGCCGCTCTCGCCCGTGATCAGGACGGTGGCATTGGTGGCGGCCACCTGCTTAATGGTTGCGTACAGGCGCTGCATGCAGAGCGCATTGCCGACAATATTGGCGAAGGAATATCGTTCTTCCAGCTGGCGGTGCAGGTCGAAATTTTCGCATTTCAACCGGCGGTGCGCGAGCGCCTTGCCGACGGTGGCGAGCAGTTCATCGACATTGAACGGCTTGGTGACATAATCAAACGCGCCCGCGCGCATCGCCCGCACCGCGCTGTCCACCGTGGCAAACGCCGTAATCACCAGCACGGGCACGGTCGGATCATCCTGGCGCACCAGTTCCAGCACATCCAGTCCGCCCACCCCGGGCATTTTGAGGTCGGTGATCACCAGGTCGATCCCGCCCTGCCGCCAGCGCTCGATCCCCTGCTGCGGATCGGTGGCGCCCTCGACGGCATACCCTTCCCCGCCGCGCACCAGTTTCAGGCCGTCAATGAACTGCGGCTCGTCGTCAAGCACCAGTATGGTTTCGTGCGCCACGCTCTCGTTCCGTTCCCGCGGCCGCCGGCAGGGTGACCGTGAACACCGCACCCTGTCGTCCGTTATCCGCCTCAATCAGTCCGCCATGCTCTTCTACAATAATCCGGTGGCAGATGGCAAGCCCCAGCCCGCTCCCCTTCCCCTTTTCCTTGGTGGTGAAGAACGGCTCGAAGATGCGTTCGCGCACCCCCGGCGGCAGACCCGGTCCGCTGTCCGCCACCCGCAGCACCACGCCGCCGTTTTCGCCCGCCGCCCCGACGGTGATCACACCGCCCTCGCCGGCGGCGTCGCGCGCATTCGTCAGCAGATTGACCATGACCTGCCGCAACCGGCCGGGATCACCGTGCACCGGCAGCGGCGTCTCCGCGCCGTGCACCGTCACCGTGACCTCGCCCAGCAGCGGCAGCGTCTGCGCCACCGTCTCCCGCAACAGCGCCGCCAGGTCGCAGGTCTCGTGCTGCAGCGGGGTCGGCCGGGCATAATCCAGCAGTTCGCGCACGATCTTGGTGATGCGCTCGCTCTCCCGCTGGATGGTCGCCAGTTCCCGCGCCAGTTCCGGCTCAAGGCCGGGCCGCCGCACCGCAATCTGCGCATAGAGCGAAATGATGCCGTTGGGGTTGTTGATCTCATGCGCCACGCTGCTCGCCAGCTTGCCCAGCGACGCCAGTTTTTCGTGGCGGGCGGCCTGCTTCTGCGCCTCATCCAGCTTGCGGTAGGAACGCTCCAGCCGCGTGTTCATCGCCACGAACGCGCGGGTCAGCGCCGCCAGTTCGTCGTTTCCCTCGACCTGCACCATGGCGGGAAAGGAATCCGCCTCGACCTGTTCGGTCAACGCCCGCAGCGCCGCCAGCCGCCGGGTCAGGCCGCGCACGATCAGCATGTAGATCGCCAGCAGCAGCACCACCAGCAGGAGTGACACCAGCACATAGGTCAGGGTCAGGGTGCGCGCCGCCGCCGCGGTCTGGACGGTGGCGCCCGGAATTGCCGCCACCCGGTTGCCCAGCGTGACGACAAACAGGTCGCCCAGCACCGCCACCATCAGCATGAAGACCGCGAACGGGACGAGGATCTTCGCCGCCAGCCCGAATCTCATCGGCCCGCCGCCGCCGGCACCGGGCGAATCGCCGGCCGGTCAGTCGCTGCCGGCGACAGCACCCCGCGCAGACGCGCCGGCCGCGCGCGCAGCCCCGTCATGCTGTTCCCGCCTGCCGCGCGCGCAGCTGGCCGCAGGCGGCGGCAATATCGCTCCCCACGCTGCGCCGGACCGTTGTCGAAATGCCCCGCGCGCGCAGCCGGGCGGCGAACTGCTGCACCACCGCCGCGTCGGGCCGGACCAGCCCGCTCCCCGCGACCGGATTGCAGGCGATGAGGTTGATCTTGCGCAGAATGCCGTCGGTCATCTCCGCCAGCCGGTCGGCATCGGCCGCGCGATCATTGATCCCCGCCGCCAGCACATACTCAAAGGTCAGCCACCAGCCCGTCGCGTCGCTGTACGCCCGGCAGGCCGCCAGCAGCTCCGCCAGCGGGTACTGCCGGTTGACCGGCATCAGCCGCGAGCGGGTCGCGTCGTCGGTGGCGTTGAGCGACACGGCCAGCCGCAGCCGGAACGGCTCCTGCGCCAGCGCCCTGATCCCCGGGATGATTCCCGCCGTCGATACCGTGATCCGCCGCTTGGCGATTTTGAGCCCGCGATCCCAGTTCAGCGCCTTGCAGGCGCGCAGGACCTGGTCGTAATTGAGCAGCGGCTCGCCCATGCCCATCATGACGACATTGGCAAACGCATGCCCCCGCGCGCGCATGCCGAACGCCTGCCCGAGGATTTCACCGGCGGTCAGGTTGCGCGTCAGCCCGCCCTGCCCCGTCGCGCAGAAGGCGCAGCCCAGCACGCACCCGACCTGCGACGACAGGCAGGCCGAACCGCGCCCGCGCGTGCCGGGAAGACAGACACTCTCCACCTGTTCCCCGTCAGCCAGCTGCCAGAGAAATTTGTGCGAGCCGTCGGCATGGTCGGTCTGCGCGAGCAGCGCCGCCGCCGGCACCGGAAAATCGCGCGCCAGCGCCACCCGGTCAGCCAGCGGGATATCAGTCATGTTTTCGTACGGGACACCCTGATGCAGCCAGCGCAGGACCTGCTGGGCACGGTAGGCGGGCCGCCCGGCTGCAGCAAAGGCCGCCGCCAGTTCCGCCGCGGTCATTGCCCGCGGATCACGGTCCCCGGCCCCGCCGGCACCCCCGCCGACCGTGGCCGCAACCGCGGCACCGGTCGCCGGCAGCCCCGCCGTGTGGTCCGTCACCATCGCTCCGCGCCCGGCGGCAGTCAACCGGCGGTGGTTTCCGCCGGCAGTGCGGCGCGGCGCGCCGCCACGCGCATGAAAAACTCGATCACCTGCGGATTGCGCAGGGTCTTGCTCACCGCCTCCTGCAGCGCCTCCTGCAGCAGCATCTTCATGCGCCCCGCCCCGACGTACTGCCGGGCCCCGTCGCGGGTGCCGCCCACCGGCGCCTTGAAAACGATGCGGGCCTCGCGCACGTCAATGACATAGCTGGTCATCTCGACGTCCGCGCGCACCTGCACCATCCAGAACAGCGATTTGGCGCTCGCCCAGAACCGGTTAATCACCCCGCCGACGGCAAAATCCGCTTCGGGATGCTTCTCCCGCAGACGCCGGCACAGGTCGGCCAGCTTGGCCTCGTCCAGCGCAAACTGCGGGGCATTGCGCTCGTCCAGCACGCGGAAGCCGCTGTAGTTCAGCTCGTCCGCCATCCCCCCCGCGACGATATCGTTCACCGTCTGTTCCGCAAAGGCGCGATCTTCCAGCGTGCCGATCGTGGTATAAAACTCGCCAACATGATACGGCCCGTAATGGGTGGCGCTGGTGGTGCGGAACGGCAGCACAATCGCCACCGGCACCCGGTTGTCAAAGGTATACCGCGGCGCACCCGCAGTAATCGGATCATACTTCACATTGAGCAGCTTGATATCATCACAACCCGTCAGGGCCAGTCCCAACCCCAGCAGCACCAGCATCCGCACCAGCCGCATGGCACACCACCCACCTTTCCCCGGCATTGCCGCACGTCAGCGCACCCCGGTTCCGGGCACGCACCTCCCGAACCGGAACGACCGACACATCGGAACAAACCCTTCTCTTCGCCGTGTTCCCCCGGTTACAGAAGAGCACGCTAAGTCCGGATCCGCCCGAATCTCATATGGATTATACCATATTTTCCCGGCAGCCGCGGTCAGCCCAGCGCCACCAGCCATTCGCGCACGGCCAGCGCCGTCAGTCCCGTCAGCCACAGATAGGGCGCAAACCACCACAGTTTGCCGTGTCGCACCCAGCCGAGCAGCCAGCGCAGCGCCGCGTAGCTGCTGATGGCGGCGAACAGCATTCCGACCACCGCAGCGACAACAAAGTCGCTGGTGGCCGCCGACCAGTCGATCTTCGCCAGTTTGAGCAGTCCCGCCCCCGCCACCACGGGCAGTGAGAGCAGAAACGAAAAGCGCGCCGCAATTTCGCGGTCAATCCCCATGAACAGCGCCGCGCTGATGGTCATCCCCGAACGCGACAGCCCGGGGAGAATGGCCAGCGCCTGCGCCAGCCCGACCGCCAGCGCCTTGGCGATGCCCATGCCCGCCACGCCGGTTGTTCCCGTCGGGATGTAGCGGGTCAGCCAGAGGACAATCCCGGTCAGCACCAGGCAGAACCCGATCATGGTGATGCTGTTGAATGCCGCCTCGATCTGTTTCTCGAACAGCACCCCGACCAGTCCGGCCGGCACGGTCGCCACCGCCAGCATACACAGCAGTTTTTCGTACAGCCGGAACAATCCCCAGCGCCCGGTCAGCACCTTGCGCACCGTGCCCGGCACTGCGCGCGCGAGCTGCCCGACATCACGCCAGAACAGAACCAGCACCGCCGCCAGCGATCCGAGATGCAATATGGCGAAATAGGCCACCTGCTGGTCCGGGGCAAAGACCGCGCCGGACAGCGCGCCGTACAGATCAAGATGGGCGCTGGAACTGACCGGGAGAAACTCCGTCAAGCCCTGAATGATGCCGAACACCATGGCCTGCAGCAGATTCATCGCACCTTACGCTCCTGCATTGGCGCCGGCAGCACGTTCCCGCCCGTTGTCAGCGCAGGGGGCGGCAGGCACCCCCGCCTGTTCCGCAAACAGCCCGGCGCCGGACACCGGGGCCGGCACCATCATTTTTTATACGCCGTGTTCAGCCGCCGGTCGAGAACGGAGTAATCGCCCGCCGGGCCGATTGCCGCCACTGCCGGCGGTTCGGCAAAGACCTGCCGCGCCATGGCCTGCACCTCGGCAGCCGTCACTGCGTCGATCTTCGCCAGCACCTCGACCAGCGTCGCCACGCGACCGTGATAATAGTGGTGCACCGCATTGAACTGCATCCGCGCGCCCGTCCCCTCCAGGCCAAGCACAAGATGCCCCTTCATCTGTTCCTTGACCCGCGCCAGCTCCTTCGCCGGCAGGCATTTCGTCACCAGCTTGCCCGTCTCCGCCAGCAGGCAGGCGGTCACCCGGTCAAGATTGTCCGGCCCGGTCCCCGCGTAGCAGACCAGCGCCCCCTCGCCGCGATACGCGGACAGATAGCTGTACACCGCGTAGGCCAGCCCGCGCTTCTCGCGCACCTCCTGGAACAGCCGCGACGACATGCCCCCGCCCAGCGCGGTGGTCAGCACCTGCAGCGCTGGCTTGCGCCGGTCGGCCCACGCCAGCCCGCGCCAGCCAAGGCACAGGTGGATCTGTTCCACCTTCTTTTCCACAATGCGCCGGCGCGGGCGGAACTGTGCCGCCGCCCGGCACACGGGGGGGAGCGCGGCTGCGGCCCGCGGCGGGCGCACCTGTGCGGCCACCAGCCGCATCACCGCGTCCGGATCGAATGCGCCCGCCACCGAAATGACCAGGTTGCGCGGCTGATACGCGCGGCGGTAAAACGCCAGCGCCTCCGCCCGGCCGATTTTCGCCAGCGTCGCCGCCGTGCCGAGGATGGGGCGCCCGAGCGCCGGCTGGTTCCACGCCGCCTCGCCCAGCACATCATGCACCAGGTCGTCGGGCGTGTCCTCGTACATGCGGATTTCCTCGAGGATCACTCCGCGCTCGCGCTCGATCTCCGCCGCCGGCATGACCGACCGGGCGAACATGTCGCCGAGCACGTCGAACGCCAGCCCGAGATGCTGCGACAGCACGTGGCAGGTAATGGCGGTGTATTCCTTGGCGGTGAAAGCATTCAGGTTGCCGCCCACCCCGTCGATCGCCTCGCTGATCGCGCGGGCCGAACGCGTTGTCGTCCCCTTGAACAGCAGGTGCTCGAGGAAATGCGCCATGCCCGCCAGCGGGGCGGGCTCGCCCCGCGAGCCGGTGTGGATCCAGAAGCCAAGCGAGACCGACGGCGTGTCCCGCATCTGCTCGAGCAGGACCGTGCAGCCGCCGGGCCCGCGGCGGATCTCGACCGCGGCCATGTCAGACAACAACAGCCGGCCGCGCGACTGCGCCCGGCCGGCTGTTCACTCGTTGGGTCATGCCGCTGCGGACGCGGACTACGCGCCCTCTTCTTCCATCAGCGCCTTGCGCGACAGCTTGATCTTGCCGTTCTTGTCGACGCCGATGCACTTCACCGTGACGATGTCGCCTTCCTTGAGGATGTCCGACACCGCCTTGACATGCCGGCGGTCGAGCTCGCTGACATGCACCAGGCCGTCCGTGCCCGGCAGCACCTCGACGAACGCGCCGAAGTCCATGATCTTCTTCACCGGACCGGTGTAGGTCTTGCCCACCTGCACCTCTTCCACCAGCGCGGCGACCTTGCTGCGCGCCGCCTCCAGCGCCGCCCCGTCGCTCGAGGCGATGTTGACGACGCCGTCCTCCTGCACGTCGATCTTGACCTTGAACTCCTCGCACAGCCCGCGGATCGTCTTGCCGCCCGGCCCGATCAGCGTCCCGATCTTGTCCATCGGGATCTTCATCGAGTAGATGCGCGGCGCGTACGGCGACAGCTGCTGGCGCGGCGTGGTGATCGCCTGGCGCATAATGCCCAGGATATGCAGCCGCCCTTCGCGCGCCTGGGCCAGCGCTTCGCGCATCAGCGCGAACGACAGCCCCTTGATCTTGATGTCCATCTGGATGGCGGTCACGCCCTGCTCGGTGCCCGTCACCTTGAAGTCCATGTCGCCCAGCGCGTCTTCCTGCCCGAGAATGTCCGACAGCACCACATGACGGTCGCCGTCGGTGATCAGGCCCATGGCGATCCCCGCCACCGGCTTCTTGATCGGCACGCCGCCGTCCATCAGCGCCAGGCAGCCGCCGCAGACCGAGGCCATCGACGAGGAGCCGTTTGACTCGGTGATATCCGAAACGATGCGGATGGTGTACGGGAACTCGTCCAGTCCCGGCAGGATCGGCAGCAGCGAGCGTTCGGCCAGGTTGCCGTGCCCGATTTCACGCCGGCCCGTGCCCACGCGACCCGTCTCGCCCACGCTGTACTGCGGGAAGTTGTAGTGCAGCATGTAATGCTTGGTTCCCTCGCCGATGATGTCATCGATGCGTTGCGCGTCCGCCTTGCTCCCGAGCGTCAGGGTCGCCAGCGCCTGCGTCTCGCCGCGGGTGAACAGCGCGGAACCGTGCGTGCGCGGCAGCACGCCAAGCTCGCAGGTGATCGGGCGGACGTCCTTCACGCCGCGCCCGTCGCTGCGCACGCCCTTCTCGATAATCGTCTTGCGCAGCAGCTTCTTGAACACGCCGTTGATGGTGTCGCTGGCGTCGTTCAGCTGGACCGGATCATCGGCGAATTTCGCCTTGTACGGGGCCAGGATCTCCTCCGCCACCTTGCTCATCGCCTCGCCGCGTTCGTGCTTGCCGGCAATGGCCAGCACCGGGGTCAGTTTGGGCAGCGCCTCCGCCTCGATTGCCGCCACCAGCGCCGGGTCCGGGCTGTGCAGCTGGAAGACGCGCTTGGGCTTGCCCGCTTTCGCCACCAGCTCCTCCTGCAGCGCAACGATCTTCTTGATTTCCGTGTGCGCCATTTCAATCGCCTGGATGAGCTGGTCCTCGGGCACTTCCTTGGCCTCGCCCTCGACCATCACCACCGCGTCTTTGCTCGCCGCCACGACCAGTTCCATGGCGCTGACGTGCATCTGCTCGCGCGTCGGGTTGATCACGATTTTGCCGTCGACGATGCCGACGATCACCGCGCCCACCGGGCCGGCGAACGGGATGTCCGACAGGCACGCCGCCGCCGAACCGCCAATCACCGCGATCGCGTCGGGCATATTGACCTCATCCGCCGACAGCACCGTCGCCATCACCTGGACTTCGTAGCGCAGCCGCTTGTCAAACAGCGGGCGCATCGGCCGGTCGACGATGCGGCTGATCAGCACTTCGCGGTCGCGCGGCCGCGCTTCGCGCTTGAGGAAGCCGCCGGGGATCTTGCCCGCGGCGAAAAATTTCTCGCGATATTCTACTGACAGCGGGAAAAAGTCCGTCTGCTTCGGCTCCTTGCCCATGCAGATCGTCACCAGCAGCACGGTATCACCGTACCGCACCCATACTGACCCCGCCGCCTGTTTGGCGACCCGCCCGGTTTCAATCTCCAGGGTGCGCCCGCCCAGTTCCATGCTCACCTTTTGCATTGCCATGTCTCTTCTCCTCTCTCTATCTCTCGTTCGTTTGGTCGTCAGGTTACTTGCGCAGCTTCAGCGACTTGATCAGCTTCTGGTATTCGGCCAGCTCATGCTCGCGCAGGTAGGTGAGCAGCTTGCGGCGGCGCTCCACCATTTTGAGCAGCCCGTACCGGGAGTGATGGTCCTTGACGTGGCCCTTGAGGTGCTCGGTCAGCTGATTGATGCGGTCGGTCAGCAGCGCCACCTGCACCTGTGCCGAGCCGGTGTCGCTGTCATGCGTCCGGAATTTTTCGATCAGTTTGCCCTTGGCATTGTCCTGCACCTGCACGGGCGCCGGGGCCCGTTCCTTCTTTTCCTGCGGTTCCTGCTTTTCTTCGCGCTCGCGCATCGTCCTGCCTCCTGGTGTGTACGGCCGTTCCGGCCGCCCGCCTACCCAGTAACGCGCCGGAGTGCTCGCGTGACCGCGTAGGTGGTGATCAGTTCCCGGGCCTGCGCCGCGTCCGCGTGCAATTGCCCGATCAACTCGCTGATTGTCTCATACTGGCGCTCTTCGCGCAAGCGCGCGACGACCTGCAGCGTCAGTTCCCGCCCGTACAGGTCGCCCTGCCAGTCCAGCAGGTGCGCCTCCAGCAGCGCGCCGCGCCGGTCGGCGGCGAAGGTGGGGCGCACCCCGTAGCTGACCAGCGCCCACGCGGCGCCGGGCGCCCCCGCAACCGCCGCCAGATAGACCCCGTATGCGGGCGCCACCATGCTCGGACAGTCGAGGTTGACCGTGGGAAACCCCAGCGCGCGACCCCGTCCCGCGCCATGCACCACGGTGCCGGTCAACTCATGCGGACGCCCCAGCAGCTCCGCCGCGCCGGCCACCTCGCCCGCCGCCAGCAGTTCGCGGATGCGGGTGCTGGATACCGCCACCCCATCGCGGACCAGCAGCGGCACAATCTGCACCGCCAGCCCCGCCGCCGCCCCCCGTTCCGCCAGCACGGCTGCCGTCCCGGCGCGGCCGCGCCCGAAGCGGAAGTTTTCGCCCGCCAGCAGCACCCGCGCCTCCTGCGCCGCCAGCCAGTCGACAAAGCGCGCCGGATCAAGGGCTCGCATGTCCGCATCAAGTGTCAGATGGATGATGTCGCGCATGCCCGCCGCGCGCAGTTCCGCTTCGTGCCGGGCCGGGCTCAGCAGCCGCGGCGGATGCGGCGCGCCGCCGGCCGGGCAGGCCAGTTCCGCATCATGAATCACCAGCGCCGTCGGCGTCAGTTTTTCCTGCGCGGCCGCCACCCCGGCCGCCGCCCGCGATGCCGCAGCATCAACCCCGGACGGCCCTGACGCTGCCGCCACCGTGGCCGCCAGCAGCGCCTGGTGACCGCAGTGCACGCCGTCGAAACTGCCCAGCGCCAGCGCCCTCATCGCCCGCCCGCCACCGAAAAATCACCGGCCGCTGCGTGACCGCGCGCCAGGGCAGGATTGCCGCCGTTCCGCCGGTCGGGCGCCCCCCCGCCCGGGCAAGGGGCAGGCGCTGGCTGCATGCATCGTATCATTGCGGGCGGGAACCGCCGGGGCACCCCGGCGGTTCCGCCGCGGATCCGCCCGTCAGCTGGTGCGGCAGCAGCACGCGCTGACGCGCCGGCAACCATGGCGGGCATCGTCAGAGTTCGGCCGCGGTGAGCAGCACCTTTTTCGGCTGCGCCAGTTTGCCCGTCGCCACCGCCAGCGCCAGCAGCCGCCCGTTGACGAACAGCCGCACCGTCCCGCTCGCCGCCGCCGCCAGGGTTACCGGCGCGCCGTGCAGCACCTGCAGCGCCTGTGCGGTGGAGAGCTCGGCACACGGCAGTTCGGTCAGCACCTGCTCGGGCGGAATGATCGCCGCCGCCAGGGCACTGTCCGCAAGGCCAGTCAGGTCGACCGCATCCGCGATGAGAAAGCTGCCGACCCGCGTGCGGGTCAGCGCCGCCAGGGTGCCGCCGCAGCCCCACAGCGCCCCGAGGTCATGCGCCAGCGAGCGAATATACGTCCCGCCCGCGCAGACCGCGCGTACCTGCAGGTCGCGCCCGTCAAAAGCGAGCTGCTCCAGCACATAGAACTCGGCCGGGCGCGGGTCGGTGACCACCGTTTCGCCGCGCCGCACCTTGGCGTAGAGCGGTTCGCCGCCGCGCTTGAGTGCGGAGACCGGCGGCGGGGCCTGCATGATCGGCCCGCGAAATTCCGCCAGGCCCGCCTCCAGCTGCGCCGCGGTCAATGCCGGCACCGGCCGCTCCGCCAGCACCGCGCCGGCGAGATCGTAGCTGTCGGTTTCAGTTCCCAGCCGGATGGTGGCGCGGTATTCCTTGTCGCCCGGCATGACGTATTCCACCAGCCGGGTGGCGCTGCCGATGGCCAGCACCAGCACCCCTGTCGCCGCAGGATCAAGCGTCCCGCAATGCCCGACCCGCAGGTCGCGCCCCAGCCGGTTGCGCGCCGCCTGCACCACCGCGCTCGACGACGGGCCGGCCGGCTTGTTGAGGTTGAGAAATCCGCGCAGCTGCATGATTGCCGGCAGAATCAGCGGGCGAGCCGGCGCAGGTCGGGCAGCATCTTCCGCTGCGCCGTCGCGATCGTCCAGTCCACTGTGCAGCCGGCCGCATTGGGATGCCCGCCGCCGCCGTACTTCTTGACGACCGGCAGGACGCTGACCGGCGACTGCGAGCGCAGGTTGAGCTTCACCCGGCCGTCGGGCGTCTCCCGGAAGATCGCCGCCACCCGCACGCCGTTGATGGTCCGCACATAGCCGATCAGGCCCTCGGTGTCCTCGTCCAGCGCACCGGCGCGCCGGAACATGGCGCGGGTCAGCAGGGCGTAGGCGAGCCGCCCCTCCTGCTCGACCCGGATGGTGCCGAGCATCTCGCGCAGCAGCCTGAGCTGGCGCAACTCCACCCGGTTGAAGACCAGGTCCGCAATCGCGCTGGGCGCCAGTTTGCCCGCACGCAGCAGCATGGCCGCCGCTTCCAGCGCGCGCGGCGTGGTGTTCGCCTGCCGGAAGGAGCCCGTGTCGGTGAGAATGGCGATGTACAGGCAGAGCGCGATATCCCGGTTCAGCGGCCGTTTGCCGGCAGCGAGCAGTTCAACCATCAATTCGCCGACCGACGAGGCCGTACCGTCGACAAAACTGTGCGGACCGCGGAAGACATTGTCCGGGTGATGGTCGAGATTGACCAGCGGCAGCTGTTCCCACGCCGCCGGATACGCACCCAGCCGCGACCATGACCCGGAATCAAGCAGGATGATGGCGTCGGGCGCGAAACTGCCGCTGTCGCTGGTGATGACCTGCCAGCCGGGCAGGAAGCGGAAACTTTCCGGCACCGGGTCCTGATTGAATACCCGCACCTGCCGGCCCAGCCGCCGCAAATGATGATACAGGGCGAGGGCGGCGCCGATGCAGTCGCCGTCGGGATGCTGATGCGTGGCAATCAGCACCCGCCGCGGCCGCTCCATCGCCGTCAGCACCCGCCGCAACGCCGCCGTCCGCGCTGCCGGGACCAGCCTCGGCCGGCGCGTCACTGCCGCCGTGCGCCGGCGGCCTGCCTGCGCGGCCATGCCTACGCCTCCGTCCCCGGCGCGCTTTCGGGCGGCACTGCCGCCGGCGCATCGGGGTCGAGCCCCTTGAGCAGCCGTTCGATGCGCTCCGCCCGGGGAATGCTTTCGTCGGGAACAAATTTCAATCGCGGCGTGAAATGAAACTGCAGCAGGCGGCCCGCCTTGCTCTGGATGAACGGCGCGGCGCTATCGAGGCCCGCCTGCGCCGCCGCCTGCTGATCGGGGGTGCCGAACAGCGAATAGTAGACAATGGCCGACGCCAGGTCGGGCGCGGTCTTGACCTCGGTCACCACCACGCGCGCCACCCGCGGGTCGCGCACATCCTTGAACAGCAGGTCGCTCACTGTTTTCTTCAGCAGACTGTTGACCCGGGGCATTCGTTTCGCCATCGTTCCCGTCCTGTCACTCGTTTGCGCAACGCAACCGGTTCTTCGCCGGCACCGGTATGAACCGCTCCGCCCCCGACGGCGGCGGGTGGTGTTTGTTACTCGCCGTCGCGGTCGTACCGCACCAGTTCCCAGCCATCCTGCAATTCCAGCAGTTCACCGATCTGCCGGAAGGTGTTGTCGAGCACCGTCCGGTCGCTCGCCACCATCGCCACGCCCAGCTCGCCCCGCTGCAGGGTGTCCTGCCGCCCCGTCTCCGCGGCCGAAACCGGAAACCGGGCCCGGATCCGGTCGAGCACCGGGCGCAGCCGCGCCCGCTTCTCCTTCAGCGTCCGTGCGCCGGGAAACCGCAGTTCAATCTCCGCCAGTTCCCAGTGCAGCGTCATCGCCGTTGCCGCCGCGCTACAGCTTCACCGCCACCTGCGACACTTCCACCGCCAGAATCCGGTCGCCTTCCTTGATGTCGTTGAAGTCGACCAGCCCGATGCCGCATTCGGCGCCCGTGGGCACCTCGCTGGCGTCGTTCTTGAAATGCTTGAGCGAACTGATGCCCCCCTCCCAGACCTTGACGCTGTCACGCACCAGGCGGGCCTTGCACGCGCGCTTGATTTTGCCCTCGATCACCATGCAGCCGGCGATATTGCCCACACCGCCGATGCGGAAGACCTGCTTGACCTCCGCCGTGCCGAGCACCGTTTCGCGGATTTCGGGCGACAGCAGGCCCTCGACCGCCTTCTTCAGATCGTCTTCGACCTGGTAAATGATGTCGTAGGTGCGGATCTCCACTCCGGCCTTGTCCGCCAGGGCGCGAATGGCCGACGTCGGCTGCACCCGATAGGCGATGATGATCGCCTGCGAGGCCGACGCCAGGTTGAGGTCGCTCTCG
>CAZFBR010000068.1:0-14455 GCA_964517215.1 uncultured bacterium
CCACCCAAGTCAGATCGGGATCAGCGGCGAAGGTAGTAACCGCGCGCGCGACAAATGCCGGATCAAACCGCCAGCTCGGATCAGGGAGCGACACCCATTCGCCCTGCGCCCGCGCCAGCAGCGCATTGCGCGCCGCCGCCCGGTTCTCTGTCAGCAGCCGGCACAGCGTCACGCGCGAAGTCAGGCACGACGCGGGGATGCCGGCGTCGGCAGGCGCGGCGGCGGGTACCGCCACCAGGATTTCCACCGCCGGTTCGGCGGCGAAGGCCAGCGCGCTCTGCAGGGTCGCGGTCAGCGCCGGACCGCTCCCCGTCAGCAGCAGCGATACCCGCGGCGCACTCATACGGTCCGCTCCGGCCCGCTTGCCCGCCGCAGCTGCGCCAGTTCCTGCGCACTGATCTCCGCATCGCGCAGCATGAATTCGAGCAGCCGCCGGCAGCGGGCCAGTTCCGCCGCGTCGGCCGCCGCCCGCCGCGCCAGTTCCTCAATGCCGCGATGATGCAGCCATAGCTCATGGCGCACCGCGGTCAGGTCGAACGGCCGGGCCGACGCATCCTCCCGGTCCTCACGCCGGCGCAGGATGAACCGTACCGGAAAAACCGCACGCGCCCCCGCCCGCACACCGTCGTCATCAACGTCCACGACCGCGCCCGCCGGCAGGTTGCGCCACAACCGCACCCGTTCGCGGGACGGGGCGGGCAGGTACCGGTTGTCCGGCAGCATCAGACAGAGTGCGCAATCGATTGCCGCACCGCCAAGCTGCTCCACCCGGGCCACCGCTTCCGTCAGGGTCAGGTTCTCCCACGGACTGTCAAACTGCTCGCCCGGCATGGCCAGCAGGAACCAGTCGCTTTCCAGTTCGCCAGTCACCATTGCCGCCCGGCGCAGCAGCGCCGGCCGGATCCCGTCCGGGCCCGCGGCCACCGCTTCCGCGCCCGTCACTCCGGGCAATGCCGCCAGCTCCGCCGGCGCCGACCCGGCTGCGCGACCGTCGAGCACGTGCACCGCACACCCCTGGCCAGCCAGCCCGGCAATCACGGTCGCGGGCGGTTCCCGGTCGTCAGTTATCAGCACCAAAGCCGTCAGTTTCATCGATTCTTCCGCCAATCCGGCGGCAACTATATCTGTCGCCGCGCGGCGCGTCAATCCCGCGCCGGCTACTGCCGCCAGTTGCTGGAGGTGTTGATCAGTTTTGCCGAGAGCGCCTGCACCCGGCGGTCGAGCGCTGTTATCCTGCTTTCCAGCTGGGTCACCCGGGCGGCGAGCGCCGTCGCCTGCGCACTGCTTGTCGCACCGCCAGTGGCGGTCAGGGCCGTCGCCTGCTGGCGTACCGCGGCCAGTTCGCGGGCGAGCTGCTGCGCCTGCTGCCCGGCCTGGCGCAACTGCGCCGCCTGCTGCTCCTGCGCAGTCATCCGCCCCTCCGCCGCTGTTACCCGCTCGGTCATCCCGGTCAGGGCCGCCAGCGACTGCTCCAGAGCCGGCAGCCGGTTGGTGAACATGATGCGCGCGTCAAAGGTGTCCGCCGCCGCCGCGGTATCGCGATTGGGAACGACCATCATGGCCGGCGCCGCCGGCGTCACCGGCGGTGCGCCCGCTTCGGCAAACGGCGGCGCGGCACCGGCCGGCGCCGCCGCCGGTGCCTCCGGTGCGGCCGCCGGCAGTTCTGCCTGGTTGCCGCAGCCCGCGGCCAGCAGTCCGCCGATGATCATCATGGTCAGCCAGCGCAATCTCATGCGACCAGCATAGCTTGCCCGGCGCCGGCCGGCAAGCGGGCCCGCACCGCCTGCGTATGGCACCATGCTGCCGCCTTCAGCCGACGACAGCCGAACCGCCAGCGATGCCGCACACCAGGCGCACATTCCGCGCATTGCGCGAACCGCAAACGAGTGCTACAATACCGGCATGGACCGCAAGCTCGAGCAACTGGCCGGAATCATGGAAGAGGTGGCCGGCGGGGTCTACTCCGACCGGATCATGGCATTTACCGGAACTGACCAGCCGGAGCATGTGCGGCGGCTCGCCGAGGCCATGGGCATGATGATGGTCAAGCTGGAGGCCCGGGAGCAGCATCGCGACGAACTGATCAGCCAGCTGCAGCACGCCAACGCCCTGTTGCAATGCGCGACGGTCGATACTGTGGTGGCGATTGCCAACGCCCTCTACGCCCGCGACCCCTACACCGCCGGGCACGGCCAGCGCGTGGCGCTGTACGCGGAACGGCTGGCCAAACGCTGCGGGATCAGCGGCGAGGAGCGGGAACGGCTGCGACTCGCGGCGGAGCTGCACGACATCGGCAAAATCGGTTTTTCCGACCGCGTCTTCTCCAACGAGGACGCAACCGTCACCCCGGGCATGCGCGCGGAGATTGCCCGCCATCCCAACATTGCCATGGACATCCTCGGCCATCTTGAATGCCTTGGCGAGGCGCTTGACTTCATCAACCTGCACCATGAGCGGCTCGACGGCAGCGGCTATCCGCACGGCAAGCGCGCCAACGAGATTCCGCGCGGCGCGCGCATCGTCGCCATCGCCGACTGCTTCGACGCCATGACCACCGACCGGCCCTACCAGAAGGGGAAGACCGCGGACGAGGCCTGCGCCATCCTGCGCCGTATCGCCGGCAGCCATCTCGACACTGAACTGGTCGAGTTGTTCGTCAGCGATATCGGAGAGCATGGCCTGGCAGTCACCAGCCCCCGCGCCGAATCCGCACCCGCATGACCCGCCGCCGGTTCATTGCGGCAGCGATTTTTTTGGGTGCACTCGCCTTGCGCCTCGCCTATGTGCAGGCCCTGCCGGGCGACAAATACCTGCACGCGCCGCATTCCGACCATGAAAACTACCGGCACTGGGCGGCCCTGCTGGCCGCCAACCGGCCCGTTCCGCCGGACATTTCCATTCAGCAACCCGTCTACGCGTGGCTGTTCGCTGCCGTCGGCAATCCGGGTGACGGTCCCGCGACCATGCGCCGCTGGCATCTCGCCGCCGGGGCGGCGGCGCCCGCCCTGCTCTATCTCCTCGCCGCGCCCGCACTCGGCGGGCGATGGTCTGCGTTCGCGGCGCTGCTGTATGCCGCCTGCCCCGTCATCGTCTTCACCGATGCGACCTGGTCAAAGGAACAGCTCGCGGTAACCGGGTGGCTGCTGGTACTCCTGCTGCTACGCTCGCCCCATGCCGGACTGCGGCTGCTGGCGCTGCCGCTGGCGCTGTTCGCCCTTGGATTGCGCGAACTGTTCATCGTCCCCGTCCTGTTCGCCGCCCTGGCCTGGTATGCCCCGCAACGGGCATGGCTCCGGCTGGCCGTTCTGACGCTGCTGCTTGCGCTGGCGGTCTGGGGCTGGGGCGTGGCGCATACCGCCGCCCGCGCCGGCCAGCCGCCGCAGGGTTTTGCCGAACCGTTGTATGTCGGAGTCTGGCCGGGCACGAACATACTCTACAGCCCGCCGCCTTTCGTTCGTCCGGGCCGCATCTACGAAGCGGTGGACTGGGAGGCGGAAACAGCGCGCCGTCTGGGCCATCACCCGTCACCGACCGAAGAAAATGCCTATTGGCTGGGGCAGGCGCGTGCCGCCTTCACCGCGCAGCCGCTGGCCGCACTGCGTACCATGCTGCTGCGGGTCGTGACTGCACTCTGGGCTGGGCCGCTGGAGGACAATTACCCCTATCTGGTCCATTATCACGCTTCGGGCGTGCTGCCGCTACTGCCGCCGGTATGGCTGCTGCTGGCACTCGGGCTGGGTGGCCTGCTGCTGTGGTGGCGCAGCGGCGAGCAGCGCGCCGCCTGCCGGATCGTCACCGGATTCCTGCTTGGTGCCCTGCTGGCACCGGCGCCGTTCTATCTGCTCGAACGGCTCCGCCTGCCGCTCTTTCCCGCCCTGGCCGTCGCTGCGGCCATGGGGCTTGCGGTGGCGCCGCGCCTGCCCCGACGCTGGCTGCTCGTCTACGCCGCCGGGGTCACTGTCGCGGTCAGTCCCGCACTCACCGCGTGCCTGTCGCCCGCCATTCTGGCCGGGACTCGTATGGGATGGCGGCTGTTCCGTCAGTTCGGCTGACGTTTTTCCAGCGCGACGACACCCCGATGAAGTGCCGGATTATCGGCGACATTTTCTATCGGGCTTGCCCTGCTTCAGGGCGCTCCCCCGCCATACCCGCTGCAGCGGATACGCTGCGAAACAGCCCGCAGGATTGCACAAAAGTGATGCGTGGTCGGGCGGGCACCGTTTTCCCCACCACCACCGCTACCGGTGAATATCACGCTTGCGCTTGTTTGGCCTGTCCGGGCCGGGAGCATCACTCAGCCGGGGCTGATTCCTGTTCGCTGGCCGGCCGGCGCGGATCGAAGCCCGTGGCGCGCAGCCGCTCGGCGCAGCGCTCCATGCGGGTGAAGATCCCGCGCAGAATGCGCAGCCAGGGAAGGGTCAAATCGCGCGTCCCGAAGACCTGCCGCAATTCGCCGATGATCTCCGGATTGACATCGCGGATATAGCCGATACTCCACAGCGCGCGCTCCATATGCTGCAGCATGTTCTCGATGTCGCGCTGCTGCGCCGGCGGATAGCGCTGGTCGAGCAGATAGGCGGGCGCGCCCGCCTGCGCCAGGTGCAGCTCATAGCAGATGATCAGCACCGCCTGCGCGAGATTGAGCGACCCCATCTCGTCGGCGGTGGGAATGGCAATCAGGTCCTGCGCATAGTCCAGCTCCTCATTGGCCAGCCCGTGCGCCTCGCAGCCGAACATGATCCCGACCCGCCCGCGCGCGGTCGCCTGCCAGATCTGTTCCGCCCCCGCCCGGGCCGAGAGGAAGGCATAGCGGTGCTTGCGCCGCCGCCGGGTGATGGCAAACACCCGCACGCAATCGCCCACCGCGTCGGCCACGGTATCGTGGAACTGGATATGGTGCAGGCGGTCCTTGGCGCAGACCGCCAGGGCGCCGGCCCGGTCGCTGTCGAACGGCGTCTGCATGGCCGCTACGCGCAGGTTGGCGAACCCGAAATTGGTCAGCGCGCGCAGGGCGGCGCCGACATTCTCCGACAGCGCCGGGCGCGCGAGCACGAACGCCACCTGCCCCGCCGCCGCCGCCGCCGGCGTCCCCCGCAGCAGCGGGGTCGCCGGCGCGGATTCGGGCGCCATCATGCCCGCCCGCGCCGGCCGGCGCCATAGCGGGCGCCGGCACCCGCCGCCGCCTGCTGCACCGTCATCGTCCGCCGCCTACGCCGGCGGCGCCGCTTCGAAGGCGGCGGCGAGATCAAGGAAATTGTCCATCGACTTCACCATGGTGCGCAGGGTGGCGAGCACGCGCTCGTCCTTGCCCTTGCCCTCGAGGTTGCGCAGCGTGCGCTTGAGCCGGCCGCGGCGCAAACTCAGTTTTTCCCGCATCTCGACCACCAGCGGCGGCTCGAGCACATTGCCCGCCTGCTCCTCGAACGCGGCAATGTCGTCAAGCAGCTCCTTGGCCTGCAGTTTGAGCAGCTCGTCCTCGTTTTCCTGGATGAAATGCTTCATCGCCGCGATCGCGTCCTGCTTCAGCGTCGCCAGCCGGCGGCGGAGCATGGGCCGGTTGTCCACGCCCACCGCGGCCGTTTCGCGTTCGTCCCCGCCCTCGCCCAGCAGCTTCTTCACCCGGGCCAGCATGCCGTCGATATCGACCGGCTTGGCAATGTAGTGGGAGACCCCGAGCGCCGCCGCCTGGCGCACCATGTCCGCCATGTTGAACGCGGTGCTCATGATCACCATGGTTTCCTTGTCGTTCGCCCGGATGCGCTGCAGCACCTGCAGCCCGCTCATGTCGGGCAGCTTGATGTCGAGAATGATCAGTTCCGGATGGAAGGTCTGGTAGAGCTGCAGCGCCTCGTCGCCGTACTTGGCGAAGCGCAGGTCGTAGCCGAGGTCGGCGAACGCCTGCTTGTACATCAGCTGCACGTACTCCACATCGTCAACGACCAGCACCTTGTGCCGCTTGCGCACATCCGTCATGTCAGCCTCCGTCGCGCGCCGCCGTTCAGGCGCGCGGCAATTTTACCGTAAAGGTCGTGCCCTGTCCAACCGTACTTGCCACCGTGATCATCCCGCCGTGCGCCTCAACCAGCTTGTGCGTGATCGCCAGACCCAGTCCCGTCCCGGAACTCTTGGTGGTGTGGGACGGGGTGAAGAGCAGTTTCAGGTTTTCCTCCGGGATGCCGCAGCCCGCGTCGCGCACGCGCACGCAGACCCAGCGCGGGTCCTCGGGATCCGTCCCGAACGACAGCCGAATCTCGCCCGGACGCCCCTGCATGGCGTCACCCGCATTGCGCAGCAGGTTGAGCCAGACCCCGGTCATCTTCTTGTCGTCGATCAGCACGGTCAGGGCCCGGTCCCCCTCGTCGAGTTCGACAGGCATGCTGTAGGTGTCGTCCTCGCAGAACAGGTTGATCACCCGGTCGAGCTGGTCGTACAGCGGCACCGGGCGGCGGTCGAGCTTCTCCTGCCGGGCGAGGTCGAGCATCCCCTGCACCAGATCGTTGAGCCGGTCGACTTCCTGGACGATGATGCCGCTGTTCCCCCCGATCACGTCGTCGTCCGGCGCCTTGCGCTGGATCAGCTGGGCGAACCCGCGGATGAGATTGAGCGGGTTGCGGATCTCATGGGCGATCCCCGCCGCGAGCTGGCCGAGCGCGGCGAGGCGCTCCGCCTGCTTGAGGTGGTTGGCCAGTTCGCGTTCGCGGGTGTTGTCCGCCACCACCACCAGCGCGCCGCGCGCACCCCCGGCGGCATCCTCCAGCGGCGAGGCGGCAACCGCGATGATCTTGCGCGCCCCCTGCACCGTCACCGTGCATTCGCGCGGCGTTGCGGTTTCATCACCCTGCTGCGCGGCGGCGATCAGCGCGGGAAGCGCGGGGTCGGCGAACAGCTCGCCCAGTTCCGCCAGCGGCGCCCCCATCAGCGTCAGCGGCTCGACGGCAAAGATCTCGCCCAGCGCGCGGTTGGCGAAGATGATGCTGTCGTCGGGCGCAATGGCCACCATGCCGTTCTGGGTGCTCTGCAGGATGCTGTTGTTCAGCGTCACCACCTGCTCCAGTTCGCGATACAGGCGGGCATTGGCGAGCGCCACCGCCGCCTGCGCCGCCAGCTGCTCGAGCAGCTCGAGCTGGCCGCGGTGGAAGGGGATATTTTCCACCGGGTTGCTGATATTGAGCACCCCGACCACCCGCTCCTTGCTGCGGATGGGCACGCTGATGAACGACTTGTTGCGGTAGCGGTCGTAATCGTTGGGGCGGGCGAAGGCCTCGTCCGCCTCGATGTCGGGCACCAGCGCCGGGCGGCCCAGCTGCGCCACCCGTCCGGCGATCCCCTCGCCCACCGCGGTCTCCGCCTGTTCCAGCGCCGCGTCGGGCATGCCCACCGCCGCGCGCACGCGCAGGCGCTGGCCCTCGATCATCATCACCGAGCAGCGGCTCACCCGCATTGCCCGCGCGATGGCCGTCACCAGCTGGTGCAGCACGTCATCGAGTTTCAGCGTCGCGGTAATGAGCGAATTGACCTCATGGATCAGCTTCATGTTCTGGTACTGCCGCTGCGCGCTCTGCAGCAGCTTGGCCTTGTTGATGGCGATCGCCGCCGCCGTGGCCAGGCGTTCGAGGATGCTGATGTCCTGGTCGCTGAACGTCCCGCCGTCCAGCTTGTTCAGCACCTCGAACACGCCGATGATTTCGTCGCGCAGCTTCACCGGCACGCAGAGGATGCCGCGGCTGACGAACCCGGTCTTCTCGTCGAATTGTTTGGCGCCCAGCCCGCTTTCCGCCACCGCGTCGACGATCAGCCGCTCGCCCGTCTGCGCCACCCGCCCGGCCACGCCCTCGCCCACTGCAACCCGCATTTCCTTGAGCGGCGAGCTCTTGTCTCCCTGGGCGATCTTGAAATAGAGGAATTCCTTCTTCGGGTCGAGCAGCATGAGCGAACCGGCCTCGCAGGCCGTGAGCTGCGCCGCCGCATCGGTAATAACATCGAGAATGGTCTCGATTTCAGTGGCGGTATTGATCCGGTTATAGATTTTTTCGCACCGGTCGAGTTTGGCCAGCAGCTCGCGCGCCGCCGCCAGCTCCCGGACCAGTGCTGCGCTCTCGCCCATACCCATATCCTCCGCGGGGGTCATTCTTCTACTTTTCTACATCCGGCCGGGTCAGATACAATGACCCGCCGGGCAGCAATTCCAACTGCCAGCGGTCCGCCGCCAGCGCCGCCGTTCGCAGGGGTCATTCTTCTACTTTTCTACATTCGGCCGGGTCAGATACAGCGACCCGCCGGGCAGCAATTCCAACTGCCAGCGGTCCGCCGCCAGCGCCGCCGCCAGCGGCGCTCCGGCCGGCAGCCAGGCCGCGTCAATTTCATACCGGTCAAGCAGTTCCCGCCAGCCCGTGCCCGCCCGGAACAGTATACCGTAATCGGCAAGCAATTGCGACGGGAAGACCTCGGTGCGTCCGTCAACGAAGGTGCGGCATTCGGGCCAGCGCTCAAACAACAGTACCCCGCCCCATTCATACGGATGGAACAGGTGGCCGGCAACCAGCAGCGGCGCCGCACCCGGCCGGGGCACCGCCATCGCTGCCGACGACGGCAGCTGCTGCACCGCCACAACGAGGTTCTCGCGCCTGACGGCAAACCGTTCGCGCACCGGCAGCTGCCACCAGCCCAGGAATGCCAGGCATGCGACCGCCAACAGCCAGCGGGCACGCACCAGTTCCGGACGCACCCGCCGCGGCAGCATGGCCACCGTCAACACCGCCAGCAGCGCCGCCGGTGCCACCATGCGGCGGCTGGCGAGCGCCCACACCGTGAATCCGAGCCACAACAGCAGTTCACGCCACGGCAATGCCTGCCGTTGCCGAACTGCCTGCAGCACCAGCGCCAGCGTCAGCAGCGTCAGCGCAATGAACATGATCCCAGGCAGGGTCGCCGCCACGGCAGTGAAGCCGCCCCATTCCTCCACGAATCCGGCCTTGCCGTCGCGCAGCAGCGACAGCGGCCAGAGCCACAACCGCGCGCCCGCCGGATTGGCCAGGGTCGCCAGGGCCAGCAGCAGCAATCCGGCCAGTTCGCGCCGCCCGGCGCACCGCCACTGCGGCAGCCGCAGCAGCAGCCAGAGACCCAGTCCCATAAGCACCGAAGCATGCAGATTGGCCCAAAGCGCGAAGCCCAGCGCAGTCAGCGCCGCCCGGCGCAAAGTCAGCTGCCGGCCAGCGCTTCGGACCAATGCCAGCAGGCCGATCAGCATCACCACATGCGGTCGCAGCGTCCACAACGCCGCGCCGGCCAGCAGTGCCAGCGACCAACTCCCGAGAAAAACCGCATCGCGGCGTTCGCCCGGGCAGGCCCGCAGTGCCAGCAGTACCGGGACCATCCAGAGCAGGAGCTTGAGCAGCCACATTCCCTCGCTGCCGGTCCGCTGCCAGACCTGCCAGAGCGCGAGCGACCAGAGCCATTCGTGCGGCGTCCAGGGCGTGCCGGCTGCCGTCCACGACAGCGCATCCTGTCCCGGGACACCGGTCAGGGAGAATATCCGGCCCATCGCCAGGTGCAGGTGCAGGTCACTGTCCGTCAGCGGCATGGCCATAACCAGCACGGCAAGCAACACTGCCAGCACCGTCGCCAGCCGGGGCACGTTCCTATTCACCGGCACTGCTCCCCATTCCGCCAATGTAGCAATGTAGAAGAATGACCCACCACCTGACCCACCACCTGACCCCCCGCCTAAAAAACCCGCCCTCGTCCCGGAAGCAGGGCGAGGGCGGGCGGGAGAGACACATGGCTGAAAACTACGTGTTCAGGTACGCGCGCAGGAACCGTGAGCGGCTCGGATGCTTGAGCTTGCGCAGCGCTTTTCCCTCGATCTGGCGGATGCGTTCGCGGGTCACGTTGAACATCGCGCCGACTTCCTCGAGGGTGCGCTCGTAGCCGTCCTCGAGCCCGAAGCGGTACTTGATCACTTCCTCCTCGCGCGGATCGAGCGTCTTGAGCACGTCGGAGAGCTGCTCGCGCAGCAGGTTGTGCGTGGTCGAGCTGATCGGCGAGGTCACCTGGGTGTCCTCGATGAAATCGACCAGATGCGACTCCTCCTCCTCGCCGATCGGGGTTTCGAGCGAGATGGGCTCCTCGGCGATCTTCATGATCCCCTGCACCTTGGTCGAGGACCACTTCAGCTTCTTGGCGATCTCGCCGGCGTGCGGCTCGCGGTCGTATTTCTGGATCAGCTGCCGCGACTCCTTGACCACCTTGTTGATCTGCTCAACCATGTGCACCGGGATGCGGATGGTGCGCGACTGGTCGGCGATGGCGCGGGTGATCGCCTGGCGCACCCACCAGGTGGCGTAGGTCGAGAACTTGTAGCCGCGGTAATGCTCGAACTTGTCCACCGCCTTCATCAGCCCCATGTTCCCTTCCTGGATCAGGTCGAGGAACGACAGGCCGCGGTTGACGTACTTCTTGGCGATGGAGACAACGAGGCGCAGGTTCGACGTCGCCAGTTCGCTCTTCGCCGCGTAGAGGTGGTCGAAGGCCTCGTTCAGGTCGCGCCGCGTCCTGGCCATGCGCTCCGGGTTCATCAGGCAGAGGTCGGTCATCGCCGGCCACACCGGCTTCTTCTGCGCATGCCGGTCGCCAAACAGCTCCTTCTCCGCCTTCTGCCAGCGCCCGCGCCAGTCGCACAGCGCCGCGTAGCCGACGCGGTAGCGCTTCTTGCACAGTTCGTCCAGCTTGTGCTCCGCCGTCGCCAGTTCCAGCTTGAACTTGGCCAGCTTCTCCACCGGCAGGTTGAACTGCCGGGCCAGCGCCTCAAGCTGGCTGGCGTTGGCCGCGGCAATCTGCGCCCGGTACTCGCCCAGGCCCTTCGGCAGCGCCGTGACCTTCTTGCGGCAGCACTGCAGCCACAGCGTGTCGAACTCCTTCTCCAGCCCGCGGGCCAGCGTCATGAACTGCGCGGGTGACGACTTGGTGAAGTCGCTGAACTGCTTCTTGAGCTTGATATGGTCGTCGGCGCTTTTCGCCATCTTGTCGAACCGCTTGGCCATGATCATGATCAGCTTGCGGTTGCAGGTCGTCTCCAGCACCAGGTCGGCAATGCGCTGCTCCGCGCGGGCGATCTTCTCCTCGAGCCCGGGCCGCTGCTTCTGGCCGGCCGTCTGCAGCGCATGGTAGTCGCGCACCAGGTTGCGGCGGTTCAAGTCGATGGTCTGCACCGCCTTCTTGATCCGCTCATGCCATTTTTTGACGTCTTTCTCGGTCAGCCGCTCCGTCTTGCGCACATCGACCAGGCGCTTGAGATTGACCTTCTGGTCGAGCACCAGTTTGCCCATGCGGTTGTATTCAAACGCCACCCAGCCGGTGGCGAAGAGCAGCCGGTTGTAGGCGGTTTCCGCCTCGCGGATCTTGCGCGCCAGTTCCGCCTCGCGGTCGGAATCGAGCAGGTCGATCCCGCCCACTTCGTTGAGGTACATCTTGACCGCATCCTCGGTGTGCGGATGCGGCACCGCCGCCGGCTTGGCCGGCGCGGCGTCGGCCGCCGGCGCCGCCGCCGGCGCGTCCTTCCCCTTCGCGCCCTTGTCGCCCTTAACCTTCTTGCGCTGGCTCTCGTCGATCACCACCTCGATCTTCTGCCGGCTGAGGAGGTCAAAGATGTCGCCGATATGCTCCGAGCTGTTGATCTCCTCGGGCAGCATGCTGTTGACGTCATCAATGGTCAGGTAGCCCTGTTTCTTCCCCAGCGCCACCAGCTTTTTGACTTCCGCATTTTCCTTCACTGCCTTCATGCCGTTGCCTCCGTCTGTATGATCTTCTCCAAACGACGTATCCGGGCCTGCGTCCGCGCCTGCCCGGCCGTATCGCCAAACTGTTCCTGGTCATCCGCCGACCGCCGCAGCTGCTCGAGTTCCGCCCGCCGCTCGTCGGGCGGGAGCAGCACATCGTTCCAGAACCCGATTTCCTCAAGCGCCGCCGCCGCGCCGGCCGCATCGCCCGCACCCTCGCAGGCGGCCAGCTTCTGCTCGCTGGCCCGCAGCTTTTCCTCCACTTCGCGCCGCCGCATTTCCGCCAGGCAGCGCCGCAGCGCCTCCCGCGCCCGGTCCGTTTCGTCGAGCAGGCGCTGCGCGTGCGCCGTTTCTGATTCCTCCGCGTCGTCCGCCGCCCCGCGCCGGCCCGTCACCGCGGCCGCGGTCACCAGCCCCTGCGCCGCCGCGGTCAGGGTATCGAACCGGTCCGCCAGCGGGCCGGCCGCCATGGCGTCAACCGCCTCGCGCGCCACCTGATCAACAAAGGTCAGCGCCCGCGCCGCCGGGCCGAATTCCTCAGCCAGCGCCGGATGCCGCGCCATCAGGCGCGCCAGCTCCCGCTCCGTCGCATCGCTCGTTGCCGCCGCCAGCGCCAGCGGGTCCGCCGCCGCCGGTTCGCGCCGCGCCGCCGTCCGCCGCTCCTCCGCCGCGCGTTCCTGCCCGAGCTTCGCCAGCTTGGCCCGCAGGATGCGCTCGTCCACCCGCAGATCGCCGGCCAGGATGCGCAGGTACTCGTCGCGCCGGATCGGTTCCGCCGTCGCCGCCACCGTGGGCAGCACCCCCGCGACGATCTTCTCCTTGCCCGCCACGCCCTGGCCCGCGAACTGCTGCTTGAGCAGGGCGAAATGGTAGGCGAAGAAATCCTGCGCGTTGCCCAGTTCCTTCTTCAGCGCCGCCCCGCCGTGCTTCAGCACGTAGTCCGCCGGGTCGTCGTCCCCCGGCAGCTGCGCCACCGCCACCTCGAGCCCCAGCCCGAGCAGGATGTGGATGCCGCGCACCGTCGCATTGATCCCCGCGAGGTCCGGGTCGTAGCAGAGGATGACGCGCGGGACATACCGCTTGAGGATGTTCCCGTGCGTCTCCGTCAGCGCCGTCCCCAGCGCCGCCACCGCATTCTTCACCCCGCCCTGATGCGCGAGGATGACGTCGGTATACCCCTCCATCAGCACCGCCGCCCCCTCCTGCTGCAGCGCCTTGCGGGCGTGCACCAGGCCGAAGAGCGACGCGCTCTTGTTGTAGACCGGCGAGTCGGACGAGTTGATGTACTTCGGTTCGTCCGCCTGGCTTTCCTGCCACTTCCGCCCGCCCATGCCGATGACCCGCTCGTGGATGTCCACGATTGGGAACATCAGCCGTTCGCGAAACAGGTCGTAATACCCCTTGCCTTCCTTGCGCGGCCGGATCAGCCCCAGCGCCAGCGCATGCTCAATATCGTCGCCATGCAGCGTCTTCGCCACGCCGTCCCAGTCGGCGGTCGCGTACCCCAGCCGGAACTGGTCCTGCGTCTCAACGGCAATCCCGCGCTTGACCAGATACGCCCGCGCGGCCGCGCCCTTCTTTCCGGCCAGATTGGCGTGATACTGCGCCGCCACCCGCTCGTTCAGCGCCAGCATCTGCTTGCGCTTCCCCGACTGCTCCGGGCTCTCGCCCGTCTCCGGCATCGCCAGCCCCTGCCGTTCCGCAAGATACCGTACCGCATCGGGGAACGTCATCCCCTCGAGCTCCATCAGCAGGGTGAAGACATTCCCCCCCTTGCCGCACCCGAAGCAGTGGAACATCTGCCGGTCGCTGTGCACATGGAACGACGGCGTCTTTTCCTGATGAAACGGACAAAGCGCCTTGTAGGACCGGCCGGATTGCTTCAAGTCCATGAACTGCCGCGCCACATCGACAATATTCGCGCCTTCACGAACCTTCGCCACAAAATCTTCCGGTATCAGCCCCACCGCATCCCCCAGCTCCGCATAATGCTACACCTGTTCCATCGCTAACTCAATATTATACGCCGCTCAGTTCACATTTTCCTTGTCAATTATTACAAATCAGTTAAAATTATCTTACAATATTGTCGCTATTCTTTATTATTTAGGTTGTTATACGTTTTGTCGGTTTATCAGACATCCGGGAGAGTATCTGTCGAGGTAAATTGTCTTAATATATTGGTATTTGGTTTATTATACACGTTTTTCGCGCAATGTCCACTCATGGTACTGGTACGTCATGGTTAGCTTATGCCAGCATCAAAACCATGCGCATTCCCATATACCCACGACTTACCGATGGTTCATATTTCAAAACACTCATACTGTTTGTTTGTCAATTACAGAACAATCGTCAGCTGCAGGTACCGGTAAGCACACGTGGCCAGCCGGCCAGGTCGGGAACGATATCAACTGAGGCGATGCCCGGCGCCCGGGTGAACATTTCACGCGTCACTTCGGCGTTATTCCCCATTTCGATGTAGAATCTTCCGCCAGGCCGCACCAGTCGCGGCAAATTGGCGCATAACCGCGCATAAAAGGTCTGGCCGTCAGCCCCGCCGAGCAGCGCCAGCACCGGCTCGCACTTGACCCCGCGCCCCAGCCAGTTGTATTCACCGTCGCGGACGTAGGGCGGATTACTGACCAGGATATCAAAACCCGTCCCGGCACGCAGGCAGG
>CAZFBR010000069.1:0-14443 GCA_964517215.1 uncultured bacterium
TACCGACGTCGACGGATTCCGCGCCGGCCTGCCTGACGCGGGCGCGCTGCGCGACGCCGCGGTGCTGCTGCTGGGCGCGGGCGGCGGGGCGAAGGCGATCCTCGCCGCGCTGGCGGCGCTGCCGGCCGGATCGCTTGCCGTGTACGATCCGGCGACGGCGCGCGCGCAGGCGCTGGCGCGGCAGGCGCCGCTGCCGCTGCGCGTGCTTGACGTGGCGGAACTGCCGGCCGCAGCCGCTGCCGCCGCACTGGTGATCAATGCCAGCCCGCTCGGCATGCGCCCCGACGATCCCCTGCCGCTGGACCCCGCCTGGCTGCGCCCGGACGCGGTTTACTTTGACATTGTCTATCATCCGACGCCGACGAAGATGATGCAGGCGGCGCAGGCGCGCGGCTGCGTGACCGTGGGCGGACTGGAAATGCTGCTGCAGCAGGGGATGCGCTCGTTCGCGCTGTGGACGCAGTGCGCGCCGCCGGCCGCGGCGATGCGCGCGGCGTTGACGGATGCCCTGGCGCGGCAGGGTGCGTGATGCTGCTTTTGACGGCATATGTTTTCATCATCGGCCTCTGCCTGGGGTCGTTCGCCAATGTGGTCATCTACCGGCTGCCGCTGATCATTTTCGTGCGCGACTGGAGGCGGCATTCCGACCCGGACGACCGCCGCGAACTGCTGGAAATCATCGACGAAGACCCGGCGCGCGCCCGGGAGAAGCTCAATGCGGCCATGGCGCAGAACCTGAATATTGCCACGACGCGGTCGCGTTGCCCGCGCTGTGGACGCGTGTTGGGCGTGCGGGAACTGGTGCCGGTGCTGTCGTGGCTGCTGCAGGGCGGCAAATGCCGCGGCTGCGGCGGGCGCATTGCCGCGCGTTATGCGCTGGTTGAGCTGCTGTGCGGGCTGGCGGCGGCGGCGGTCTGGCTGCGGTTCGGACTGGTGGGCGACTGGGTTTCGCTGGCCCTGTATGAGCTGGTGACGCTGCTGCTGGTGATCCTGACCTTTATCGATCTTGATTACCGCATTTTGCCGAACGAACTGACCTACAGCGGCATGGTCCTTGGCCTGCTGGCGGCGCTGGCCCCGCATTATCCGTGGTCGGACCAGACCCTGCATCTGGCGGGGCTGGGCGAGGCCCTGCTGGGGCTGCTTGTTGCCGGCGGACTGTCACGCGCCATTTATGAACTCGGCAGCCGCATGTACGGCCGGGAAGTGTACGGCATGGGCGATGTGAAGCTCATGTGCATGCTGGGCCTGCTGCTGGGCTGGAAACTGGGGTTGCTGACCCTGGTGCTGGCCAACTGCTACGGTGCTTTCTTCGGGGTGGGCATGGTGATGCTGTCGTCGCTGCTGCAGCGGCTGAAACTGCAGTGGATGCCGGCGGTAACGCTGAAGTCGATGGTTCCGTTCGGGCCGTATATCGTCTTCGCGGCGTTTACCGTGATCCTGGCCGGACCCGAACTTATCACCGGGTACCAAAATTTCATGGAACTGTGACGGCTAGGTTCCGGAAGTGGCAATGACAAACGTGCGGGAGGCGTGAGGTGCGCTATCTGACGGCTGGTGAATCACATGGCCCGGTGCTGACGGGCATAGTGGACGGGATGCCCGCGGGCGTGCCGCTGGCGCTGGCGGCGATCAATGCGGACCTGGCGCGGCGGCAGGGTGGCTACGGCCGCGGCGGCAGGATGAAGATCGAGCAGGACACTGCGGAGATCCTGTCGGGGGTGCGCCACGGCAAGACGCTGGGCAGCCCGATTACCGTGCAGGTGCGCAACCGCGACCATGCCAACTGGCAGCGGATCATGGGGGCGCATGCACACGATACGGACGAGCGGGTCGTGACCTGTCCGCGGCCGGGGCATGCCGACCTGCCGGGCGCGCAGAAATACGGTTTCACCGACCTGCGCAATGTGCTGGAACGCGCCAGCGCCCGGGAAACGGCGGTGCGGGTGGCGCTCGGCGCGCTGGCCAAACAGCTGCTCGACCGGTTCAGCATCAGGATCATGTCGCGGGTGGTGCGCATCGGCGGCGCGGCGACGCGCCGGGCCTTCGACCCCGCAGCGCAGGCGGCGTATGCGGCCTGCCCGGTCTATTGCGGCGACGCGGCCGCGGCGAAGAAGATGATGCGCGCCATCGACGCGGCGAAGAGGGCGGGCGACACGCTCGGCGGCGTCGTTGAAGTGGCGGCGCTCAATCTGCCGCCCGGCTTGGGCAGCCATGTGCAGTGGGACCGCCGGCTGGACGCGCGGCTGGCGGCGGCGGTCATGGGCGTCCCGGCGATCAAGGGCGTGGAATTCGGCCTGGGGTTTGCCGCGGCGGCGCGGCCGGGCTCGCGCGTGCACGACCCGATCGAGCTGCGCGGCCGGGCGCTGCGCTATCGCGGCAATAACGCCGGCGGGGTGCTGGGGGGGATCAGTTCCGGCGCGCCGCTGCTGCTGCGCGCGGCGATGAAGCCGATCCCGACGCTGATGCGGCCGCTGCCGACGGTCGACCTGCGCACCGGCCGGGCGGCCGATGCGGCGCAGGAACGGTCGGACACCTGCGCGGTCCCGGCGGCGGCGGTGGTGCTGGAAGCGGTGGTGGCGCTGGAACTGGCGGCGCTGTTCATGGAGAAATTCGGCGGCGATGCGCTCGATGAGACGCGCCGCAATTTCGAGGGGTACCTGGCGACGCTGTAGTTTGACATAAAAATTTCAGTAATCTACCATATTTTGGCGAAGCGAGGAGGGCGATAATGGCGAAAGGCAAGGAACCAAGCTGGACTGAAGTGGTGGTTAATGTTTTGCGCCGCTCGGCTGAACCACTTCATTACACTGACATTACGAAAAAGGTCATAGAGTCGAAACTGAAAACTGATCTTGGGCGGGATCCGTATGCAACGGTCAAAGCGGCAATATCGTATGAATTGAGCAAAGGGAATACTTCGGAAATAGTCAGGACCAATCGCGGATATTATGATTGGTCAAACCGACCCAAGAAGATCACGGCAAAGGAAATCGTTGAGAATGATCAGACCGAGGAAACAGGAATCATCGATGCTTTGGGGGTTTATTGGGAAAGAAGTATGATTGACTGGAACAAGAAACTGCCGAAACTCCTTGGCAAAACCGAAGCAGGAACGATAGTGGATTTCTCGGATCGACCGGGAATTTATCTGTTGTATGATCGCAGGGATATTGTCTATGTCGGGAAAACAACAGCATTGGGTTCACGATTGAAGGATCACGCAACGATCGATCGATTGAAAGCAAGATGGGACAGATTCTCGTGGTTTTCGATTGCAGAACCGACAAGCGTTACGGAGACGATTATCCTGACAACGCTGGAAGCGCTGTTAGTTGAATCGGTTGAACCACCCTTGAACCGGCAGCGCGGCGAAGGATTTAAAGCAATCGAGTACTATCAAATCGAAGATTCGGATCTGTCAAAGAAGCGGGATATGGCGACACTGGAACGCTATTTTCAGAAAATGAAAGGTTAGACAATGATCAGCGAACGGGAAATCAAGAAGGTCGTCGAGCAGGTCGTGGCGGAGGTGGCCGCGGGGCGCACGGCGGCGGCGGCGGCCCCGGCGGGCGGACTGGGCGACGGCGTCTATGCCGACATGGAGCAGGCGATCGCCGCGGCGCAGCAGGCGCACGCGAAGTATCTTGCCGTCGGCCTGCAGACGCGGAAGAAGATCGTCGCCGCGCTGCGCGCCACCGCGCTGGAGCACGCCGAGTCGCTCGGCCGCCAGGCGGTCGAGGAGACCGGCCTGGGCAAAATGCCCGACAAGATGCTCAAGATCCAGCTGGCGGCGAACAAGACCCCGGGGGTCGAGGATGTCGAGCCGTACGCGTTTTCCGGCGACGACGGCATGACCCTGGTCGAACGCGCGCCGTTCGGCGTCGTCGGGGTGATCACCCCGTCGACCAATCCGGCGGAGACCGTGCTCAACAACGGCATCGGCCTGCTGGCGGCGGGGAACGTGGCCGTCTACAACTTCCATCCCGGCGCGAAGAAGATCTCGGCGCGCATGGTGCAGCTCATGCACCGCGCCATCGTCGCCGCCGGCGGCCCGCCGGATGCGGTGACCTGCGTGGCGGAGCCGACCCAGGACAGCGCGGCGGCGCTGATGCGGCATCGGGCGATCCGCATGCTGCTGGTCACCGGCGGCGGCGAGGTGGTCAAGCTGGCGATGACCTCGGGCAAGCGCTGCATCTGCGGCGGCCCGGGCAACCCGCCGGTGGTGGTGGACGAGAGCGCGGACATCCCCGCCGCGGCCAAGCATATCGTTGACGGGGTGACCTTCGACAACAACGTGCTGTGCATCGCGGAGAAGGAGATCTTCGTCGTCGACGAGGTGGCCGACCAGCTCATCCGCGAAATGCAGAAGCAGGGGGCGCAGCTGCTGACCGCCAGCCAGACCGCGAATGCGGTGCGGGCGATCATTGCCAAGGATCCCGCTGATCACGGCGTGCGCCATCCCGTCGTCAACAAGAAATTCGTCGGCAAATCAGTCGCGGTGATCGGCCAGGGCATCGGCGTCGCCCCCAAACCGGGGACGCGCATGTTCCTCTGCGAGGTCAAATGGGATCATGTCTTTGTCATGGCCGAACAGCTCATGCCGCTGACCCCGATCGTCCGCTGCCGGGACGTGGACCAGGCGATGGAGTATGCGATCAAGGCGGAGCAGGGGAACGGGCACACCTTCATGATGCACTCGCGCAATGTGGCCAATCTGTCGCGCATGGCGCAGCGGTGCAATGCCTCGATCTTCGTCAAAAACGGGCCGAGCTACGCCGGACTCGGGTTCGGCGGCGAGGGGTTCACCACCCTGACCATCGCCTCGCCCACGGGTGACGGTTTGACCCGCGCGCGCACCTTTACCCGGGAGCGCCGCTGCGTGCTGAAGGATTATTTCCGCATCGTGTGAGCGATCCCCGCCGGCATATTGCCGCCGGGCAGAAAACGGATGCGGGGCCGGTGCGTGCCGGCCCCGGGGCACAGGAGCCATGACGATGACCAAGGTTGCGCTGCCCGGCCGGCCGCTGGGCCCGTTCCCGACGGTGCTGGTCGGGGCGATGGTTGACGGCAAGCCGAATTATGCCACGGTGGGCGCCTGCAGCATTGTCGGACTCGAGCCGGTGCTTTCCGTGTCGCTCAAGGCCACCCATCACACCACCAAAGGAATTGTCGCCGGCGGCCATTTCAGCGTCAATATTCCCTCCGCCGCCATGGTGGACAAGGTCGATTTCTGCGGCATCCATTCGGGCGCCAAAGTGGACAAGACCGCGCTGTTCACCACGTTCCAGGATGAGGCGGCCCTGGCGCCGATGATCAGGGAATGCCCGGTCAATTACGTCTGCCGGGTCGTCCGCACCATCGAGGTGACCGGGTTCAAGCTCTTTTTCGGCGAGATTGTGTCGATGCAGGTTGACGCGGCCTGCCTGACCGACGGACAGATCGATCCGGCCAAAGTGCAGCCCATGGTCATGTTCGGGCTCAGCTATCTTGCCCTCGGCGCGAATGTCGGCACCGCGTTCCGCAGCGGCCGCGCGCTGCCGGCGCAGCCGGTGGCCTGACCATGCCTGCCGCGAGCGTGGTCTGCCTCTATCTTCTGCCGGGCATGGCCGATTGGGAGGCCGGGCTGGCGCTGGCGGAACTGCATACGGGCCGCTTTTTCCGGAAAGGCGTCGCGCCCTATGCGGTGCGGACGCTGGCGGTGACCCGCGAGCCGGTGGTTACGCTGGGCGGGATGCGGATCATCCCCGATGTGGTGATCGGCGAACTGGCGCCGGAACAGCTGGCGCTGCTGCTGCTCCCCGGCAGCGACCAGTGGCAGGACCCGCTGCATGCCCCGGTGCTGGCGCTGGCGCGGCGCTGCCTGCAGCTGGGCGTGCCGGTGGCCGCCATCTGCGGCGCCACCGTGGCGCTGGCGGCGGCCGGCCTGCTTGATGACCGTTGTCATACCAGCAACGATCTCGGCTACCTGAAAACGGTCTGCCCGGCGTATCGCGGCGAGGCGCAATACCGGCATGAACCGGCGGTGCTGGACGGTGATCTGATCACCGCCAGCGGCACTGCGCCGGTGGCGTTTGCCCGCTGCATTCTGCAGCGGCTGCAGGTGTGCACGCCCACCGCGCTTGCGGCCTGGCAGCAGCTGTTTGCCACGCATGAGGCCAAGCACTACCTGACCCTGATGCGGGAATGCAGCTGGCGTCCGGAGGGCCGAACATAGGTACGCGACGGCACAGTGGTCGCGGGAAACGGGGCGTATGATGCGGCTGCGGACCGACAACGAACCGGAAATGCCGGCAGTGAATACGGTGGATGAGCGGCTGCTGCGCAAGCGCCTGCAGCGCATGACGGACGACAGCAGCACGCCGGACATGATTGCCGTCCTGGGCGCCTTCGCCGAACTGGCGCGGCTGCACGGGGCGCTCTACCTCGAACGCTACCTGCCGCTGATCCGTGATCAGCTGCTGCAGCTGCTGCTGCAGCAGCTGACCGACGGGGTCGATGCGGAAATCATCCGGCAGACCGCGGACAATTATGTCATTGCGGCGATGCAGCGGCGGCGCACCCATCTGGAAATCATCCGCCAGGGTGTCGCCCATATCAGCGCCGGCGGCAGCCCGCAGCTGCTGGCCGACCTGCTGTACGCGCGGCTGGGGGGACGGCCGGTTGCGGGCAGCGAACCGGGCGCGCTTACTGCCGGTTTGCCGCAGGCGGAAGTCGATGCCCTGCTGGAGGCGATCCGCAACGGTGCCTCCGCCCCGGATCCGGAACCGGGTGCATTTGAACTGATGGTGCGCGGGCTGGAGAACCGCGCCCTGCAAAAGGTCATGCGCGAACTGCCGCGCGAAGATTTGTCCCTGGCCCTGACGGTGACGACCCGGGAGACGCTGGACAAGGTGTTTGCCAATCTCTCCCCGCGCGCCCGCCGCAGCTGTTACGAGGCGATGCGGGCGCAGTATCACGCGCCGGCGCATGCCGTCGCCGCTGCCAAACAGCGCATGCTCGACCTGATCCGCGCCATGGAAACAGCCGGTGCGATTATTGTGCGGCCGGCGCGGCCGCTGCGGCGGCGCGCCCGCCCGCCCGCGGAGTCAGCGTCCGGGTGACGCCAGGCGTTCGAGCTGCTGCCGGATCCGCCGCGCGCGCCGGCGATGCTCCGCCAGCGTGGTCAGCCAGTAATCGGTAACGTAGAGAATATCAGCGTCGGGTGCGGGCGTATTGATGACACTGCGCAGCCGCTGCCGGTTGCCCGTGTCGTATTCGCCCAGCATGCGCAGGATGGCGGCGATGCTGTAGCCCGCCGTGCGCAGGGCGCGGATGATTTTCAGCCGGCTGATCGTCGCCCCGTCGTACTGGCAGTAGCCGCGGCGGTCCTTGCCGATGCGGGCCAGGCCGTTGCGCTCCCAGGTGCGCAGGGCGTCGAGGGAGCAGCCCACGCGGCCGGCGGCGACGCGGCGATGCACGCAGCCGGCCGCGCCCGCCGGCGGCTGGCGGGCCCAGGCCTCCAGCTCGCGCAGGGCGGCGAGCGCCTGCCGCGCCTCACGGCGCACATTCGCGGCATAGCGTTGCGTCTGGCGCCGCGCTTCCGCGTAATCGCCGCGCGCCGCGGCCTTGACCAGCGCCTGGACGGGCTGGCCGCCGCCGGGGTAGGGACCGGGCAGGGCGATGCGGGCGAGCCGCATCTGTTCGAGATGGCTGGCGGTATACTGGCGGTAGCCGTTGGCTGCACGCGGAATGGCCGGCAGAAAGCCCCACTGTTCGTAGAGCAGCACGGTATTGCGATGCACGCCCGTGGCCCGGGCCAGGTCCATGGCGCTATAGCGACGGGTCGGCGGCATGCCGGGTCCGGTCAGGCGGGGGTGCCGAGCTGTGCCAGCAGGTCTTCCAGCTGGATGGCAAAGGGAAGCATATCGTAGGCGGCGCGGCAGGCGCAGATCCGGGCGCGGCAGGCCTGCTGCGTTGCGGGGTCGAGGAACCGGCGGAGCAGGCCGGCCAGCGGGCCGTCTTCGTCGATGACGCCGCCAACGCCGTGGCGGCGGATCAGTTCGCTGAAGCCGTTGGCGGCGGTGGTCAGCACCGGCACCGCGAACGCCATGGCTTCGAGGCAGACATTGCTGAACGGGTCGTACAGGGTCGGCAGGATGAACAGGTCGGCGGCCCGGTAATATGCCGCCAGCTGCGGCTGCGAACCGCACAGGCGAAGGCCGATCTCCGCCGGGAGCGACCGGGCGACGTCCTGCACGCCCGCCGCATCGCCTTTGCCCGCGACCAGCAGGTACGGCTGCAGGTCGGCGATGGCGGGCAGCGCGGCGAGCAGCGCCGGCAGCCCCTTGCGCTGGAAGTTTGAGCCGGCGAAGAGGAGCACCGGCCGATCCGCGGGCAGTCCGAGCCGCGCCCGGCAGTCAGCCACGCTGTTGGCCGCGAGAAAATCATAGACCGGCCCCAGGTCGAGCGCATTGTAGATGATGCGGATCCGGTCCGCGGGGAGGGCGGAATGGCAGCGGCGAAGATCATCGGCCACCAGCTGCGAATTGGCGATGACCGCCTTGAGGCGGGGATGCGCCATGAGCTTGTTTTCCAGCTCGATCTGGCGCTGATGGCGCGGATGATGCTGGATGACGAACCGCGTCAGGGGGTTGGCGGTGGCAGCGGCATGGCGTTCGCGCCAGGCCTGATGCGCGCCGTCGCCGGCCCGGTAGATGTCGCCGGGCACGGCGCGCTCACCGCTGATGACGATGACCGGCTCGAGCGGGCGGATCACCTCCTCGACGAAGGCGCGAAAGGCGCGTGCCTGCGCGCCGCCGCCGGCCGGAAGGGCGGTTGTGTGCGCGGTTGTTCCCGGCAGCGCAGCGCACTGCTCGCCGATCAGGTGGACGTCGTGCCCGCGCCCCGCCATGCAGCGGGCCATTTCGTGCACGAACCATTCCCCGCCGCCAAAGGGACCGATGCGGCGGCGGACAAAGGCGAGGCGCATCCCGGTCAGTCCCCCGCCCGCAGGCAGCGGAAGACGTAAAACAGCGCGCTGCCGGCCGGCATGATTGGCGGGAAGGTCATCAGCCGGTCGCGGACAAAATACGGGACCAGCGCCTGAATCACCTGTTCGCCCGCATGACAGGCCCGGCGCGGACCGCGCCGGACGAAGGGGAGCGGGATGCGGGCGAGGCGGTCGAGCACCGGCGAGCCCAGCACCAGCATCCCGCCTGCCCGGCAGACGCGGGCCAAGCCGGCACAATCCCCCTCAAGGTCGTCACTGGACTCGAGCCCGTCGGGGATGAGCACACCGTCAAACGCGCCGTCAGGAAAGGGGAGCGCTGCGGGCCGGGGGCGCGCGGGAAGCAGCTGCGCCCGCAGCCGGCGTTCACGCAGCCGGGCGGTCAGCCCGTCATGCTCCGCAAGCCCGGTGGCGGTGACCTGGCGGGCGCAGGCGCCGGCAGCGAGGAGCAGTTCCTCCGTGGCGCCCAGCAGCAGCAGATGTTCGTAGCCGCGGATGGCGAGAACGTCGAGCAATTGCGCCTGACGCCGGGTCCGCACAAAGCGGGTGCCGCGTCCGGCCGCGCGTGCGGGCGCCGGCGGTGCGGGCGCCGGTGGAACAATATCCGCTTCAGCCATGGTGTATTCCTCCCGGGCGCGGCAGCGTGCAGACGCCGGCCATCCGATAGATAAGCTGTCGGCGTTCCGGGGAATCATCTTGAACCGGATACAAAAAGCCCCGTTGCCGGGTGGTGCCGGTACGGGATCATGGCTGCTGCGGCGGCAGCGGCGGAGATTTTGACAGAAGTAGCAGCATAACCTACAATGGCGCCATCCACAGAGCGGAGGGAACAGCATGCATATCATCGTCGGATCAGATCATGCCGGCTTTGCCTTGAAAGAGCAGATCAAGGTGAAATTGCAGACCCAGGGCCACACGGTGGAGGATGCCGGCTGCCATTCCACGGATTCCTGCGATTATCCCGATTTCGGATATGCGGTCGGGAAGCGGGTTGCGGCGGGCGCGGGCATGGGGATAGTGGTTTGCGGCTCGGGCATCGGCATCAGCATTGCCGCCAACAAGGTCCCCGGGGTGCGGGCGGCACTTTGCACCAGCGCGGAGCTGGCGCGACTGGCGCGCGAGCATAACGATGCCAACGTGCTGGCGCTGGGTGCGCGCAACACCGCGCCCGAGCTGGCGCATGAGATGGTGGCGGTCTTTCTGGCCACGCCCTTTGCCGGCGGCCGGCACGAACGGCGCACGGCCAAGCTGAATGCGGGGGCGGGTCAATGAAGCGCAGGCGCAGCCAGCCGCGGGCGGCAGCCGCGCGCCGGCCGACGTGGGATGAATACTTTCTGACCATTGCTGAACTGGTGGCAAGCCGGTCGAGCTGCGGGCGGCGGAAAGTCGGTGCCGTGCTGGTGCGTGACCAGCGCATCCTCGCCACGGGCTACAACGGGGCCCCGCGCGGTGTGCGGCACTGCAGCGAGGCGGGCTGCATCCGCGAGAAATTCAATGTCCCGTCCGGCGAACGCCACGAACTGTGCCGCGGCCTGCATGCGGAGCAGAACGCGCTCATCCAGGCGGCGGTCTACGGCACGCCGCTGGCCGAGATCACGGTCTACTGCACGACGCAGCCCTGCGTGCTGTGCGCCAAGATGCTGATCAACGCGGGGGTGCGCCGCATTGTCTATCGCGGCAGCTATCCCGATGCGCTGTCGCTCGAACTGCTGCGCGAAGCGAAGGTGGCGCTGGAACAGCACAATCTCGACGGCACGGTGACGACGCCGACCGGGCGCCGCCGCCGTTAGGGGCGCATGCCTGCCGCCGGGAGCCGGGCGCTGGCCCGGCGGCTGCGCGCGCTCGGCACGGGGCTGGTCCTGGCCTTGCAGGGCAAGCGTCAGCGCATCAAAATAATCGCGCTGCCCGACGGCAGCAGCAAGAAGAAGACCGTGATCACCCGCACCTGGCCCGGGGTGCGCGAACTGCTGCGCAGTCAGCGCTATCAGAAGTGGGCACTGCTGTGGCTGGCGGCAGTCGCGGTCTGCGCGCTGCTGATTTTCGGTGAAGCGCTGGTCAACTCGCTGAACCGATCGACCAGATTCACCGGTCTCTCCCCGGACGCGACGCTGGCGGTGCAAGACGATGATTGACTGCAACCGGCGTGCCTGGCTGCTCGCCGCGCTGCTGCTGATGCTGGCGGCGGGCTGGTGCTATGGCGGCATGGTGAGCGCGCAACGGCTGGTGCTGGGCAACGACCTGGTGGGCGATTTTTTCCACTGGCGGCTGTTCCTTGCCCGGTCGCTGGCGGCGGGCCACATTCCCGAATGGAATCCGTATGTGTTCTGCGGCCAGCCGTTCATCGCGGCGGGGCAGTCGGCGGTCTGGTACCCGCTGAATCTGCTGCTCTACCGGTTGGTGCCGGTGACGCTCGGGCTCAACCTTGAGCTGTTCATCCATGTGTGCTGGTATGCGCTGGGGACACTGTTTTTCCTGCGGGCCATCGGCGCCCGGCCGCCGGGGGCGCTGCTGGGCGCGCTGCTGGCGCTGCTGTCGCCGGCCGCGGTGACGGAACTGGCGGAGGGGCATCCCGCGCAGCTGGCGGCGCTCTGCTGGCTGCCGTGGTCGCTGGCCGCGGTCGAACGCCTGTGGCAGCGGCCGGCAATCAGTTTCATGCTGATCCTGGCTGCAGCGACGGGTGGCGCCCTGCTTGCCGGCCATCCGCAATTCACCTTTTACGTCGGTTTCGTTACCCTGGGGTACTTCCTGCTGCGCGGCCTGCTGCGGCGTGAACGTGCGGGCCTGGTGCGCACCACCGGACTGGCGCTGGCGGGTGCGCTGCTGGGCCTGGCCCTCGGGGCCGCGCAACTGCTGCCGCTCATGGAGGTGCGCGAGCATCTGACGCGCAGCGGCGCGGATCTTGCCTTCCTGACCCGGTTCGATCCGCCGGCCGGATCATGGCTGCGCCTGCTGGCCCCCGCCCCGCCCGATCCGGCGGTGCCGCTCTCCGGGGCGCTGGCCTGGTGGGGCGGCGCGTGGATGCTGGCCCTGCTCGGGGTCGGGCTGTATGGCCGCGAGCCGGCGGTGGTGGCCTGCATCGTGCTCACCCTGCTGACGCTCCTGCTGGCGATGGGTTCGTCGTCGGCGCTGTACCCGCTGGCGGTCGCGCATGTCCCCGGTTTCGCTTTGTTCCGTGTGCCCGCCCGGCTGCTGTTTGCCACCTATCTCATGCTGGCGGCACTGGCGGCGCGCGGTCTTGATTTTGCCGTGCTGCCCGGTGAACGGGCCCTGCGCCGGGTGGCGCTGGCCGGCGCGGCTCTGTTTTTGCTGGCGGCGGCCGGCGTGCTGCTGGGCCTGCCGGCGACGGTCATGGTGGCAGCGGCGGTGGCGGCAGGCATGCTGGTGCTGTTCTGGCTGGCGGCGCTGCGCCCGCAGCGGCGGCGGCTGGGGCATCTGGTGCTGGCCATGGCGCTGGTGCTGGTGCAGGCGGTGCCGTATATGCGGTCGCAACTGCGCATGATCCCCGCGGCCTGGCTGGAACAGCCGTCGCCCCTGGTGGCGGCGCTGCAGGCGCATGACTCCGGCAGCCGCTATCTGGCGCTCGACGACCTGCCCATCGAGAGCATCACCAGCGTGCCGCTGTTCAATCGCGGCATCGACTATCGCCTGCGCCATTGCGGCGGTTCCGATGCGGTGGTGCTTCGCTCGTTTCAGGGCCTGTACAATCTGACGCAGGGCAGGGAACCCGGCGAGCGGGCCCTGGTCTTCCGCGCCACGCGCGGCGATCATCCGCTGCTCGACCGGCTGGCGGTGCGCCAGGTGCTGAGCAGTGAGACCGTGCCGGGCACGGTGTGCCGCGTCCGGCCGGGAACGCTCGACCGCGTTGCCGGCGTATACGAGCGTCCGCGGGCCGCAGGCCTGTTTGCGCTGGCGCGTGCGGTGCGCTGGGTCGATCCCGAGATGATGGAAGGGCACATCCCCGCGGCGCTGACGGACGACGTCACTTTGGCGGAACCGTGCAGCGCGGAGCTGGGCCGGCCCTTTGCCGGCGACACGCTGACCGCCATCGTCACGGGTGAGGGCCGGGCGGCGGTTCGCGTGGTGGTTGGGCAGCCGCGATTGCTGACTTATGCGGAATCCTGGTATCCCGGCTGGGAAGTGTTTATCGATCAAATGCCGGCCCGCCTGCTCAAGGTCGATGGCGGCCTGATGGGCACGGTTGTTCCGGAGGGGCGGCATCAGGTGGTGTTCCGGTTCCGTTCCGCGACGGTGCGCACCGGACTGATCTATTCGCTGCGCGCGCTGATGTTCTGGCTGCTGCTGGCAGCGGCGGCTGCTGCGGCGGCGGCCTGGCAGCGCTGGCGCCGGTCGCACCGCGCCTGGTGATGCGTCCATGACCGCCGGGTATCCCCTGCCGGTGCTGCTGGCGGTGGCGCTCGTTGCCCTGCTGGCCGCCTGGCTGCTGACGCCGCTGGTGCGCCGGCTGGCGCTGGCGCTGGGCGTGGTTGACCGGCCCGATCACCGGCTGAAGACCCATGCCCGGCCCATGCCCTATCTGGGCGGGCTGGTCATCCTGCTGGGCGTGGCGGCGGGCTGGGCGGTGTTCATCGGCTGCGGCGCACCGCTGCCGGTGCATGACCGGGCGCGCAGTGTGGTGATTGGGCTGGGGACGCTGCTGATGGCGCTGCTGGGCCTGTGGGACGACCGGCGCAACCTCTCCCCCTGGACGAAACTGGTCTGGCAGTCGCTGATCGCCGGCTTTGTTGCCGCGTTCGGGCTGCGCATGCAGCTGGTCATGCTCCCCGACTGGCTGAATTTCATCCTGACCGTGGTCTGGCTGGTGGGCATGACCAATGCCTTCAATCTGATTGATATCATGGACGGGTTGGCGTCGGGGGTGGCGGTGATTGCCGGGCTGCTGCTGTATCTGCTGGCGGTGACCACGCCGCTGTATGACAAGACCTTTGTTGCGGTCTGGTCGCTGGCGCTGGCCGGCGCCGCCGCCGGGTTTCTCCGCCACAATTACCGGCCGGCGAAAATCTATCTTGGCGATATGGGTGCGCTGGCAATCGGGTTCCTGCTGGCGACGCTGGCGATCGGCGAATCCTACACCTCGTCGACCGTGCTGGGCTTGCTCGCGCCGCTGCTGGTGCTGGCGATTCCGCTGTACGACACGTTCTATGTGATTGTGCTGCGGCTGCTGGCGCGCAAGTCGATTCTGCGCGGCAGTCGCGACCATTGCGCGCTGCGTCTGCGCCGGCTTGGCCTGTCGGTGGAACAGACGGTGCTGACGCTGTATGCCATTGCGCTGCTGTTCGGGCTCGGCGGGCTGGCGCTCGCGCTCTCCGCCGGCGTGCCCGCGCTGCTGCTGGCCGGCGGACTGGTGCTGCTGGCGCTGCTGGGCGGGGCGCTGCTCGCCCGGGTGACCATGGAATGACGCGCACGCTGGTGGTCGGCGGCGGACTGGCGGGGCTG
>CAZFBR010000070.1:0-14430 GCA_964517215.1 uncultured bacterium
CTGGCGGGCTTGCTGCTGGCAAAGATCATCTACGCGGTTGCCGCCGCAATCATTGGCGTGTTGGTGATGCTGGTGCTGGCGCTGCCGGTCATGGTGCTGGTCGTTGCGATGGGCCTGGCCGTGGTGCTGACCAAATCGCTGGCACTGATGGTGCTGGGGGTGGCGGTCGGTCTGCTGGTGGCGCTGACGGTGCTGGTGATCGGCACGGTCCTGCTGCTGCCGGTGCTGGTGCTGGAGCGCTGCTATGTGCTGGAAGTGAACCGCCGTCTGTGGACGGCGCCTGAATGGGGTGTCTTTTCCTGGCATCCGGTATCAATGGAGGTGGCGAAATGTTCGAGTTGCGGGTGACATTACGGTTTTCGGCGGGACATCATTTGCGGCAATACCACGGCACCAGCGAGACGCCGCATGAGCACAAGTACCGGGTGGATCTGTTTGTGACGGGTGAAAAAACCGATACCGAGGGCTTGGTGGCTGATTTTACCGAGATCAAGGCGCGTGGCCAAAAGGCGCTGGCGCGGTTCGATCATGCGGATCTGAATGAATTGCCGGAATTTACCCGGATTAATCCGACCACGGAGAATATCGCGGTGGTGATTTACCGGGCACTGGCGCCTGAACTTGATTCGGATAATGTGCGACTGGCGGCGGTCCGCGTCTGGGAAAGTGACGACGCCTGCTGCCTATACCGGCCTGAATCCGAATAGCTGATCTGCTGCATTACGTGTTGTCGTGACGGTAGTTGTGTGTCACAACTCACCAAGGTGATTGTGCAGTGGTTGCCGATAAAAATTAATGATAATTTCACACCTTTGTAACAGTCCTGTAACATATATGTAGTATCATTCCCGCGTAACATGAGAGTTAGTGGGGGGGGAAACTTCGCCGCCCGTGGCGGTCCGTCGCCACGGGCGGTTTTTTCCCGGCGGGAGAAGGATGATGAAAGTTACGCTGCTGCAGCACACACCCAATCCCGATGAAACAGTGGCCCTGGCGGCGCGTATCTGTTATGCCCCGGGCGATATCGCCGAACTGACCCAGAGCGTCATGAGCCCGGCCCGGCGCCGGGAATTCCTGAATATGCTGATCAAACGCGGGCACCACACCCCGCTGGAACATATCACCTTTACCTTCGGAGTCGAGGGGGTATCGCGGGCGTGCTCGCACCAGCTGGTGCGGCATCGTATAGCCTCGTTTTGCCAGCAGAGCCAGCGCTATGTGGAAATGCACGATGCCGCACATGACACCTTTGTGGTGCCGCCCGGGATTGCAGCCGACCCGGAAGCGGAAAAGTTGTATCGCGAACTGATGCGCTCAGCCCGTGAAACCTACGCGGCGCTGCGGGCGCGGGGGGTGGCACGCGAGGATGCGCGCTATGTGCTCCCCTCGGCGACGGAGACGGCGCTGGTGGTGACAATGAATGCGCGGTCGCTGCTCAATCTGTTTGCGTTGCGTCTCTGCCGGCGGGCGCAGTGGGAAGTGCGCACGGTGGCGGAACAGATGCTGGCACTGGCGCGGCAGGTCTCCCCGGAAATCTTTGCCGCCGCCGGCCCGGGCTGCGTGACGGGCGCCTGCCCCGAGGGCAAGAACGGCTGCGGGCAGCCGTATGCCGCGCCGGTCCCCGCGGCGGCAGCGGTCTGAACTGAAATATACCGGAATGGTGGAGGAATAGATAATGGTCAAGGTTTTGAAAAAGAAATCGTTCAAGAGCGGTGACAGCACCGATATGGCGCTGCTGGTGAATGCCATGTCGGCGGCCAAGCAGCAGCCGTGGGACAAAAAAAAGATCATTGACGCGCTGCAGGAGGAGACGGAACTCAATCTCATGGCGGCGCACCAGGTGGCGGATACGGTTGAACAGCAGATCCGCAGCGCCAATATGAATGTGGTTACCACATCGCTGATCCGCGAACTGGTCGATGCCGAGCTGTTCAAGCGCGGCCTGAGCAAGACCCTGAAACAGCACACGCGTATCGGCATGCCGGTCTACGATATCGAGAAGCTCATCTTCGAGTCGAACCGCGAGAATGCGAACATCCGCCACAATCCCGAGAGCATCAACCTGACCATGGCCGAGATCATGCTCAAGGAATTCGCCATGCAGAAGGTATTCTCCGAATTTGTCGGCGACGCGCATCTCAAGGGTGACATTCACATCCACGACCTCGGCATGATCGACCGGCCGTATTGCTCGGGCCAGTCGCTGGAATACATCAAAAAGTTCGGGCTCAACCTGCCGGGGATCACCTCGGTTTCCGGGCCGGCGAAGCATGCCAATGTGCTGCTCGGCCATATGCTGAAGATGACGTCGGTGCTGCAGAACCATTTTGCCGGCGCCATCGGCTGGGATGCGGTTAACCTGTTCTTTGCGCCGTATCTGGAAAATGCCAGTGATGATGAGCTGACCCAGCTCGCCCAGATGATGATCTTCGAATTCAACCAGCTGGCGGGCGGGCGCGGCGGCCAGGTCGCCTTCACCGACATCAACCTCTACTGGGAAGTCCCCGATCATTTCGCCGAGGTGCCGGCGATCGGGCCGGGCGGCGAATTCACCGGGCGGACCTATGCCACGTACGAAAAGACCGCCCAGCGGTTCGTCAATGCGCTGATCGACGTTTACCTGGCAGGCGACGCGCAGGGAACGCCGTTTTTCTTTCCCAAGCCGCTGGTGCACATCACCAAGAAATTCTTCGCCACGGAGGGCCACCAGGAATTCCTCAACCGGTTGTGCCAGCTGGCGGTGGAAAAGGGCAATACGTATTTCGTCTTCGACCGCGGTGACCAGGCAAAGATCAGCGAGTGCTGCCGCCTGTCGTTTGAGCTGTCACCGGACGATATCAATGACGCGAAGCAGCCGTGGAAGATGCGTTTCTCGGCGCTGCAGAACGTGACCCTGAACCTGCCGCGGGTGGGCTACAAGGCGGCGGGTGATGTGGACAAGATGTACGCGGAGCTTGACCGGCTCATCGAGCTGGCGACCTACGCGCACAAGGAAAAGAAGAACTTCATCGAACGCACCCTCGAACTGGGGAAGGGGAGCCCGCTGGCGATGCTGCTGATCGACCACGACGGCGAACCCTATTACCGGCTGCGCAAGAGCGCCTACCTCATCGGCCTGCTTGGGTTGAACGAGCTGGTGCAGACGATGACGGGGGAAGAGCTGCATGAATCGATGGCGGCCTACCGCTTCGGCATGCGCGTGATTGCCCACATCAATTTGAAGGCGAAACAGCTGGCCAAGGACCTCAAGCTCAAGCTGGTGCTGGAGCAGACGCCGGCGGAGTCGACGGCGATGCGCATGGCCAAGCTTGACCTGCGTTATTATCCCGAGCAGGCCAAACAGGTGATCAAGGGCGATTTCGAGAGCGGCGAGATTTACTATACCAATTCGACGTTCTATGCCAATCATGCGCCGGTGAGCTTCGTCGAGCGCATCATCGGCGAGGGGCGGATCCACCCGCTGATCAGCGCCGGGGCGATCACCCACGTGTGGATGGGCGAGCACAAGCCGTCGGTGGCAAACGTTGCCGACGTGGTGGTGAAGACCTACAGCGATTCGCAGAACGCGCAGATCGCGTTTTCCCCGGAATTCACCACCTGCGTGAAATGCGGCAAGCTTTCCCGCGGGCTGCACAAGGCGTGCCCGAGCTGCGGATCCGAGGAAGTGGACGGGATCACCCGCATCACCGGGTATTTTACCAAGGTCTCGTCGTGGAACAAGGGCAAAAAAGGGGAATTGCGCGACCGGAAGCGGCAGGGGGTGTAGTCATGGAAATCAAGTTCTTTCTCAAGAAAAACTGCGACAAATGCGTGTACGCCAAGGGCAAGCTGGGCGCGTTGGCGGCACAAAGCATCTTTTTCGATGTGGACACCCGCGATGGGTTGGCTGAGTCGATGATCTATGATGTGCAGGCGCTGCCGGCGATTATCGTCACCGAAGATGAGCGTGAGGTGATGGCATGGCGTGGCGGCGAGCATCACGATCAGCCGCTGCTGGCCTTCCTCAGAAAACTGGAACAGCACGCTGCTGCCGCGCCTGCCGGCGCGTGAAGATTCGCGTCCGCCGGGTGCGGGCGGGGGTGGCCCTGCCCGCCTACGCGCATGCCGGCGATGCGGGGATGGACGTGGCGAATGCCGGCCCGGAACTGACGCTGGCGCCCGGCGAGCGGGCTTTGGTCCCGACGGGACTGACGGTGGAAATCCCCCCGGGGTTTGAGCTGCAGGTGCGTCCGCGCAGCGGGCTGGCGCTGAAACGCGGCTTGACAGTGCTCAATTCTCCCGGTACAATCGATGCCGGTTATCGCGGCGAGATCGGGGTGATCCTGTGCAATCTGTCCACGCAGCCGGTGGTCCTGGCTGCGGGCGAACGGATGGCACAACTGGTCCTCGCGCGCTGCGAAACGATTGTCTGGGAAGAGGCCGACACCCTGGCGGACAGCACGCGCTCGACCGGAGGGTTCGGAAGCACGGGATGAAGGTTGATCGCTGGCCCGGGGTGGTTTACCGGGGCATGGCTGCATTATACATTGTCTGGCTGCTGGTGATTGCGCTGCTCCTGCTGCGGGTGGACTGGCTGTTTGGCGCGGCGTTTCTCGGGTTGGCTCTTTTTTTTCTGCTCCTTGACCGTTTTTTTCGCTGTACGCGCTGCCCAAATTATGCGACCCCCTGCTATTGCGGCGGCGGCAGCATCGCCCGCAAGCTGTTTCGCCGGCGGGAAATGAAGGCGGACCAGGCGGATGATATGCTGGGCCTGCTGCTGGGCGGCCTGCTGCTGTTCTTCCCGCTGCTGGTGTTGCTGGCACTGGACGAATTGCACGGGTGGGGCGCCCGGATCGGTTATTCGGTGGTGCATCTGGTGCTGGCGGGCGGTTGGCTGGCGCTGCAGCAGAAGCAGGGTTGCGCCAAATGCCGCAATACCTATTGCATCCTCTACCGGGAATAGTGCGACAATGAATGTGCTGGTAATCGGCGGGGCGGGTTTTATCGGCTGCCATCTGGCGCACCGCCATCTGCGGCGCGGCGACCGGGTAACGGTGCTCGATGACCTGTCGCGGTTCGGCAGCAGCATGAACTGGGACTGGCTGCGGACTGCGGGCGGCGACCGCGTGGCCCTGGTCAAAACCTCGATTTGCGATGACAGCGACGACCTGCGTGCCGCGGTGCGCGGGGCGGATGTGGTCTACCATATGGCGGCGCAGGTGGCGGTGACGACGTCGGTAACCGATCCGCGCCATGACTTCATGGTCAATGCGCTCGGCACTTTCAACGTGCTGGAGGCGGCGCGCACGGCGGGGAACAACCCCATCGTCTTTTTCGCCTCGACCAACAAGGTGTACGGGGGCATGGAAGGCGTGGCGGTGGTCGAGCAGAACAACCGGTATGCCTACCGCGACTTCCCGCAGGGGATCAGCGAGGAGCAGACCCTCGACTTTCATTCGCCCTACGGCTGCAGCAAGGGCGCGGCGGACCAGTACGTCCGCGACTACGCGCGCATCTACAACCTGCGCACCGTGGTCTTCCGCCAGTCGTGCATCTACGGCACGCGGCAGTTCGGGGTCGAGGACCAGGGGTGGATCGCGCACTTCATTATCGCCTGCAAGCGCGGCCGGCCGGTGACGATTTACGGCGACGGCAAACAGGTGCGCGACATCCTCTTTATCGATGACCTGTGCGACGCCTACGACGCGGCGCGGACGCGGATTGACGACGCGGCGGGCAAAATCTTCAATATCGGCGGCGGCGCGGAAAATGTGCTGTCGCTGCTGGAACTGGTGGCGCTGCTCGAAGAGCGTACGGGGAACAGGCTCAGCCCGCAGTTCGGGCCGGTGCGGCCGGGCGACCAGCCGGTGTATATCAGCGACATCAGCAAGGCGCGGAGCGAGCTCGGCTGGCAGCCGCGCATCGGTGCGCGTGATGGCGTGCTGCGCCTGGCGGCGTGGGTGGACGACCACGCGGCGCTGTTCGACGGGCTGTTCGGCCTGCAGGCCTGACCGCGCCGGCAGGCGATTGACAGGCGGGGGTATTCCCTGTTATAGTAGGCGGCATACAACGACAACCGTACGGTTGGAGCGGATATTGTGAGGCGGTGAAACTATGCAGATTCAGGCGACCCTGCTGCGGCCGGGCATGGTGATCAATCATAACGGCGTGCTGCACAGCGTGATGCAGGCGCACCATCACACCCCGGGCAACCTGCGCGGGATGATGCAGGTCAAGCTGCGCAACCTCAAGTCGGGCAATTCGACGGAGGTGCGGTTCCGCTCGGAGGACCGCGTCGAGAAGATTTCACTCGACCAGCAGCAGCTCGAGTACCTGTACGCCGACGGCGACCTGTACTATTTCATGAACACGGAAAACTACGAGCAGTTCCCGCTGACCAAGGATGTGCTCGGGGACAATGTCTATTATCTGCTCCCCAATACGCTCTTTGAAGTGACCTTCCACGAGGGGACGCCGGTGGGTGTGGTGCCGCCGACGTCGCTGGTGATGACCGTGACCGCGACCGACCCGACGATCAAGGGCGCCACGGTGACGGCGTCGAAGAAACCCGCCACGCTCGAAACCGGGCTGGTGGTCCAGGTGCCGCAGTTCGTCGACGTGGGCGACCGGATCAAGATCGACACGCGCGAGAACAACTACCTCGACCGCGCCTGATGGATACCCCCGCCGGCCGTCCGGACGGCGGGGCTCTGCTGCTGTTCGATATTGACGGCACCCTGCTGAACGCCGCCGGGTGCGGCCTGCGCGCCATCGACCGCGCCATGCGCGAGCTGTACGGCATCGATCGCGCCAGCGCCGGCGTTGAATTCGCCGGCTGCACCGATCTGGCCATCTGGCAGGGGGTGTTCACGCAGCGCGGCCTCGGTGTCGAACGCTTCCATGCCGACCGCCCCGCCATCGAAACCGCGTACCTGCGCCTGCTGCATGACGAACTGGGCAATCGCGGCGTCACGGTGCTCCCGGGCTATCCCGGGCTGCTTGATGCCTGCCGCGACCGCGGCTGGGAACTCGGCCTGCTCACGGGCAACTTCCGTGCCGGCGGCTACGCCAAGCTCGCCGCGGGCAGGCTTGACGGCTATTTCCCCTTCGGCGGGTTCGGCGACAGCCACACCTCGCGCGAGCCGCTTTATGAACTGGCGGTGACGGCGGCGCGAACCACGGCGGGATGTGATGTTCCGCCGGAACGGGTGCTGGTGATTGGCGACACGCTGCACGACCTGCGCTGCGCGCGGGCGGGCGGGGCACGGGCGGTGCTGGTGGCGACCGGGCTGGTTGCCGCCGCGACGCTGCGCGCCGCGCAGCCCGACCTGTTTTGCGACAGCTTTGCCGATGTCGATGCGACGGTCAGCGGATTTGCCGCGCTGCTGGCAGCAGCGGGACCGGCGCACGCATGAGGTCGCGCCGCCGCCGCCGCACCCGGCCGGCGCCGGTGACCGCGGGCCCCACGGTGGCGCGGACACGGCGATGAGAATCGTCTACACGGCGATCCGCTATCCGCCGGCGCCGGGCGGGATGGAAGAGCAGGTGGGCGCCATCGCGACGGCCATGGCCGCGCGCGGGCATGAGGTCAGCGTCTATACCTCCGACCTGGAACAGCATATCGACTTCAAGCGGCTGCGCGGCGTGCCGGCGCGCGAGGTGCGTGACGGGGTTCGGGTCACCCGCTGTTTTTCGCTGCATCCGCCGCACACCACCTGGCCGGTGCAGCCCGGTCTGCCGCTGGCCCTCGCCGGGGCGCAGGCAGACCTTGTCCATGCCTACGGCTTTCTCTATTTTCCCATGCTGGCGACGCATGTCGTCGCCCAACACAAGCGCTGGCCGGTGGTTTTCAATCCCATTGTCGATCGCAACGCCATCCTCCGTCATCCGCGCTATGCGCGCTGGCTGGGCGAGCGCATGATCCAGTCGCCGGTGACGGTGACTGACACGGCGTGGGCGGTGGACGTGCTGCGCGAACTCGGCTTTGCGGCGCGGCGGTTCGAGGTGGTGCCGCCCGGCGTCGATATCGCCGCCTACGACGGCGTCGACGGCGCGTTTTTTTCCGCCGCGCGCCGCGCGGGCGAGCGTCCGCTGCTCTTTGCCGGGCGCATCGCCTCGGGGAAGGGGCTGGATGTGCTGCTGCGCGCGCTGCCTGCCATTCGCGTACAGTTCCCGGCGGTCAGACTGCATGTGATCGGCACCGATTTCGGCTATCTCGCCGCGGCGCGCGCGCTGGCGGGCGAGCTGGCGCTTGGCGACGGGGTGACCTGGCACGGCTATGTGGCGCGCCGCGACCTGATCAGCGCCTATAAGGGCGCGGAACTGCTGGTGCTCCCCAGTCGCTACGAGGAGTTCGGCATGGTCATCGCCGAGGCGTGGGCGGCGGGCACGGCGGTGGTGGCGGCGGCGAGCACCGCCATCCCGTTCGTGGTGGACGACGGGGTTGACGGTCTGCTTTTCCCGACGGATGATGTCGCGGCCTGCGCGGCGCGGGTGTGCGACCTGCTGGCCGACGACGCAAAACGCCGCGCGTTCGGCCTGGCCGGGCAGCAGAAGGTGCGGGACCGCTACGCCTGGCCGGTGATTTTCGACCAGCTTGAAAGCATCTATCGTTCGCTTTAACAAAACGCGCGACCGGCGCACTGACGGCAGTGCGCCGTGCAGCGGAGCGGATGCATGAACTGGCTATCGCGGCGGGCGCGGGCGGAACTTGCCGCCCGGTTGCTCAACGATTCCGGCGGACTCTGGTATCACTGGCGCGCGCTGCGCTACCGTCGCCGGCTGTGGCGGCCGTTCGTCGAACGACTGGCGCCGCCGCTGCTGGCGCTGGCGCGGGCGCGGCTGCGGCCCGGGGCGCGGCTGGTACTGGTCGGACCGAGTGCGGGGTGGACGCTCCCGGATGCGGTGCTGACGCTGACGGACCGGCTGATACTCATCGAGCCCAACCCGCTGGCGGTGTGGCTGCTGCAGCGGCGGCTGCGGCAGTTGGCGCCGGCGGCAGTGGTTGCGGCAGATGCCCGCGACTATTTTGCTGATGCGGCCGGCCCCGGCGAACTGCGCGCCGCGTACGGGAACGACCTGCTGCTGTTCTGCAATCTGCTGGGGCAGCTGCGGCTGATCAGCACACCCGAACGCTACCTTGCGATGCGCGGGGTATTGCGGGAAATGCTGGCCGTGACCGGGCTCGCCTGGGTCAGTTATCACGACCGGCTGAGCGCAGACCAGGCACCGGTGTTGCGGGAAGAGGCCGCGCCACGGCGGCTGACCGACGCGGAATGCCGCACACGGTTCTTTCCGGGCCTCGCGCTTGACGAAATGGACGAGCACGACACGGAGAGCCTGTTTCCTGCGGTGTTGCCGGCGACCTTTCTGACCTGGCAGCTGTTGCCGCATCGTTATCATCTGATTGAACTGTGCGGGTCGCCGCTCCCGGCGATTGACGGCGGGGGAGGCGGGTGTTAGGATGCCACGGACGGACAGACCAACGCGCGGCAACGGGCGCACAGCGGTTGCGCTGCAGCCCGGCGAACGCAGGCGGAGACGAGCGGCATGAACATCACCTTTCTGGGCGGGGCAGGCGAAGTGACGGGGAGCGCGCACCTGATCGAGGCGAACGGGGCGCGGGTGCTGCGCGATTGCGGCGTCTTCCAGGGCCGGCGCACGGAGTCGTACGCGAAGAACCGGGAACTGGTCGAGGACCTCGCCGGACTGCAGGCCATGCTCATTTCGCACGCGCATGCGGACCACAGCGGCAACGTGCCCGGGGTGGTCAAGCGCGGCTACAAGGGCCCGGTTTATGCAACGCCGGCGACGGCGGACCTGCTGCCGCTGATGTGGCGCGACGCCGCGCGCATCCAGCAGGCGGACCTGCGCTTCCTGGAAAAGTACAACCGCAAGGCGCCTGATACCCCGGAGCCGCTGTTCGACGAGTCGGACGTGGATGACGCGGAGAAACTGCTGCGTCCCGTCGCTTACGGGAAGGAGTTGGCGCTGGCGGACGGTTTGACGGTCGATTTCCACGAGGCGGGGCATATCCTCGGCTCGGCGGTGAATGTGGTCACAGCGCGGGAGAACGGGCGGACGACGCGGGTCGGCTGGGCGCTCGATCTCGGGCGTTCGGGGCTGCCCATCCTCGAGGACCCGCACCAGTTGCGCGACCTCGACGCGCTGGTTATTGAAAGCACCTACGGGGCGCGCGAGCACGAGCAGCTCGACCATCTCGAGGAGCGCCTGGCGGACGTGCTCAACCGCACCTTTGCCCGCGGCGGCAAGGTGATCGTGCCCGCCTTTGCCCTCGGGCGCGCGCAGGAGGTGCTCTACAGCGTGAAACGGCTGTTCAATGCGGGGAAGGTCAAGAAGGTGCCGGTCTTTCTCGACAGTCCGCTGGCGGACAAGGTCTCGCAGGTCTTCGCCAGACACGGCGAGCTGTACGACAACGAGACGCGGGAGCTGGGCCACAGTTTTCTCGCCAAGGGTTTTGTCACCTATACCACCGACAAGCGGGAATCGCAGAAACTGAACGATTTCAACGGGCCGTGCATTATCATTTCCTCGTCGGGCATGTGCGAGGCGGGGCGCATCCTGCACCACCTGCTGCACCAGCTGGATGATCCGAAGAACACTATTCTCATCGTCGGGTTTATGGCGGAACATACGCTGGGGCGCAAACTGCTCAACGGCGACCAGACGGTGCGCGTGCTGATGGCCACGGTGCGGGTCCGGGCGGAAATCACCAAGCTCAACGCGTTCAGCGCGCACGCCGGCTGTTCGGAACTGCTGCAGTACATCAAGGGCTGCGGCAACCTGAAAAAGCTGATTCTTGTCCACGGCGAAGCGACGCAACTCGCGGCGCTGGCGGAGAAGGCGCGGACGGTGACGGCCGCCGCCATTCATATCCCGCAGCGCGGTGAGACGCTGGCGCTGTAACGCGTCATGGCGGTGATTGCCTGCCCGCAGTGCGGCGGGATGGTCAGCAGCGAGGCGGCTGCCTGCCTGTATTGCGGGGCGAAGGACCTGCCGCGCGAATGCCGCCATTGCCGGGCAATCGTGCCGGCGGCGGCCTGGGCACAGCACTGCTGCCCGGCCACGGCCGCGCCAGCAGTGCCGACGCGGGAAATATTTGTCTGCGACCGTTGCGGGAGTGAGGTGGCGGCAGCGGCGGATGTCTGCCCTGCCTGCGGCAACAGTGTCGCGGAGGTAATTGATGCTGCGGAGGAGGCGACGATGCCCGGCAGCCCCGGTGCCGGTCGGGCAACGCCGGCGCCGGTTACCGCCGGGGGGCTGCACTGCGCGCATTGCCGGCAGCCGGTGCTGCCGGCGTTTGTGTATTGCCCGCACTGCGGGGTTGGCCTTGTCCCGGCGATGGCGTCGGAGGGTGATCGGTGTCCTGAAGGAGAAACCCTGCTGCTGTATGCCGCCGATCATGGCCCCGCGTATCTGTGCCCGAACTGCGACCGGGAAATTGCCGTTGATACGCTGATGGCGATGCGGCAGTGCCCGCACTGCGGCACTGTGCATTTCGCTGATTGATCCGCACGCGGGCCGGCGGCGGCTGGCCACTGGCATTCTCTGAATTGCCCGCCGAATATTTGACACCCAATATATTCATAAGTTAGAATAGTTCGGAAATTTGGGAGGGGGCTATGACAGGTTGCTGAATCTGTCAGTGGAGGTGGTGTATGGCAAAGAAGAACGGGGCGCAATTGCTGATCGATGCTCTGGCCCGTGAGGGTGTCGAGATGATTTTCGGCATCCCCGGCGGGCAGATGATTCCGATCTATGACAAGCTCTATGATGCGCCGTTCCGCAATATCCTGACGAAACACGAGCAGGGCGCCGCGCACATGGCCGATGGCTATGCGCGGGTGACGGGGAAGGTGGGGGTCTGCTTCGCCACCTCGGGCCCGGGCGCGACCAATCTGGTGACGGGCATCGCCAATGCCTATATGGACTCCATTCCGATGGTCGCGGTGACGGGGCAGGTCCCGACCACGCTGATCGGCTGCGATGCGTTCCAGGAAGCGGATATCGTCGGGATCACCCGCCCGGTGGTCAAGCACAGCTATCTGGTGCAGAACACCTGTGAACTGGCGGGGGTGGTGCATGAGGCGTTCCACATCGCGCGCACCGGCCGGCCCGGTCCGGTGCTGATCGACGTGCCAAAGGACGTGGCGCTCGGCCAGCTTGAGGACTGCCCGCCGCCCGATGAAGTGAAGATCCGCGGCTACAAGCCGACCGTGCACGGCAACCAGCGGCAGATCAAGCGCCTGGCCGATGCCATTGCCGCCGCCGAGCGCCCGGTGATTTACGCCGGCGGCGGCGTGATCACCGCCAATGCATCCGAGGAACTGGTGAAACTCGCGCACAAGTGCAACATTCCGGTGACGACGACGATGATGGGGCTCGGTTGTTTCCCGGAGACGGATGAACTGTCGCTGGGCATGCTCGGCATGCACGGCACCGCCTACGCCAATCTCGCGGTGCACGAATGCGATCTGCTCATCGCCCTGGGCGCGCGCTTCGACGACCGGGCCACGGGCAAGATCAGCGAATTTGCGCCGGGCGCCATGGTGGCGCATGCGGATGTCGATCCCTCGTCGGTGTCGAAGAATGTCAAGGTGGACATTCCCGTCGTGGGTGACGTGCGCAACATCCTCGAGGCGCTGCTCAAGGTGGTTAAGGCGGGCCGGCCGGCCGGCTGGCTGGCGCGGGTGGCGGAACTGAAGCAGAAGTACCCGCTGCGGTACGCGGCCCAGGGAACGGGCAAGATCAAGCCGCAGCACGTGGTGCAGCGCATCGGCGCGCTGGCGGGCAAGGACGCGATCATCTGCACCGAGGTCGGCCAGCACCAGATGTGGGCGGCGCTTTACTACCAGTTCACCAAGCCGCGCACCTGGGTGTCGTCGGGCGGCCTCGGCACGATGGGGTTCGGTTTTCCCGCGGCGGTGGGCGCGCAATTCGGCTGCCCCGGGGCGACGGTATTTGACATTTCGGGCGACGGTTCGTTCCAGATGAACCTGCAGGAGCTGGCGACCGCCCGGCTGCACAAACTGCCGATCAAGGTGGCCATCCTCAACAACGGCTGCCTCGGCATGGTGCGGCAGTGGCAGGAGATGTTCTTCCAGCGGCGTTATTCGGGGATCGATTTGTCGGGCAGCCCGGATTTCGTCAAGCTGGCCGAAGCGTATGACTGCGTCGGCTTGCGGGTCGAAAAGGACGCCGACATCGACAAGGCGCTGACCGCCGCGCTCAAGGTCAAGGACCGTCCGGTGGTCATGGATTTCCGCGTTGAGCCGGAGGAAAATGTCTTTCCCATGGTGCCCGCCGGCGGGGCCAACTGCAACATGCTGGGGGTGGAATGATGAAACGCCATATCATTTCCGCGCAGGTGGAAAACCGTTTCGGCGTGCTGTCCCGGGTCGCCGGGCTGTTCTCGGGACGCGGGTACAACATCGGCTCGCTGACGGTCAACGAGACGGACGATCCGTCGGTGTCGCGCATCGTGCTGACGGTCGAGGGGGACGACGCGGTCATCGAGCAGGTGACCAAGCAGCTCAACAAGCTGATTGATGTGATCAAGGTGCAGAATCTGACCGAGGTCGAGCATCTCGAACGCGAACTGATGCTGCTGCGCGTGGCGGTGGATGCGCCGCGCCGCGGCGAGATCATCAGCCTGGCCAGCATCTTCCATGCGGATATCGTCGATGCGGGGGAGAAACATCTGACCCTGGAAGTGACCGGCGACAACAAAAAGCTGCACGCCTTTCTGGACATCGTGCGGCCGTACGGCATTCAGGAACTGGTGCGCACCGGCGTGGTCGGGATCGCCCGGAACTGACAACCGGCAAATACGCACCGCGGGGCGGTCGGCCGCGGCGACAGGAACGAAGGAGAGAGGAACATGGCGGCAAAGGTTTATTATGACAAGGATGCGGACCTCAATCTGCTGCGCAAGCGGAAGATCGCGGTCATCGGGTTCGGCTCGCAGGGGCATGCCCAGGCGCAGAACCTGAAGGACAGCGGCTGCAAGGTGGTGGTGGCGGAGCGGGCCGGCAGTCCCGCGTGGAAGAACGCCAAGAAGGCGGGCATGACGGTCATGGCCACGGCCGATGCGGCGAAGTGGGCGAATTTCATCATGATCCTTACCCCGGACACGGTGCAGGCGCCGATTTTTGCCAAGGACATCCTGCCGTCGCTGAACAAGGGCGATGTCATCGCGTTTGCCCACGGCTTCAACATCCGTTACGGGCTGATCAAGCCGCCGAAATTCATCGACGTGATCATGGTCGCGCCGAAGGGCCCCGGCCACCTGGTGCGCAGCGAGTACATGGAGAAGCGCGGCGTGCCCAATCTGATCGCGATCCATCAGGACGCGTCGAAGCAGGCGAAGAAGCTGGCGCTGGCGTACGCCAAGGGGATCGGCGGCACGCGCGCGGGCGTCATTGAGACGAC
>CAZFBR010000071.1:0-14427 GCA_964517215.1 uncultured bacterium
TTCCAGCTGCGCCGTCCGCTCCCGCACCATCTCTTCCAGGTGATCACGATGCCGGCTCAATTCGCGGGCATGGTCGCGCAGTTCCCACTCGCGCTCGGCAATCGCCGTCACCATGCGGCGGAAGGCCTCGCGCACCAGACCGAATTCATCGTCGCCGCGGCGGGGCATCTCCGGGTGTTCGCCCCGGGTGATCTGCCCGGCATACACGACGATCGCCTCCACCGACCGGGTCAGGCGCCGTGAGAGATAAACCCCCAGCAGCAGGCAGAACGCCAGCGCCGACAGCCCGAGCGTCACCGCGGCCGCCGTGCTCTCCCTGGCATGCTGCAGCGACTGGCGTTCCCATAGCAGCAGATCGCGCTCAATATCGTCGATGTAGAGCCCGCAGCCGATCACCAGGTCCCATGCCGCGATCAGCCGGACATACGACAGCTTGCGATATCCGACCGTCGAGACCGTGGCGGTGTCGGTCGGCTTGTTCCAGAAATATTCGATATATCCTTCACCAGCAGTCGCGCAGATCCGGTTGGCGTCAACCATCAGTTGCACCGGCGTTATCCCCGCCCGGTTGAATTCCGCCGTCCCGGGCTGCACTTCCCGGTTGCCGACAAAGACCGCATTCAGGCGCGGCAGATCCCAAATCAACGACACGGGTGAGCCGACGACTCCGGACAGCATCGGGTGCATCACAATTACCGGCTCGCGCCCCGGGATACCGCTGCGAAACTCATGCAGCCAGTAGTAGCCACGCCCATGATCAAACCGCAGATACTGCAGCCGATTGATGAACCGCTCCCTCGCTGCCTGCGCGGTCAGTTCCCCGGTCCGCACCCGTTGCAGGTAATCGCCGGCCAGCGTGACAGCGACCTCGGCAATATTGCGCAATTCATCCCGCCGCAATTCTATGATACTGTCGCGATGCCGCGCCAGCACATACGCGGCTTCGCGTTCCATCTGCCGGTTGAAATGCACCATCAGCGGAATGACCGCGCCGCCCAGCATCAGCACAATCAGCAGCGCCAGCCGGCCACGAAAGCTCATCCGCGCGCCCCGCAAGCACCCGGAATGCATCTGGCCGTCACTCTGATCGGCCGCAGCGCGCGCCCATCGCCGGCAAACCCGGTGACGCTCATTGCTCGGCTCCGGCCAGCGCCTGCAGCAGTTGCAGCAAGCGCACTTCGTCAAATTCGCGGGCCAGCACTGCCAACCGGTCGGCAACCGGCACATACCGCTCGTCCATGGCGCGAATGCACGCCGCCCGGTCAACGATGCCGGCGAGGTCGCCGGCCCGGGCGAGATCGAACATGATCTCCAGTTCCGCAGCCGGCAGCGGCACCAGGTCGGCGGCCAGCAGCGGGCCCGAATCCGGCGGGCTGCTTTCCGTCACGAGCCGATAGTGCCACACCAGATCCAGCTGCTCCTGCAGGACTGCGGCCAGCTCATTCCATTGTACCGGCTTGGCCACAAACGCGATGCAGTCCGGACGCTGATCGCGCTCATCATTTTCGCTTGCCGAAACACTGGCTGAAATCGCCACAATCGGCAGGGTCTGCAGCCCCGGCAACTGATGGATGGCGGCCGCAGCATGGAAGCCGTCAAGAACCGGCATATACCGGTCCATCAGCACCAGGTCCGGCCGCAACTCGCGCGCTGCGGCCACGGCCGCGCGTCCGTCAGCCGCTTCCTGCACCTGGAAGCCAAGCGGTTCGAGCATATCGCGCAGCATGGCACGGTTTGAGAGGATATCATCAACAATCAGCAGCGTGCGCCGCGGTCCGTCATAGCCGCAGATCTGCCGTTCGGAAACCGGCAGGGCTGCGGCCGTTGCCTCCGTGACCGGCAGCGGCACGCTCAGCCAGAACCGGCTCCCCTGCCCCGGTTCGCTCGCCACCTGCAGTTCCCCTCCCATCAGCTGGGCCAGCTGGCGGCTGATGGCGAGTCCGAGCCCGGTTCCTTCGATCCGGCTCAGGTTCTCACCCTGCTCAAAGGGCAGAAAGATGCGTTCCAGCTGATCGCCCGGGATGCCGCCGCCGCTGTCTTCGACAACAAACCGCAGACGCGCCACCTGCTCCGCGGAACCCCTGGTGCGCTGCACCTGCAGGCTAACCCCGCCCTGCTCGGTAAACTTCACCGCATTGGTCAGCAGATTCAGCAGAATCTGCCGCAGGCGGGTGGCGTCTGCCAGCACGCTGGCCGGCAAGTCGAGCGCCGGCACGAAGGTGAAGCGCAGCTCCTTGGCCTCGGCCCGCACCTTCACGATGTCGATGATCTCCTGCAGGAAGGGGAGCAGGGCCAGCGGCGCCGGCTGCAATTCCAGTTTGCCCGCCTCGATTTTCGACAGGTTGAGGATGTCATTGATCAGCATCAGCAGATGCTCGCCGCTCTGCTGGATGATCCCCATCCCCTTGCGCATATCCGCGCTCAGTTCCCGCTTGCCCAGGATCTGCGCATAGCCGAGGATGGCATTGAGCGGCGTGCGCAATTCATGGCTCATCTTGGCGAGGAACGTGCTCTTCGCCCGGTTCGCCGCTTCGGCCTGTTCCTTGGCCGCCAACAGTTCCGTCGTGCGCTCGCGCACGAGCTGTTCCAGATGATCGCGATGGCGTTTTACTTCCTCTTCCGCCTGGCGGCGTTCGGTGATGTCCAGGATTGAGGCGATGCTGCGGGTGGTGCCCGGGATGACCACAACATAATTGAAACAGTGCCGGATGGCCCCATCGCGGCCCTGAAAGCGGAATTCATAGACCCGCGGCACCACGCTGCCGTCGGCGGCCGGCGTGCGGCGGTTGACGTGATAGCGCTTCATCCGTGCGAGATCCTCGGGCACCACAAATTCGGTCCAGCTGTGTTTGCCTTCAAGCTCCTCCCGGCTGTATCCCGACAGCGCCACAAACCCGCTGTTGGCCAGCTCGATGACCGTGTCGTCGCGGATGATGATGCTGGCCGTGCCGGTGTTCTCAAATATGGTCCGGTAGAGGTTTTCCGATTCGAGCATTGCCTGCTGGGTCTTGCGCCATTCGGTCACGTCGGTGAGCGCCGCCAAGCTCTGGCTGCCGTCCGGGAGCATCGCCACCGACACCAGCACATGGTGCAGGGTGCCGCCGCGGTCGAAGATCCGGCTTTCATAAGTGTGCGGAGCGCCATTCTGCCCGTTCCGGCGCTGCCGGTGATACGCCAGCAACCGCCGGCGCTCGGTCTCATCCGCGACCAGCGTCGGCCACTGCATGCGCCCCTCGAGTTCCTCGCGGCCAAACCCGGTCAATTCCTCAAACTGGCGGTTGCAGAGCTTGATGGTGGTGTCCGCGCCAACCACCATGAGGGCGCTGCCGCAATTCTCAAACGTGGCCCGGTAGCGCTCCTCCGATTCATGCAGCGCCTGTACCGTCTGCTTGCGCTCGGTGATGTCGCGGAAATACCAGACCCGGCCGCGGTATTCGCCCTGTTCGCCGACCATCGGCGCGGAATAGCGCTCGAAGACGATACCGCCCAGCAGCGGGATCTCGTCATGGCTCTTCTCCGCCGGATGCTCATACAGGTGCCGTACTTTGCTGAGAAACCCCTCAGGGTCGGCCAGCCGATCGCGCACCGCCGCCAGCGTGTGTTCATTCGAGCCGCTGCGCACGATATCTTCAGGAACGCGCCACATTTCCACAAAGCGGCGGTTATAGCTGATAATCCGCCCGGCATCGTTGACCACCAGGATGCCGTCCAGCGAGGTTTCCTGCTGCGTGCGCAGGATGGTGTTGGCTACACGCAGCTGCTCTTCGACCCTTTTCCGCTCGGTGATGAAGCGCGCCTGCTGAACGTTCTGGTAGGCAATTGATGACAGCTGGCCGGCAAGGGTGTGCAGCATCTGCGCAATCTCGCGGAAGCGGTTTTGCGACATGGCCGGCACTTCATTGAAGGCGCGGATAACCTCATCTTCGTCCGCGCCGATCGTGCGGGCATAGTCGCGCATCGTCGCCTCGGATTGCGTCGCATCACGCACCTGGCCGATCAGCCAGTTGCCGATATGCCGGCCGCCAACCGTGATCCCCGCCGCCGCATCCCACAGCCCGCCGCTCATGCAGGTCTGGACACACGGCCCGTCGATCGCGGATCGTCCGAGCACCGCATCCGACTTGTAGCAGTTGGCCCGCCCCAATTCAGTCCGGCGGATGATGTCGTTGCACAGCCGGCAGAAGTTGCTCGGCCGGGTCAGCGGGGTGCCGTCCGGCAGGGTGATGATCGACGCCACGCCGATAGCACGTGAAAATTCGTCCTGCAGGCGCTGCAGATCGTCAATATTGAACAATTCATGCAGCTCAATGCCCGCAACGCTTTCGAGCGGCTGCATCAGCGAGATCAAGCGGCGTTCCAGTGCCGCCTCCATCCGCTTGCGCTCGTCCGTATCGCGCATGACCGCCAGTACCCGGACCTTGCCGTCCAGATCGGTCCGCCGCAGCGACACCTCATTCCAGAACAGGGTGCCGTCAGCCCGCCGTGACTGCCACTCGAACACTTGCGGCCCTTCCACCACCGCCCGGGCAATCAGCTCCCGCGCCTTGGCATTGGCAAGTTCCGGCTGCTCGGCACTGAACTGGCCGGCCTGCGCTCCGATGATCTGTTCGCGCGGGCAGCGGAACATCTCCAGCACCCGGTCATTGATGTCAAGAATGCGCCCGGTTTCAACCTCATGGATGAAGATCGCCTCATTGGTTGCATTGAATATTTCGCGATAACGCGCCTCGCTAATTCGCGCCCGCTCCTGCTCCGCCTGCAGATCCTCCAGCATGTTCATCAGCGCCGCCGCCCGGTCTTCCTGGCGCATGCCTGACTCCTCGCCGCCGATATGCGGCCGCATTCCCCGCGGCGCGGTCATGTCTCACCGCCACCACGCGCGGCCAACTGCTGTCGCAATGCCGCAATGGTCTGCTTCAGCTCGATCATCTTCTTCTCCCGGCCCACCGCCAGCCGTTCGAACCGCTCAAGTTCCTCCTGGCGCCGCAACCGGGCCGTCTCCGCCTGCTTGCGTTCAGTAACGTCCGTGACAATCCCCTCGATGCCGAGCAGCACGCCGTGCCCATCGCGGATCGGCACATTGCGCTGGTTGGCCCAGCGCAGCTCGCCGGCGGCGGTGCGAAACTGGAACTCATAGCTGGGCGTCACCTCGCCCGCGAGCAACTTCTTCCATTCCGCGGCGAAGTAGCCCTGCCATTCCGCCGGGATCATGTCCGCGATCATTTGTGGATTCCGGTAAAAGTCCTCGGGGCGGTAGCCGGTGATCTCATGCGCCGCCCGGCTCACATACTCGTAGCGGCCTTCCGGCAGGGTCATATGGAAGATCATATCCGGCGCATTCTCCATCAGCCGCCGCAAACGCTCTTCGCTCGCGCGCAGCGCCTGTTCCATGCGAACACGGTCGGTTACATCCAGGCAGGCCGCCTGATACCCGACCAGCACGCCCTGCGAGTCGCGAATTGCGGTGGCACGGGTCTCCGCCAGGAAAGTGGTGCCGTCCCGACGTTTCGCCGTGAACACACCCTGCCAGCGACCATTCTCGATCAGCGCCGTTAGGATCGCCTGCGCCTCGCGCGGTTCGCTGAAGAATTCCGCCTGCGGCCGGCCCGTCGCTGCCGCGTGATCAACGAATCCCCACATGGCCAGAAACGCCTCATTGACGTAGCGGATGATCCCGTCCTGGTCTGCCACGCTCGATCCGGCAATCGAGGCGGCAAAAGCCAGATTCTTGATCCGCAGTTCCTCTTCCGCCTGTCGGCGCGCGGTGATATCCTGCGCAAACCCGCAAATGAATTCATCATCACCGATCTGCAGATAGAACGACTTCATCTCCTTCGGGATCAGCCGGCCGTCTTTCGCCCGATGCCAGGTGACAAATGGGGGCAGGTCGCCGCGTTTAAGTTCGGCAAAATGCTGCGCAAATACCGGGCCGAAGCCGTCGTCGATGCCGGCCACGCCGAGCCGCTGCAGTTCTGCCTGTGTATACCCTAAGCCCGCAGCGGCGGTGCGGTTTACATAGGCCAGCGTGCCGTCGGGCCGGGCCAGATAAATCTCCTGCCCGGCATATTCAACCATAAACCGGAACTGGCGCAGCTGTTCCTCGTTGTGCTTCCGCGCGGTGATATCACGGGCTGCCGCATACAGCATCGGGTCGTGTGCGCACACCCGCCATTCCAACCAGCGATAGCTGCCGTCAGCGTGGCGGTAGCGATTGGTGTAATTCTGCGTCGTCTGCGCGCACCGGGCCAGCGCCGCCGCCGTAAGCGCAACATCATCGGGATGGACGTACGCCATGAACTGGCGGCCGGCCAGTGCCGCCGCCGCGTAGCCCAGGGTGCTCTCCCACTGCCGGTTGAGCCGGCGGAAACAACCCTGCCGGTCGATAATGCAGAACAGGTCAAGTCCGGCCTCGAAGTAGGTCTGCAACTCGCCTTCCCAGGCGCGGTACTCGTCCTGGCGGGCCAGGACCCAGCCGATCAGCACCGTGACCAGCGGATAGATGGTGATAACCGGCAGGCCGATGGTACTGAGCACCGCCCAGCCCCGGCCGCCGGGCAGCGTGAACATCAGCAGCAGCATGGCCGCATGCACGGCAAACCCCAGGAGCAACAACTGGCGGAGAGCAACCGGCGCTTCCGGCAGCCGGCGCCGTCGGAACATAACCCCGAGCAGCGCAGATGCCATGATCACCAGCACCCCCGTCGCCGCACCGATCCCGCCCTGGGCGAGGCGCACCAGCGCCGCCATGGCCGCGGCGGTCAGTGCCGCCAGCGGACCGAAAAACAGGCCGGCAAGCGCGATCATCACCGAGCGCCCGTCGAAGATCAGGCCCGGCTGCACCACCAGCGGGCGCAGCATGCCGATCACCGCCGCGCACCCGAACAGCAGTCCCTGCAGCAGCGCCGCCGGCCATCCCTGGCGCCAGCGCCAGCCGACAAAGCCGGAGAGCACACTCACCGCGATCAGGACGCCACAATTGTAGAGAATCTCCAGGTAGATCATTGCCGGTACGCGCCCGCACGCTGCGCGCGACGGTCCCGCTCGGGCGAAGACGGCGCCGCTGCCCGCCGTTGCCGCTGGCCCATCCGCATACCCTGCATGTACCATGCCCCCAGGGCAGCGTCAATCGCCGGCGCCCGGCTCATCGCCGCTCCGGGTCGGTCGAATCACCGCCGACATGCTGGCCGTCAATCTGAGCAGCCGTATCGGTAGCCAGATACATCCGGTCACCTCCGTTGCTCTCCCGGATTGCCGCCCGCCGCCGCGGTCTCTGCGCCCGGCGGCGCTCAGGTGCAGCACCGGATAATGGCATCGGGTATGTCGTTCAGCGAGGCGACGATCTCGACCCCGCCCGCCTCGTACGCCTGCTTGGGCATGCCATAGACCACGCACGACGCCTCGTCCTGGCCGATGGTCCGTGCCCCGGCGTCGCGCATGGCTTTGAGGCCAGCCGCGCCGTCATTGCCCATGCCCGTCATGATCACCCCCACCGCATTGATCCCCGCCGACCGGGCGACCGACTTGAACAGCACATCGACCGCCGGACGCTGGCGGCAGACCAGCGGCCCGTCCTTGACCTCGACGTAAAAGCGCGCCCCGCTCTGGCGCAGCAGCATGTGGAAGTTCCCCGGGGCGAGCAGGGCCAGCCCCTGGTACAGCGTGTCGCCGTCCTTCGCCTCGCGCACCTCCATCGCACTGTTGCGGTTCAGCCGTTCGGCAAACGATGTGGTGAAATAGGCGGGCATGTGCTGGACGATAACGGTCGCCGGGGTGGTCGCGGGCAGGCGGGAGAGAACGCTGTTCAGCGCCTCCGTGCCGCCGGTCGAGGCGCCCAGCGCGAGAATGCGGTCCGTGGTTTTGATGGTGGCGGTGATGGCGGCGCCAGTGCGCGCCGTCAGCCGCCGTTCGACCCGTGCCCGCGCCGCCGCCTTGATCTTGTCGGCCAGCATCAGCATCATTTCCGGCAGGGCGGTGGACACGTCAGCGGCGGGTTTGGCAATCACCTCGACTGCGCCCAGGTCCATCGCCTTGAGCGCGGTCGCGCCCCCCTGCTGGCTCAGCGAGCTGATGATCACCACCGGCATCGGCTTGGCCCGCATCAGCTTTTCCAGGAAGGTCAGCCCGTCCATGCGCGGCATCTCGATGTCCAGCGTGATCACGTCCGGTTCGAGCAGGACGATCTTGTCGCGCGCGACAATCGGGTCGGGCGCGGTCCCCACCACCTCGATCTCGGGATCGCGGGCCAGCCCCTCGCTGAGCAGGCGGCGGACCACCGCCGAATCGTCAACAATCAAAACCCGCACGCGGCTCATCGCAGCAGCGCTCCCAGGCGCAGTTCAAGCTGGCTGGGGAAACCCTCACCCAGCACCTCGGCGCGGGGCATGGCGTGCGCCCCGCGCACGGGCAAAATGTCGTGCTGCAGGATGATCAGCCGGCAGTCGCGATGCTTGGTATCACGATGGCGGACCATGTGGTCAAGGTCAAGATGCGGGGTGGCGCCATCGACAATGATAGCCGCAAACCGGCCATGCAGCAGGAGCGTGCGCGCGGTGAACATATTGTCGGCCAGGGTCACCGGCCGTGAGCCGCCGCGCAGGGCCAGCCATTGCTGCACATGCTGGCGCACCTGCGCGTCTGCGGCAATCACCAGGATATCGCCGCGCGGCCGTTCCCGGTGAAACTGCTTCAGCGTCGTCTCCGTCTCCTCGGCGTACTCGCTGCGCTGGATGTCGTACACCTGCACCCGGCCGCTGGCATAATCAAAAAACAGTTTCAGCCCGTGCCGCTGGCCCACATGCTCGCCCGCCAGGGTCAACTGCTCCCGCGCGACAAACGCGCGCGCCACCGCCACATTGTCGTCGCCGATCCGGCTGTCGCTGATGCTGTCCAGCACCGCACCGCCGCCAAACAGCTTGGCCACCAGCCGTCGCCGTTCCGCGCCCGCAGCCAGCACCCTGGCCAGCAGGCGCGGCAGCGATTCTGAACCAAAACGAAGGTTCCCCGCCAGACCCGCCGGGGCTGCCGCCAGCATATAATGGTTCATCCCCCCGCACTGCGCCTGTTCGTCCCACAAAACCAGGGCCACGCAGGAGCCGAGAATCGTCGCCGCCCCGCCGGGCGCGCGCCCCGCCGTGAGCTCGCCCGGCAGAATAAAATGCGGCCGGGCCGCGCCCGCCGTGGTCATTTGCGGTAGATCGTCGCGTCCGCGTAGGTCAGCGGATGCTTGATCCCGGTCAAACTCTCCGAGTGGCCGACCATCAGATAGCCGCCCGGGCACATGACCCGGGCAAAGCGCCCGATCAGCTGTTCCTGCGTTTCGCGGTTGAAGTAGATCATGACGTTGCGGCAGAAGATGACGCCGAAACACTTGCTGAACGGCCAATGGTCCTGGTTGAGATTGAAATGCCGGAACCGGATCATGTAGCGCAGTTCCTGGCTGACCTGCACCGTGTCGCTGCCGGCGTTCCGGCTGAAATACTTCGGGAGCAGCTGCGGCGGCACACCCTCGAGCCGGTTGCGCGGATACATCCCCGCCGCCGCCTTGGCCAGCACCGATTCGGCAATATCCGTGGCCAGGATGCGCACCCCCAGCCGCCGCCAGTCGGGGAGCGTTTCCGCCACGGTCATCGCCAGGGTGTAGGGTTCCTCACCCGACGAGCAGGCGGCGCTCCAGATGTTCAGGTAGCCGCGGTCATTGTCCGCCAGCTCCGGCAGCACCCTGGCGAGAAAGTCGAAATGCTGCTTTTCCCGGAAAAACGAGGTGACGTTGGTGGAGATGGCGTCCAGCATCGCATCCATCTCCTCGCCGTTGCGGTCGTTGACCACCCGCTCATAATAGTCGCGGAATCTGGTCAGGTTGAGCTTGCGCATGCGCTTGAGCAGGCGCGTGCGCAGCAGCGTCTTCTTATCGCCATGCAGATAGATGCCGCTGCGCTCATGAATCAGCGCGCTGAACCGGGCGAAATCAGCGTCGGTCAGTTCGGCATCAGGATCAGCTGCCCCCATCGTTCACTCCTTCGAAAACTGCCGGGCGGCCGCAGCAGCGGCCGCCCGGCGCGTCATGCTCAGAACTCCTTGAAATCGCCGTCGTCTTTCAGTGGAATGACCTCTTCCGGACGCTTGCGTCCCGCCGGCCGCGGCGCCGGCCGCGGCTTGGCACCGGCGCCCGCCTTCGGCTTCGCCGCCGCGGCGGGCGGCTGCTGGCCGGCTGCCGGCGCCTTGCCTTCGACCAGCGCCACCAGCGACTGCACCGTCTCGCGCATGTTCTCCGCCTGCGAACTCATCTCCTCCGACGCCGACGCCGCCTCTTCCGCGTTCGCCGCCACGTTCTGCGTCACCTTGTCCATCTGCTGCATCGCCGTGTTGATCTGCCCGATCCCCTGCGACTGCTCGCGGGAGGCGTTGGTGATCTCCTCGACCAGGTTGGAAACCTTGCCCGAGCTCTCGGTGATGCCTTTCATGCCCGTCGCCACGCCGGTGACCTTCTCCAACCCCTGGTTCACGTTTTTCACCGCCGTGTCAATCAGCGCCGCCGTCTCGCGTGCCGACGTCCCCGCCCGCTGCGCCAGGTTGCGCACTTCCTCCGCCACCACGGCAAAGCCCTTGCCGTGCTCGCCCGCGCGCGCCGCCTCGACCGCCGCGTTCAGCGCCAGCAGGTTCGTCTGGAAGGCGATTTCCTCGATCACCTTGATGATCTTGGCGATCTCGTCGCTGTTGCTCTTGATTGCGCCCATGCTGGTCAGCATGTCCTGCATGGCGTCGTTGGCCTTGGCCACGATTTCGCGCGTCTCGCGCATGTGCTGGTTCGCCTGCCCCGCATGATCCGCGTTCTGCTGGATCATCGAGGTCATTTCCTCCAGCGAGGCACTGGTCTCCTCCAGCGACGAGGCGTTCTCCGAACCCGCCTCCGCCAGCCCCTGCGCCGCGCTGGAAATCTCGCCGGCCGCCGACGCCACCTGGTTCGCCCCCGCTTCCAGATCGTTCACCGCACGGTTGATTGACCGGCCGATGGCGCGCGACACCACGAACGCCAGGCCCAGACCGACCAGCACAACCACCAAGGTTACCACGATGAAAATATTGCGCATGGCCGCCAGTTGCGCCTCGACATCATCCACATAGATGCCGCAACCAACCGCCCACCCCCAGTCGGCAATGTGCACAACATAGGACATTTTCGGAGACACATCCGATGCATTGGGCTTGGCCCACACATAGTCAACATACCCCTGTCCTTCCGCCTTGGCCTTGCGCGCCAATTCAACAAACAGCGCCACTCCGTTTTTGTCCTTAAATTCACTCTGGTCCTTGCCGTTCATTTCCGGCTTGATGGGGTGCATAATGCATACCGCATTGTCATTGACAATGAAAAAGTAATTGTCCCCGTCAAAGCGCAGCGTATTGACCGCCGCTGCGGCCGCCGCCTGCGCCTGTTCCGGGGTGATTTTCCCCTCCTTCGCCAGCTGCACCTGCGCATTGATCAGCGATGCCGCCGTCTGGGTCAACACCCGCAACTGTTCCTTCTTCGCGTTGTACATTTCCGCCTTGCTGTCAAAATACGCCCAGATGATAACGCCGACAAAAAGCACCACTGTCACCACCACCAGCAGCATGATCTTGGTTGTCAATTTGAGTTTCATAGTTTTTCCTTTCCCGCGCCTCAGCGGCGCACCTCCTTGACCTGGATGAGCTCATCCGAATTGAGCACCGCGTCGACGTCAAGCAGAATCTTGACCTTCCCCTTGGCCTTGCCCATGCCGAGGATGTACTGCGCGCTGATCCCCCCCCCGAACTGCGGGGGCGGCTCGATATCCGCCGCGGCGATGTCCAGCACCTCGCTCACCGTGTCGACGATGATGCCCATCAGCACGTTGCCGTCCTCAACGGTCACCTCGACCACAATGATGCAGGTCTCGGGCGTATAGGCCAGCGAGGGGAGCCCGAATTTCTGCCGCAGCTCGATCACCGGGATCACCAGCCCGCGCAGGTTGATCACGCCCTTGATGAATTCGGGCGTGCGCGGCACCGGAGTAATCTCCAGGATGCCGATGATCTCGCGCACCTTGAGGATCTCGAGGCCGTACTCCTCCTTCCCGAGCACGAAGGTCAGGTACTTGCCCGCCTGTGCCCGCGCCTTCCGTTCAACGTCCGCTGTCATCTGCGCCACCTCCATCGCGGTCCATATCCGCCAGTTGTTCCGGATCGAGAATGAGCCCGACCCGGCCATCGCCCATAATGGCACTGCCCGCCACGCCCGGCACCCGGCTGAGCGCACGGCCCAAGCTCTTGATCACCACTTCCTGCTGGCCGATCAGCTCGTCCACCTGCAGACAGAACTGCCGGGTCGCCGCCTGCACCAGGATCATGATGCCGTCCTCCGCCGACCGGTGCTGTGGCGCCATGCCCAGCACTTCGTACAGCCGCACCAGCGGATACAGGGTTCCGCGCACGTTGACCACATCCCCCTGGCCCGAGACCTCAGTCAGCTGGTCGGGCTTGATCCGCAGCGACTGGATGATCGCGGTCAGCGGCAGAATAAACCGCTCATGGCCAAGCCGGATCAGCATGCCGTCAATGATCGCCAGGGTCAGCGGGATCTTGATGCGGAAGGTGGTCCCCTGGCCGGCGACAGTCTCAATGTCGATCGCTCCGCGCAACCGATCAAGATTCTTGCGCACCACATCCATGCCCACACCGCGGCCCGACAGGTTGGTGACCTGGTCGGCGGTCGAGAACCCGGGCTGGAAGATCAGCGCATAGATCTGCTGGTCGGTGATATTCTCCGGATCATCGACCAGCCCGCGCTCGATCCCCTTCTGCAGAATGCGCTCGCGATTGAGGCCGCGCCCGTCGTCGGCAATCTCAATGACCACCATGCCGCTCTGGTGGCTGGCCGACAGGCGCAGCGTGCCCTGGGCGCCCTTGCCCGCCAGCTCGCGCTCCGCCGGCGGCTCCAGCCCGTGGTCCACCGCATTGCGCACGATATGCACCAGCGGGTCCTGCAGTTCCTCGATGACGTTGCGATCGAGTTCCGTCCCCTCGCCACTCACCTGCACGGCGATGTCCTTGCCCGTCTGTCGCCCGACATCGCGCACGAGCCGTACCAGCTTCTGGAAGGTCATCCCCATGGGAAGCATGCGCAGCGCCAGCGCCAGCTCCTGCAGTTCGGACACGACCCGGTTCTGCTGCGCGATGTTCTTGCCCAGCACCTGGTCGTTGATCGTCGCCAGCACCCGCTGCCGCACCTGGTTGTTGATAATCACCAGCTCGCCGACCATGTTGACCAGCTGGTCGATACGCTCGATTTTTACCTTGATGCTGTCGAGGAATTTCGCGCCCCCCGCCACCGCCGGACCCGGCTCGGGCGCCGGCTCACCGGCCGCCGCGGCCGCTCCCCCCGCCGGCTCCGCCACCGGAGCCTGCGTCTCGAACGCCACCTGCGTGCGCTGCACCTCGTCATGCAGCGCCTGCCAGGCGGCGGGCATTGTCGCCGGCTTGCCCTGCACCTGCGCCGCCGTCACCGCAATCAGCTGCCGCACCATGTCCAGCCCGCGGAACAGCACCGCCAGCACCGTCGCGTCCGGCCGCCGCCCCTTGCGCGCGACATCCAGCAGCGACTCCAGCGCGTGAGTCAGGCGGTTGACCTCGTGCAGATTGAGGAACCCGGCCATCCCCTTGAGCGAGTGGATGGCGCGGAAGGTTTCGCCGATGGCGCCGCTGTCGCCCGCGTCCTGCTCCAGCCGCAGCAGCATGCGCTCGAAATTGGCCAGATGCTCGTCCGCCTCCGCGAAGAAGTCCATGAAGATCTCGCGGTCCTGCTCCTTCAGCGCGGGCGCAGCGTCCGTCGCCGCCGGAACGGCAGGGGCGGCGGGCACGCCATCCTGACCGGCGGCCGGCGGCGCCGGGGCGGCGCCGGAGTCCGCCGCCGCTGACGCCCGCTCGTATTCGCCCACCGCCACCGTCAGCTGCGCCAGCAGCGCGCGCACGCGGTCTGCCGCCGCCGCGTCACCGCCCGCCGCCGCGGTGGCCAAAGCGCAGCCGCGCCGCAATTCGCCGTTGATGTTCGCCGCCGGACCGTCGGGCGGTTCCAGGATTGCAAGACAGTCAAAGGTGTCCGCCAGCGCATCCAATCCGCCGACCACACCCTCCCACTGATCCTCATCACCGGGCTCGGCCAGCATCAGCTCGGCGCTGATCGCATCCAGCCGCGCCTGCAAGCTGTGGTCATTCGCCATGGGGGTTACCTCGGCACCATGATTGTCGATTTGCGCCAGCGGGCGATTTTTTCGTCCAGGGCGCGCACAATCCGCAGCAGCAGGTCCATGTCGCGGAAGGGCTTGGTGAAATAGTCCACCGCCCCCACTTCCATGCCGCCCACCACATTGTCCAATGTGGTGATCCTCACGGGCTACACCTCAATGCACAATG
>CAZFBR010000072.1:0-9589 GCA_964517215.1 uncultured bacterium
CAGGTCAAGCAGTACGCGGAGGCGTGGGACTGATGGCGCCGCGCCTGCTGCTCGACCTCGAAAAAGGCTACCATTGCCGGCAGTGCACGGTGAAGTGCGCCTACGACTTCACGCACGGCACGCACGACGGCAACAACGGCGCGTTCAGGCTGCAGGAGCTCGGCATGTACGCCGCGGTCTGCCGGCGCTGCGAGGAGTCGCCCTGCACGGTGGCGTGCCCGGAACAGGCGATCGAGCGCAAACCTGACGGGCTGCTGACCCGGCACCTGATGCGCTGTACGAGCTGCAAGACCTGCACCATGGCCTGCCCGTTCGGCTGCCGCTATCCCGAACTGGTCGGCTACAAAACGCCGCAATGCGATCTGTGCGTCAAGCGCAGCGCGGGTGCGGCGCCGCAGTGCGTGGCGAGCTGCCAGCCGGGTGCGCTCACCTGGACGGAAGTGGAAGCCGATGCAGAGAAGGGTATTGTTATTGTGAACGACTATTGGGCCGTCAAGGCGACGCCGTGGCAGGCGCCGCCCAAACGGCGGCGGTGAGCGGAATGCGGCTCGCCCTCGAACTGATCCTGTTTCCGGGGTTCGCGTTCTGCGCGCTGGCGGGGATGGTTTTGTCCTGGCTCGACCGCAAGGTGACGGCGCGCGTGCAGTGGCGGGTCGGTCCGCCGCTGCTGCAGCCGGTGTACGACCTGGTCAAGCTGCTGGGGAAGGAGACGATCGTCCCGCGCGATGCGTTCGTGTTCCTCGCCGCCCCGCTGATCGGGCTGGCCGGGGTGACGCTGGTGGGGCTGCTGGTCGGCCAGGCGACGCTGCGTCCGGACCTGCAGACCTGGGGCGACCTGATTGCGGTCGCCTACCTGCTGACCATGCTGCCGCTGGGGACGATCATCGGCGCGGCGGCGTCGCGCAATCCGCTCGCCTCGCTCGGCGCGTCGCGGGAGATGAAGCTGGTGCTCGCCTACGAACTTCCCTTCATCCTGGCGCTGGCGGTGGCGGTGATCAAGGCGGATTACGCGCTGTCGCTGGGCGAGATCCTCAAGGTGCAATGGCGGGACGGTATCGCCGCCAGTTCGCTGTCGGGCACCCTGGCGCTGCTCATCGCCGTTCTTGTCACGCAGGCGAAGCTCGGGCTGGTCCCGTTCGACATGGCGGAGGCGGAGACGGAGATCATGGGCGGCACGACCATCGAGTATTCGGGCGCTCCGCTGGCGGTGATCAAACTGACGAAGATGATGCTGCTCTTCGTCATGCCCGCGCTGGTCGCCACGCTCTTCCTGGGCGGCCTGCGCCTGGATGCGGGCGCATACGGGGTCGGGATGGGCGCGCTCAAGGTGCTCGCGCTGGCGGTTGTCGCCACCCTGATCCGCAATACCAATCCGCGGGTGCGGATCGACCAGGCGCTGCGCTTTTTCTGGGGCCCGGTCGCCGTCCTCGGTTTCGTGGCGGTCGTCTGCGCCACGCTGGGGTACTGAGATGGGGATCACCCTGAACGCGCTGACGCGGTCGCTGTCGGTCTTCCACCTGGCGGCCAGTCCGTGCAATAACTGCGATATCGAGATCCTCGACTGCCTGACCCCGAAATACGATCTTGAACGGTTCGGCATCCAGCTGATCGGGAGCATCCGCCATGCCGACGCCCTGCTCGTCACCGGCTCGGTGAACCGCAAGGCGGCGGAGCGGCTGAAGCTGCTCTACGAGCAGGCGCCCAAGCCGTGCGTGGTCATCGCCATCGGCGGCTGCGCCTGCTCGGGGATCATGTTCCGCGACAATTACAATTTCGCCGGCCCGGTTGACCGGCTGGTGCCGGTGGATATCTACATACCCGGCTGCCCGCCCAAGCCCGAAGCGATGATTGCGGGCGTGGCCAAACTGATCGCCAAGGTGCGGGGAGAGAAAGCATGAGCATGCCGCTGACCGGGTTTGCCGACCGGTTCAAGACCCGTGCGCTGGCGTGGGAGGAGAAGCGGGCGCGGCGGCTGTACGTCGAGATCAGGCCGAGCGACCTGCTCGAGACGGCCAACTACCTCTACAAGGACTGCGGCTGCCGGTTCGTTATCGCCACGGCCACGGACATCGTCACGGCGATCACCGTGCTCTACCATTTCGCGCACGACGCCTCGGGGGTCATGGTCAATATCCGCGTGACGCTCGACCGCGACAAGCCGGCGGTGGAGTCGCTGACCCAGCTGTTCGTCGGCGCCGAGTGGATCGAGCGCGAGATGTGGGAGCTGCTCGGCATCACCTTCATCCATCATCCGGGCCTGAAGCATCTGCTGCTCCCCGACGACTGGCCGAACGGCGTGCATCCGCTGCGCCAGGACTTCCGCCAGGACGAACTGCCGCCGCCCTGCCCCGGCCGCGGCGCGGAGGAAAACCGATGAGCGACACGAACATCAAGACCATCGCCATCGGCCCGTACCACCCGCTGCAGGAGGAACCGGAGTTCTTCCGGCTGCATGTGGACGGCGAAATCGTGGTGAAGATGGACGTCGAACTGGGCTACAACCACCGCGGCATCGAGAAGCTGTCGCAGGGGATGCATTTCGACCAGGTCCCGTTCCTCGTCGAGCGCATTTGCGGCATCTGCTCGACCTCGCATCCGTTCTCGTACGTGCTGGCGGTCGAGGATATCGGCGGCTGGGAGATTCCCCTGCGGGCGCAGTATATCCGCACTGTCGTGGCCGAAGTCGAGCGCTTGCATTCGCACCTGCTGTGGCTCGGGCTGGCGGGCCATTTCCTCGGCTACAATACGGTATGGATGTGGGCGTGGAAGGCGCGCGAGCCGCTGCTCGAGCTGTTCGAGAAGCTGACGGGCAACCGCAACCATTACGGCATGTTCAAGGTCGGCGGGGTGCGGCGCGATTTCGAGGACGGGTTCTGCCACGACCTCGCCCGGGTACTCGACAACCTGGTCCCGGTGCTCGACATGTTCAAGGGCGCGGTGAGCGACGACCCCGTGTTGCGCTCGCGCATGGAGGGCGTGGGCGTGCTGAGCTACGATGACTGCCGCGCCTACGGCGCCGTCGGTCCGGTGGCGCGCGCCTCCGGCCTGAACATCGACGCGCGGCGCGACGATCCCATTGCGGCCTACCCGCTGGTGCAGTGGCGCGTGCCGGTGCTGAAGGCGGGCGATATCTACGCCAAGGCGCTGATCCGCGTCATGGAAATGTACGAGTCGGTCAGCATCGTCCGCCAGTGCGCACACAAGCTGCTGACGGTCAGGGGCCCGGTCGATTTGCGGGTCACCGACGTCCCGCCGGGCGAGGGGATCGGCCATTACGAGGCGCCGCGCGGCGAATGCTTCCACTATGTGATGAGCGACGGCAGCAACCGCCCCGCCCGCCACAAGATCCGCGCACCCAGCTATACCAACGTCGCCACCGACGTCAAGGCGGTGGTGGGCGAAACGGTCTCCGACGCGGCGCTGGTGCTGGCGGCGGTCGATCCCTGCTATTGCTGCACCGAGCGCATGATTGCGGTCGACGCGGGGACGGGCGCCACGCGCCATTCGGGCGCGGAACTGGTGCGGTTGTGCCAGGCGAAGACCGAGCGGCTGCGCCGGGGCGGTCGCGCATGAGCCCGATCCTGGCGATCATCGTCATCCCCCTGCTGCTGGGGGCGCTGACCTTTGCCTTCCCGCGCCGGCTCGCGCCGGTGCTGGGCATGGCCGGGACCATCGTCATGGCCTGGCTGGCGCTGCGCATCTTCCAGCATCATCCGCCCGACCTCAGCTGGCATCAGTGGCGGGTGCTGACGGTCGACCAGCTCAGCGCGCTGATGCTGCTGGGCATGGGGATCATGGCGCTACTGATTGCGGTCTATGCGCTGGCGGCGATCCGCGCGCAGCACGGTCGGCGGCTGTTCTGGGGCTGCTGGCTGCTGACGCTGGGACTGGCGGCGGGCGCAGTAATGGCCGACTGCGTCGCGGGGAGCTATCCCGGCGCCTTCCTTCTGATTATCTGCTGGGGCGGCGTCGGGCTGACCCTGTACTTTCTGACCGGCACCGGGCGGGGTGCGGCGGCCCAGGATGCGGCGATGAAGGCCATGGCGATTGTCGGCGGCAGCGATGCGCTGATGATTCTCGGGCTGATGATCTGCCTGCGGCTGGGTGCGTTCCCCATTGTCCCCAATTCGCCGGTGGCGATTGCCGCCTTCGTGCTGCTGGTGCTGGCGGCGCTGGCCAAGGCGGGTGCGGTCCCGCTGCACACCTGGGTGCCCGACGTGGCGGCGGCGGCGCCGGTGCCGGTATCCGCCCTGCTGCCGGCGGCGCTCGACAAGATGCTGGGCATCTACCTGCTGGTGCGCATCTGCACCCGCCTGTTTGCTCTGGGGACAGTCCCCTGGCTGCAGACGCTGCTGCTGGCGGTCGGTGCGGTGACGATTGTGGTGGCGGTGATGATGGCGTTGGTGCAGCACAATATCTACCGGCTGCTCGGCTACCATGCGGTGAGCCAGGTCGGGTACATGATTATCGGCATTGCCATCGGCACGCGGCTGGCCATTGCCGCCGGACTGTTCCACCTGCTCAACCATGTGCTGTACAAGTCATGCCTCTTCCTGACTGCCGGCAGCGTGGAGGAGGAGACGGGGACGGTCGATCTCGACCGCATGGGCGGACTGGCGCGCATGCTGCCGCTGACCTTTACCGCCTTCGTCATTGCGGCGCTGGCCATTTCCGGCGTGCCGCCGCTCAACGGGTTCGTCTCCAAGTGGATGATCTATCAGGCCATCGTCGAGTTCGGCCGGGCCGGCCATGCGCTCTGGCCGTTATGGCTGGCGGCGGCCATGTTCGGCTCCGCCCTGACGCTCGCCTCGTTCATCAAGGTCCTGCACGCGGTCTTTCTCGGCCGGCCGGCCCAGGCGCGCGAGGGGCACTATGCGGAACCCTCGCCGCTGCGCTGGCTGCCGGCGCTGATCATCGCCGGGCTGTGCGTCTTCTTCGGAGTGGCGGCGTGGTCGTTCCCGCTGCCCCGCCTGCTGGACTATCCGGCGGATCTGGCCCGCCTCGCGGGCCAGCCGGTGCTGGGCGCGCTGCTGCAGCCCGGCCTGGCGACGCTGCTGCTGCTCGGCGCGCTGGCGCTCGGCCTGCTGCTCTACCGGCTCGGTTCGGGGTTCCGCACGCGGGTGGATATCGCCTATCTGGGCGGGGAAGTGCATGACGAAATGCGGCTCTCCGGCACGGAATTCTACCGCACCGTCGAGACGGAACGCCCGTTTGACACGCTCTTCGGCCTCGCCCGCCACGGCTGGTTCGATCTGTACGAAGTGGCCGGGCGGCTCCTCGCCTACAGCGGCCGCCTGCTGCGCATCGCGCATGCCGGCCTGCTGCAGCTGTACATGACCTGGATGGTGGTGGGGCTGGCCATCATTATCGCCATCCTCGTGGGGATGCGGTGATGGAATTCCTGCTGGCGGTCCTGCTCGTCTTCATGCTGGTGGGCGCGCTCATCGCCATCGAGACGCGCGATCTGCTATCGTCGGTGATCTGCACCGGCGCCGTGGGCTATCTGGCGAGCGTGGCGTTCCTGTTCCTCGGCGCGCCGGACATTGCCATCACCCAGGTGGTGGTCGAGATTCTGGTGCTGATCCTGCTCATCCGCGCCACGATCAGCCGCGACGTGACCGCGCCCGCGGGCGACCGCGAGTTCTTCGGGCTGGTGGTCTCGCTCGCCTTCATGCTGGTCACGGGTGTGGCGGGCATGCGCATCCTCGGCGACGCCTTCCCGAAATTCGGGACCGGCATCTTCGCGGTGAGCCCGCTGGCGCCGGCGTCCACGTATCTCGCCCGCGGCTGGCAGCTGACCGGGGCGACCAATATCGTGGCGGCGGTCACGCACGACTTCCGCGGACTGGACACCCTGTTCGAGGCCACCATCCTGTTCGCGACCGTGCTGGGCGCGCTGACCGTGCTGCGCGCGCGCGGGCATCGCGAGCGGGCGGAAGAGGCGGCTGACGACGAGCCGCTGCACGAGGGCCCGGAATTCCGGACCGCGTCGCGCGGCATGACCATGCTGGTGCAGCGGGTGGCGCGCGGCATGGCCGGGTTCATTTTCCTCTACGGCGTCTACATTGTGCTCTACGGCCACCTGCGCCCGGGCGGCGGGTTCGCCGGCGGGATCATGATCGCCTGCACCTTCATCCTGCTGCTGCTGGCGCTGGGCAAGGACGGGGTGGAACGCTACCTGACCCGCCGGTTTGTCGGCCGTTTCTCGTCCATCGGCGCGGTCATGCTCCTGCTGCTGGGCTGGCTCGGGTTCGCCCGCGGCGGCTGGTTCCTCGGGAATTTCCTGCACCACGCCGGCGGACTGCCGGCGGAGGGTCTGCTGGCGGCGGGGACGATGCCGCTGGCCAATCTGGCCATCGCCCTCAATGTGGTGGTGTCGCTGGTGCTGCTCTTTGCCTCGCTTGCTGTGCTGCGCGTCGTCGTGCGCCAGAACCGTCGCCGCATGGTCAAGCGGGGCTGAGGAAAGGGGAGGCGCATGCTCTATCTGCTCTGTTTCGCGCTGTTCCTGGTCGGCCTGTTCGGCGTGCTGGCGAAGAAGAACCTGGTGAAGATCATTATCGGGTTTGCCATCATGGAGTATGCCATCCACCTGCTGATCGTCATGCTGGGCTATCGCGACGGCGGACGGGCGGCGGTGCTGGTCCCGGGCGCCACGACGGAGCAGCTCGCAGCGTCCGGAGTGGATCCGCTGGCGCAGGCGATGGTGCTGATCTCCATCGTCATCGGCCTGTCGATTCTGGTGATGCTGGTGGCGCTCTGCATCCGGCTGTACGAACGGCACGGCACGTTCGATCTCAACGAATTGCGGAACCTCAAGGGCTGACATGGCCATCCTGCCGCTGCTGATTGTGACCCCGCTGCTGGGCGCGTTCCTGATCATGCTCTGCCCGCGCCGCTGGCCGAATGCGCCGGACCTGCTGGCCAATGCCGTGCTGCTGTTCGCCGCGGCGGGGGTCTCGCGCCTGGCCGGCCAACCGCCGCAGGCGTACCGCCTCGGCGGCTGGGACGGGCTGCTCGGGCTCATGCTGCGGCTGGACGGTTTGAGCACGTTTTTCCTGATCGTTATCGCGGCGGTGTCGCTGTGCGCCGGGCTCTTTTCGGTTTCCTATATGACCCGCTACACCTCCAAGCACCGCTACTACGCGCTGCTGCTGCTGCTGGTCGCCGCGCTGAACGGCCTGGTGCTCACGGGCGACCTGTTCTCGCTGTATATCTTCCTCGAACTGGCGACACTGGTCTCGTGCGCGCTGGTTGCGTTCGGCACCGGCAAGGACGAGATCGAGGCGGCGTTCAAGTACTTTGTGCTGGGGACGCTGGCGTCGCTGTTGATCCTGCTCGGCATCGCGGTGCTGTACGGCGTGAGCGGGACCGTGAACATGGCGGCGCTGGCGCGGGTGCTGCGACTTACGGTGCCGCTGGCGCCGGCCCTGCTGGCGCTGGCCCTGCTGCTGGCCGGGTTCTGCGTCAAGGCCGCGCTGGTCCCGTTCCATGCCTGGCTGCCTGACGCGCATCCCGCCGCGCCCGCGCCCATTTCCGCCATGCTCTCGGGCGTCTTCATCAAGGTCGCCGGATTCTATGCGCTGCTGCGGCTGCTCTATTGCATCTACGGCATGTCCGCGCCGGTGGCGCTGCTGCTCAAGGGGATGGGGGTCTGTTCCATGCTGGTGGGGATTATCCTCGCCCTGCAGCAGAAGGACCTCAAGCGCATGCTCGCCTATTCCACGGTCAGCCAGGCGGGGTATCTGGCCGTCGCGGCGGCGCTGAACACCTCGCTCGGCCTGCTCGCGCTGCTGCTGCATATCGCCAGCCACGCGGCGGCCAAGTCGCTGCTCTTCCTCAATGCGGGTGCGGTCGAATATGCGACCGGCACGCGCAATATCCGCGAACTGGGCGGGCTGCACCGCCGCATGCCGCTCTCCGGCCTGAGCGCGCTGGTCGGCGGCCTGTCGCTGGCCGGGGTTCCGCCGCTGGCGGGGTTCTGGAGCAAGCTGCTCATCATTCTCGCCTGCGTCATGGCCGGGGCCTGGGTCTCGGCGCTGACCGCAACGGTGGTCAGCATGCTGACGCTGCTGGTGGTGCTGCGCATGCAGCGGCAGGTCTGGTTCGGCCTGCCGCGCGCGGCGGCCCTGACAGCGCGTGAAGTGCCGGCGGGGATGATTGCCGCGCAGCTGCTGCTCATGCTGGTCTGCGTGGTGCTGGGGTTCTGGTTCCTCAGTCCGGGCCTCAACGCCGGGGTGCCGTGGGCTGCCGTGGCCGCGCTCAGTTCGCTGGCGCAGGGAGGCTACTGATATGGCGCGCATACCGCTGCTGATCCTGGGGTTCCTGTTCTGGCTGCTGCTGACCTGGCCGTTCACCCCCGACGGCGGCGTGGACGGCCTGGCGCTGCTGGTCGGCCTGACGGCGGTGCTCATGGCGGTGCTGCTGTTCGGCCAGCCCGGCAGCGCGGGCGGGCTGCGCTGGCTGGATCCGCGGCGCTGGTTCTGGGGCTGCTGGTATGTGCTGTACTGCACGGTGCAGATTGTGCATGCCAATCTCGGGGTCATGTATCGCGTGCTCATGCCGCGCCTGCGCCTGCGCCCCGGCATCGTGCGGGCGCGCACCCGGCTGCAGAGTCCGGTGGCGCGGCTGATCCTGGCCAGCGCCATCTCGCTCACCCCGGGCACCCTGACGATGGATATCCGCGACGACGGCACGATGTACATCCACTGCCTGTTCATCGGGCCCGGCGACGTCGAAGCGCAGGCGCGACAGATCGTGGCGCGGCATGAAGCGCTGCTGCTGAAGGTGCTGGCATGATCCTTACCATTGTGGTTGTCGTGCTGCTGCTGGCCTGCGTCTTTCTCTGCCTCTACCGCATCGGCCGCGGCCCGAGTGCGCCCGACCGGTCCATCGCCCTCGACATCCTCGGCATCGTGACGGTCGGTTTCTGCGCGCTGCTGACGCTGCTGACCGGGCAGGACTTTTATCTCAATATCGGCATCGCCTGGGCGATGCTGTCGTTCATCGGCACCCTGGCGCTGGCCAAGCATCTGGCCGGGCGCGGGTTCGATGAGTAGGAGCCGGCAATGATCCTGCTGCAAGCGATCGGGTATGGACTGATTGTCCTGGGCGTGATCTTCGACCTGTTCGGCTGCATTGGCCTGGTGCGCCTGCCCGACTTCCACAACCGCATGCATGCGGCGATGAAATGCGTGACGCTGGGCACGATGAGCATCCTGATCGGCGCGGCGCTGGCCTCGGGCTCCGGCGCCATCATGGCCAAGGCGCTGCTGTGCGCGCTGTTCATTGCGATCACGGCGCCGACCGCGGCGCATGCCCTGTCCCGGGCCGCCTATCTGAGCGGGGTTGTGCCGGCGCACAAGGAAATCTGCGACCATTACGGCGCCGACCGGCGCGCCCGCGGCGAGGAACGGTCATGAAGCTTCGGCCCACGCTGCGGGTGCAGGTGCGGACGGCTCGCTTGATCTGTGAGGAGAACAACTGATGCGCTGGCCCAAGCTGCGCGAGCAGGTGCGGACGGCTCGCTCAATCCGCGAGGAGAACAACTGATGCGCTGGCCCAAGCTGCGCGAGCAGGTGCGGACGGCTCG
>CAZFBR010000072.1:9689-14359 GCA_964517215.1 uncultured bacterium
CTTGATCCGCGAGGAGAACAACTGATGCGCTGGCCCAAGCTGCGCGAGCTGAAAGAGGCGGTGCGGGCGCTGCTGTCGCCCGCCTTTACGACCCGCTATCCGGCGGTGCCGCACGTCCCGCAGCCGCGTTTTCGCGGCAAGCCCGTCGCTGACGACGAAAAGTGCACCGGCTGCATGGCCTGCGCCCAGGTCTGCCCGACGCGCGCGATTGAATTCACCGACGATCCGGTCACCCAGACGCGGCAGATCAAGCGCCGGTATGACGCCTGCATTTTCTGCGGGCAATGCGAGGCGCTGTGCAGTACGCGGGAGGGGGTCAAGCTGACGGCGGAATTCGATCTGGCCACCTTCGACCGCCATGCCTCGTACACCGAGCAGAAGAAGGGGGTGCTCTTCTGTCCCGACTGCGGCCGGGTCATCACCACGCGCCATCATCTGCGCTGGCTGGCGGAACGGCTGGGCGAACTGGGCGCCGCCAACCTGCCGCTGCAGCAGGAATTGGCCGCCACGCTGGGTATGACCGGGGCGCCGGTGGCTGACCCCTCCCCGCTCATTCCCGCCCGTGCCGATGCGTTCCGCCTGCTCTGCCCGCGCTGCCGCCATCGCATCGCGCTCTTCGACGAATACGGCAAGGAATCATGACTGAGGGTGTTCCAGGCAAGCGCCCGGCGATTTTTGCCGAACTGACGGCCAAACGGCCCGCAGTCAAACCCGCAGTCAGTGCCGAATCCGCACCGGCGACTGCGCCGGCTGGGGTTGGTGCGCTGCTGCACGCGGCGGCAGCCAGGCCCGCACCGGCAGCTGTTGTCGCAGCTGAGGCCATGACGCCCGCGAGTGCCGGGCAGCAGTCGTCCGCAGCGGCGGTTCCGCCACCGGCGGCAACCCGGCAGACACCCGTGCCGGCTGCCGCTGCCATTCCGCAGCGCACGCCCGCACCGGTCCATGCCGCCGGCGGCCGCTGGCGGTTGCCCCGCATCACGGACCGCATCTATCAGTTGAACCAGCGCATGCTGATCGTCTTTGCGGTTGGTGCGGCGCTGCTGCTGGGTTTTGTCCAGCTGGCGGGCCTTCCCGGGATCGGCAGTGCTGCGTGGCTGCCGCTCATGCTGCTGGTTGCTCCGCTGGTCTGGTATGTCGCCCGCCGGCCACTGCACAATCGGGATCGTGCGCGGGCCAACCTCATCCTCAACGGCTGCGCCATTGCCGCCACGATCCTGCTGGTGCAGGTCACCGGCGCACTGCAATCGCCCTTTTTCCTACTGCAGTATCTGCCCCTGCTGACGCTCGGATTGACTGCCGGCCGGCGCGGCGCGCTCGCCTATGTCGGTCTCCTGCTCGCGATCAGCATCGTCGAATTCGTTGGCAGCGATGCGGCCTGGACCGGGCAGGGCATCGTCATGCTGGTGGTCTGCCTCGCGCTCATGCCCATGGTGGCGTTCCTCATCGGCGACCTGCGCCATGCCCTGCTGGAAGAGACCGAAAAGGCCAAACTGGCGGACAAGCTATCCGACGCCAATGTGCGCCTGGAAAAATTCAATGAGCAGGTCAATAAGATCGTCGGCGAGCTGGGCGCGCTCCATGAATTCAGCTACCTGGTCGGCATGGCCTGGGAACAGGATGATATTGTTGATACGCTGGTCGGCAAGATCGAAATGATCGCCGATGTGCGCCATATCCTTGTCGTCGAACGCCGCGACGACGGTCCCGTGGTCATCGGCACCACCGCCTCGCTCGCCGATCTGGCGGGCAGCCGGGAATGGGCGGCCGACCGCAGCGCGGAAGAGTGGGTGTTCATGACCTCGGAGATGCTGCTGCAGCCGAAACTCGAGGAACGGGACCACGCCAAATTGCCGGCGGCGCTCGCCCGCGAGTTCACGCGGCCGATGATGGCGACCTTCCCGCTGGTCGTCGCCAACGAGGTCATCGGTGCGGTCACCCTCTACAGCGAACAGCGCGAGGAACTGACCGACCGCCTGATGATGCAGCTGCTGCTGACCGCGATCAGCCAGGGCGCCACGTCAATCCAGAACATCAAGACCCTGGCCAGCCTGAAGAAGGCCTATATCGAGGCGATCCGCGCCATCTCCATGGCCTTGGACGCCAAGGACGCCTACACCAAGGGGCATTCCGACCGCGTGCGCCAGTATGCGCTCGCCACCGCCGACCGGTATGGACTGTCGGCCAGGGACAAGGAATGGCTGGACATCGGCGCCGCGGTGCATGATATCGGGAAGATCGGCATCGACGACGCCATCATCCGCAAGGATCGCGGCCTGACCGACGACGAGTACGCGCAGATCAAGCAGCATCCCGCCATCGGGGCGCGCATCCTCGAACAGATGGTGTTCTTCGAGCCGGCGGTACCGATCATGCGCTGGCATCACGAGCGCTGGGACGGCAAGGGCTATCCCGACGGCATTGCCGGCGACAAGATCCCGCCGATGGCCCGGCTGTGCGCGGTATGCGACACCTTCGATGCCATGACCTCCAACCGCACCTATCGCGCCGCGCTGGCCACGGACGTGGCGATCGCTGAACTGGAGAAGAACAAGGGGACGCAGTTTGCCCCCGATGCGGTGGACGCGTTTGTGGCGACGCTCCGTGAGGATACCAAGCTGCGCGACGAAATCGAGGAACGCTATCAGGTCTGGCAGTTCCTGTTCACCGCCAATCAGGACCCGGACCGGGACGAGACGACCCGCACCGCCTGACGCTCTGGCGCACGGTCGAACCCATTGGCACCGGCGCGGATGGCATCAGTTTGGCAGGCCGGCCCGTCTGCCGACCCGGGCGAATGACAGTTGCCAGGTTCAGCACAACCCGCAGCAGCAATCAGCCGGTCGCGAGCAGCTGTTCCGCTTCGGCAAGCAGTGCGCCAATGACCGGACTTTCGCCCATGCCGACCCGGATGAGGTGGGCGGCAATGCTCATTATGGCCCGCACGCGGAACCAGTTGATGGCGTCGGGCGGCGGCAGAACACCGCCGCCGCCGGCGTAGGCGTCGAGGAAGAGCGCGTCGGGAAAGCGGTCGCGGGCGTTGCACTGGTAGGCGAACTGCGCGAGGAAATACCCGAGATCCAGCGCCGGCGGCGCCGGCATGGCGCTGGCGAAATCAATGACCGAAACGAACAGCGTCTCCGGATCGGCGGCCAGGTCCTGGCCGAGGATGATATTCTGCGGGTGGAAATCGCCGTGGGCGCGCACGAGACGTCCGTTGCGGTAGCGGGCGGGCGCGTCCGCCGCCAGGCGGTCGAGCACCGCTTCGGCGCGGGCGGCAAGCGGATTGCCGGTCCCGGTGAAAGCGCGGCGGTAGGAGGCGAACCGGCGCTCATCGCGGCGCAACCCGGCCTCCGCATCGCCATCGCCGGGCAGCGCGTGCAGGCGGGCCAGCCAGTGTGCGGTGGCGCGCAGATACTCCGCGGCGGTATCGGCGGAAACAACGCCGATCAGGGCATGCAGTGACCTGCCGCGCTGGCTTTCTTCGATCAGATAGCGGTCATGGTCATGCCGCGCCAGCACGCGCGGCACGCGAAAGCGGCCGCGGTCGAACCCCTGCGCGCGCACGAATTCGGTCAATTCAGCCGTGGCCCGGGCCTGTGACCAGGCGCGCTGGTCGCGGTATTCCTTGAGGATCAGCCGCGGGCGGGCTTCGTCGTCACCCTTGGGGCCGATCACCAGTTCAGTGACGGTCTGGGTGCTGCCGGCGCGCGCGATCTCCTTGCAGAGCGGCCGGCAGCGCCCGGCATGAAGCTCCGCGGCCAGTGCCGCGACGGTAGTCACCGGATGGTCGAACAGGGTGGGAAACGTGCCCACCTGCCCGGGCAGATGCGCGTCGCTCCCCGCCGTCGCGGTGAATCGCAAACGGTGCCAGGCGCGCAGGGCGGCGATGTTTTCCGCCGGGCACTGATTGCGGTTGAACACCTCGACGGCGGCAAAAGCGGGATGCTGCAGCCCCGGATCGCCGGGGCTGCCGCCGCCGCGCCAGGGATGGGCGCGCACCAGGGCGGCGTCGGGAAACCGCCGGCGCAAGTCGGCGACCCGGTACTGTTCCGGCAGGGACAGGGTGACACCGATCACCAGCACATGCCCCAGCTCGGTCTCCACTTCCTGGCCCGCCAGCAGGACAAAGTGCTCGGGCACACCGGCGGCGGCGCGCAGGGCCGCCAGTTCGTCATCCGGCCACCAATAGCCGTGCTCGGTGAGCAGCAGTCCCTGCAGGCCGCGGGCGACCGCCTCGCGCACTGCGCTCTCCGGTTCGAGCCGGCTGCAGGACGAATGCCGGCGCGTGTGGCAGTGCAGTTCGACCAGCATCAGCGGTGCGGTTCCCGCGGCGGGAGCGGACCCGCGCCCGCCTGCTGGCGCGCGCGGCAGAGCGCACAGCGGTCATCGCTGCACCACTGACAGGAGAAGCAGTCGCGGCAGGGATGCTTGCGCTGCGCATCGGCCGGCGGCACAAAACACTTGCCGGGCAGGCCGCCGGGACACGGGACGAAACTGCTCCGATCAGATGAGTCGTTCATGCGCGTTTCCTTGCCGCCGGGACGCCGTTGCCGCCGCGCGGAAACCGAGTGTAGCTTATTATCCGCCGGCGCGGTAGCCGGGCCGGCGCACCGGTTGCCGGCAGGGTCGCGTCCGGCGGGTTGGCGACGACCACCGCGAACTGCGCGCCG
>CAZFBR010000073.1:0-14263 GCA_964517215.1 uncultured bacterium
ATTCATTTTTGGTGTAAACGTGCAGTACCCTTGCACCATAGCGACGATACTCCCCGCCATCCCGGCCGCATCAACCACCAGCAGCACGAGCGCAGCCAGCAGCTGCGCCACCGCCGCCGTGCTGCCGGCCAGCGCGCCGGGCGCAGCCCCGTCGAAAAGACCCATGACCCCTTCGACCAGCGCCAGCGTGGCGTCAGCCGCGCGCGTCGCCACCAGCCGGCGGCAATAGTCGTCACTGGTCATCCAGGGATCGAGGTTGTAGCAGGTGCGACCCGCCGCGCGGGCCAGGTGGGTCGGATCAAGAAAATCGGGACCGACCTTGAAGGGCTGCACGCGCAGCCCCGCATCACGCAGCGCGCGCGCAACACCCAGCGAGATCGTGGTCTTCCCCGTCCCGCTCTGCGTCCCCGCAATCACCAGCGCCGGTATGGTCATGAAGCACCCGTCAGGCAGCGACCGCAGCGACGGTTGCCCGCCCCGTTACTGTCGGCATCGGGCGCCGGGACCGGATGCATGCGGCGCATCGCCGTCATGCTGCCATTCATCGGCTCAGTCCGGCCAGCGCGTACAGGCGCGGCAGATCGATGGCGGTGCGGAACGTCTCCGCCAGCCGGTCAAATTCCCGGTCGCGCTCAAACGCCCGTGCCGGCTGTGCCGGCCAGCCGCGCCGCGCCCGCAGTTCGTTGATGAATCCGGCCCGGTATTCGTCATTGTCAAACACACCATGCAGGTAGGTGCCGCCCGCCCGCCCGTCGCGCCGCGCGCTGCCCAGCACCCGGTCGCCGGCGGCAAACAGCACCGTGTCGCCGGCGCCGGCCTGCGACACGCCGTGATGGATTTCATAGCCGCGCACCGCCGCTCCCGTCGGCACATGCGTTGCCGTCACCTGCCGCAGGGTTTTCTCCTCCGCCAGCTCCGTCACCAGATCAAGCACCCCCAAGCCGTCGCATTGCGGGGTGTCGCCCTCCAGGCCATGCGGATTGGTCAGCCGCGTCCCGAGCATCTGGTAGCCGCCGCAGATGCCGAATACCGGCTTGCCCGCCGCCACCCGCGCGCGCAAACCGTCGGCATAGCCCGCCTGCACCAGATACGCGAAATCGTCCATGGTGTTTTTGGTCCCCGGGATGATAACCAGGTCGGCATCCGGCAGCGGTTCACCCGGGCGAAGGTAGCGCAAGGCCACGGCGGGATCATTGTCGAACGGATCAAAATCGGTGAAGTTGGAGATGTGGGGCAGGTACAGCACCGCGATGGCCAGCTGCCCCTCACCCGCCGGCACTTCCCGCCGCGTCTCAAAATTGACCGAGTCCTCCTCGGGCAGCCGCATTTCCCGCAGATACGGCATCACCCCGAGCACCGGCAGGCCGGTCTTTTCCTCCAGCATCCGCAGTCCGGGTTTGAGCAGTTCGACATCGCCGCGGAATTTGTTAATGATAAACCCCTTGATCCGCGCCCGGTCGCGCTCAGCCAGCAGCGCGAGCGTACCATACAGCGACGCGAATACCCCGCCGCGGTCGATATCACCCACCAGCACCACCGGCGCATCCGCCAGGTGTGCGGTGGTCATGTTGACAATATCCTGTTCGCGCAGGTTGATCTCCGCCGGGCTGCCCGCACCCTCGATCACCACCACTTCATAGTCACGCCGCAATTCCGCCAGTGCCGACCCGACCACCCCGAGCAGTTCCGTTTTGCGGGTATGGTACGCTGCTGCGCTCAGGTTCCCCCACGGTTTGCCCATGACGATAACCTGCGCCTGCGCGTCGCCGGACGGTTTGAGCAGCACGGGATTCATCATTACGCGCGGGGCCAGCCGGCAGGCCTGCGCCTGCGTCACCTGCGCGCGACCCATTTCACCGCCGTCCGCGGTGACAAACGAGTTGAGCGCCATGTTCTGCGCCTTGAAGGGCGCCACCCGCCAGCCGTCCTGCAGCAGACAGCGGCCGAGGGCGGCAACGAGCACACTCTTGCCCACATGCGAGCCCGTCCCCTGCAGCATAATCGTCCGTGCCGGTTTCATGGCGGCAAGGGTAGCATACTTTTGCCAAAGCCGGCACCCGCTTGCGCCATTCCGGGCGGCCAGCTATAATCGGGCCATGAATAATGAGCTCTCCACCCGTTTCGCCCCGGCGGAACGGGCCGATCGTGCCACTATCGACCGACAGGCCCGCGCCGTCACCGTCAGCAGCCATGTGCGCGAGGTGCTCTCTGCCATTTCCCAGGTCGCGCTGCTGGTCAACCAGCAGCGCCAGATCGTGCATTGCAACCAGTCGCTGCTGGATATGCTCGGCATCACCGACGTCAGCCAGATCCTCGGGCAGCGGCCGGGGGAGATGCTCAACTGCCTGCATGCCAACGACCAGCCGTCGGGTTGCGGCACCAGCGAGGCCTGCGCCATGTGCGGCGCGGTCAATGCCATTCTTGCGGCACAGGCGGCCAACTGCCCCGTGACCCGCGAGTGCCGCCTCTCCGTGCAGCGCCCCGACGGTATTGCCGCGCTCGACCTGCGCGTGCATGTCGCCCCGCTCACCCTGCTGGGCGAAAAGTTCTATCTGGTTTCCCTGATCGATATCAGCGATGAAAAGCGCCGCCGGCTGCTGGAACGCATCTTTTTCCACGACCTAATCAACACCGCCAGCGCCATCGAAGGACTGGTAAACGTCGTTGTCCAGTCGGACTACGATGCGGCCAATGTCCGCGAACTGCTGCCGCTGGTCAATCGCAGTTCACGCCAGCTGGTCGAGGAGATCATCGCCCAGCGCGTGCTGACCCAGGCCGAAAACGGCGAATTGCGCCCGGTCCCGGTCGCGATTGTACTCCCCGACCTGCTGCAACAGGTTATCGACACCTACGCCCGCCACCAGCTGGCCAGTCGCCGGACCCTGCTCCTTGCGCCCGTCGCTGCTGCCGGGCCGCTGACAGCCGACCCGGTGATCCTGCGGCGAGTGGTTGCCAACCTGGTAAAAAATGCGCTGGAAGCAACCCCCGAAGGCTCCACCATTACCATCAGCGCCGCCAACGCCGGCGGGCGCATGGAACTGGCGGTGCACAATCCCGGGGTCATCCCGGCCGACGTGCAGCTGCAGATTTTCCAGCGTTCTTTTTCAACCAAGGGCGCCAATCGCGGGCTGGGCACCTACAGCATCAAGCTGCTGACCGAACGTTATCTGGGCGGGACCGTCGCCTTCAGCAGCAGTGCAGCCGACGGGACCACATTCCGCATCGCCCTGCCGCTCGCGCCGTCCTGACCGCGCCGCTCACAATCCGAACGTCGCGCGGTCGATCCACACCTGCGGCGTAAACAGTATCCCCGGCGGCACCCCGGTCAGCGCGATCCGGTATTCCGCCAGTTGGCCGGCCTGCAGCCGGAAGCCGGCGTCTTCGCCGCAAGCCAGTACGGCGCCGTGTGCATCGCGCACCTCGACCTTGACCACAATATCCTCGATGGAATGGTCGGTGTCGTTGCGGATGCGGCCATTGACCACGACGGCATTCGCCCGCTCACGATGATGGTAGGTGGAAACCACAGTCACCCCGTCCGTCGCTGAACCCGTATGCCCGTTCACCCGCCCGCCCGCGCAGCCCGCCGCCAGCAGCGCCAGCAATGCCGCGATCATGATTATCCCCTTGCGCATGGCCCGCCTCCGTTCAGTTGCTGGCATCCTATCACCCGGCCCCTGCCCCGTCAATTGCGACATGATTGCCGGTATTGTGGTATAATTGACTGTCGCAGGAGCGACACATCCTGACGTGCGCGGAGGTATCGGTATGAAGCAGTGGCTTGCAGCAGGAGTGGCAATGGCAGCAATGTTGTGCCTGATGGCCTGTGGCGGTGACAAAACGGCTGCCCCGGCTGCCCCACCGGCCACCGCCCCGGCACCAGCCGTTGTCCCGGCGCCCGCAGCGATCGCCGTTGGCGCCAGCGTCGCCGCACCGTGGACGAACAGTTCCCTGTATCTCGCCAATGTCATTGCCGTCAATGGCTCAGTAGCCAAGGTCAAGTACGTTGATGACAGCAGCGAGGCCGATCTTGACCTTGCCAAGCTGATCCCGGTGGTGAATAAAAGCTGGGCGGTCAACGACAAAGTCCTCGCCGTATGGGCGGGCGGCCGCTTCTACGCCGGTACGATTACCGCCGTCAAACCGAACAACACCTACACGGTAAAGTGGGACGACGGCAGTACGCCGTCTGATGTGGACGCGGGCAAAATCGTTGCCCCGCCGGCAACGACTGCCAACTGAGCACCAGTCACTTAATCGCACTGCGGGGCGGGCGGATAAACGCCCGCCCCGCTGGTACCACCGCCGGTTCACGCCTGCGGTAATTGATCACCGGAGAACATCATGGCCAATCCGATGCTGCGCGAATCCGTCTACGAACAAGCCGGGGTGGTTGCCCACGGCGAGACCATGACCGTGGCGGGCACTTCCGCCAAGACCCTGCTGCTGTTCATCATCATGTGCATTCCCGCCAGCTGGGTCTGGTGGCAGCTGCAGGTCACCCAGAATGTCGCCGCGCTTATGCCGCTCATGTGGGGCGGGCTCATTGGCGGGCTGGTCCTGTCGCTGGTGACGGTATTCAAGCCGGACTGGGCGGCAGTTACCGCCCCGCTCTATGCAATCTGCGAGGGGTTCGTCATCGGCCTGCTCTCCACCTTCTTTGAGGCCATGTACCCGGGCATCGTCATCCAGGCGGTGGGCGCCACCTTCGGCGTGGCCGGCCTGATGTTCACCGCCTACGCCACGGGTCTCCTGCGGCCGACCCGCCCGTTCATCACCTTCGTGGTCGCCGCCTCGGGCGGGATCTGCCTGCTCTATCTGGCCAATATCGTGCTCGCCTCATTTTTCGGCATGCACCTCCCGTTCATCCATGAGGGGGGGCTGTGGGGGATTGTCTTTTCGCTGGTTGTCGTCTGCGTTGCTGCGCTCAATCTGATCATCGATTTCGGCTTTATCGCCAAGGGCGCCGAACAGGGCGCACCCAAGTCGCTGGAATGGTATGGTGCGTTCGGCCTGCTGGTGACCATGCTCTGGCTGTATCTCGAAATGCTCCGGCTGCTGGGCAAACTGCGTTCGCGCTAAGCGGCTACTTTTTCACCCTGGCCGGCAGCATGGCCTGCAGTTCCGGCTGGTCGAGCATGCTGCCCGTGACATTCAGCGCACAGGCCACCACCGCCGCCGCTGCGTCCGGTTTGGTGTGATAGCCGGAGGTGCGGGTGGTGTACTGGCGCACCACCAGCACATCAACGTCGCCGTCACCCTGCAGTTCGAAAATCACTTTGGTCGGGTCGAGCGGCCGCGGCTTCAGCCATTCCGGCCGGCACCGGCCCGGCAGCCCCCCCTCCTTCTTCGCAATGACCACCGCATACAGATAGGGGTAGGCGGTCCCCTGCACATTATTCAGGGCGACCTGCACCTGCACCCCGAGCAGCCAGTCGGGCGCGCCGGCAATCCGCAACAGCAGGCGGGCGTCACATGGTACTTTTTTGCCTGCTTCCGTCGTCGCCAGCGCCAGCATGGGCTGCACCTGCACCGCCGTCACCGGCTGCACGAGTTTCATGATCGCCTGCAGGGCGTTGAGCTTGATGATCAGGTCCGCGCGCGACAGGTACGACCGGGTGCCGATGAACCAGTGCGGCAGGAGTACCACCAGCGCATCCACCGCCACGAAACCGAGCAGCGCCTCGCTGATCGTCGCCAGCAGCGTCGCCAGGCCGAACAGCAGCACCCCGCAGATGACGATCACGCAGCCGCCGCGCCCGCAGGTGATATCGAAGGCATCGCGGTCCCACACCGCCAGCGCCGCCTCGCGCTGCTGCACCTTCGCGTACTCGTCGGGGGTGACCTGCCGCCATTCCTCGCCTTGCAGTTTTTCCGGGGCGGCCTTGTACCCTTTCACCGCGCCGAGCAGGGTGGCCGCCAGCAGGACGGGGACACCCCACCAGAAACTGAAGCAGAGCTGGATCACCAGACCGGCCAGCAGCAATCCCAGCACCAGCAGCATGCGGCAGCCGTACGGCAAAAACTTCGCCACGCGGAACTGCAGTTCGCCGCGCGTCTGCGGCGCGGGCATTACCGGCATGCCGCCACCCTCCCGGCTTCCGCCAGTTCCGCCTCGCCGACCACCGACCAATAGAGCGGGCAGGCACCCGTGCAGGCGGGCAGATCGTCACAATCGTGGCAGGCCGCCGGGGCATGTTCCTTCGCCCGGATGCCCGCCGCCGCCGCGCCCCGCCACAGCGTGCGGAAATCGTCGCGCAGCATGTTCCCCACCGGGCGCGGCCAGCTCGAGCAGGGGAGCACGTCGCCGTTGGGCGCGATGCTCAGCAGGCCGTCGCAGGCCGCGCACCCCTTGTTCCCCAGCCGGTGGGCGATGGGATTGAACACACAGAGCGGCGTCGGGGAATACCACATGAACTCGATCCCCAGCGCCGCCGCCTGCCGCTGCGCCGCCAGCACCACCGCGCCGATGTCGCGATAGGTGATCAGCAGTTCGGCCAGCGACCCGCGCGCGCTGCCGCAGGGCATGAGCATATTCATCGACAGCCGTTCCAGGCCGAGCGCCTGCGTCATTGCCACGATGGCCGGGACCGCATCGCGGTTCAGCGCGCAGATGGTGGTGTTGGTATGCACGCGAAGCCCGGCCGCGCGCACCCGGTCAAGGCCCGCCATGGCCGCGGCAAACGCGCCCGCCTGACCGACAATCGCGTCGTGGGTCGCTTCGTCCGCCCCTTCGATGCTGATCTGCACCGAGTCGAGTCCCGCCGCGCGCAGGGCAGCGACCAGTCGCGGGGTCAGTTGCGTGCCGTTGGTGATGAGATTCGTCCACATGCCCAGCGTGCTGGCGTGCCGCACCAGCGCGGGCAGGTCGGGGTGCAGGGTCGGCTCGCCGCCGGTAAAACTCACCGAGGGCACATCGGCATCGCGCCGGATACGGTCGATAACGCGGCACAGGTTGCGGGTTGACAATTCGTCCCGCCGGGGGGCCGTACCGCATCCGGCATAGCAGAACCGACAGGCGAGATTGCAGCGGTAGGTGACCGCCAGTTCGCTCAGCACCGGCAGGGCGCTGTACGGCATGGTGAACGGCACCAGCTCAATGGCGCGCCGCGACTCCCCCTCCGTCCAGCACCCCTTGAGCAGCGCGCGCAGGTCGCAGGCAAAATGATGGATATCCTGCGCGACCGCATCCTCCCGCCCGGGATAGCGGGCGAGTATATCCGCCACCGTGCCGCCGTCCAGCAGGAAGCGCAGCATTTTCGCCGCCGTCGGATTGAGCCGGTACGCGGTGTTCGGGATCCTGATCAGCAGATTGTCCTCGATCCGCACATGGATATGCTGCGCGATCTTCCGCACATAGTCATCCACCCACGCCGCCGCCCGTGCGCCCTGATGCTGCGGCGCCGCTGGTGCTGCCGACACCGGCCTGCCCGTCGGGACGGGCGAGGCGGTCAGCGTTCGCCACCCCGCAGCAGTGGCCGCGGCCGGCGCGGGCACTGCTGCCGCGCCAGCAGTATGGGGCAGCGGCCGGGTCACCACGTCAGTGACCACTGCAGGCGCGGGCACGGCATCCGCGCCGGCAGAACGCGGCAACGGTCGTATCCCCACGTCAGTGACCACTGCTGACACAAGCGCTGTGGCAGGCGCCGTGGCAAGCGCTATGGCATGCGGAATGGCAGGCGCTGTGACACGCGCTGTGGCAGGCCGAATGGCAGGCGCTATGGCACGCATCATGGCAGGCATTCTGGATGAAGGGTCCGCTGTAGCACGCCTCACTGCCGCGAAAACCGGTCATGCCGGTGTCGAGGGCCGCTGCGCTCTTGCCGACGTCCTTGCCGACGCTGGCCGCCACCTGCTGGGCTGGCGGCGGCGCCACGCTGCCGCCATAATGATAATGGTAGTACGGCCAATACGACGTGCGCCACAGCGTATCGTCCGCTGTCCCGTCCGTCACCGGCGGCGGCACGGCCGTCGCCCGCGCGCGCCAGTATTGCTTCGTCGCCTCAAGGTCGCAATCCCACAGTTTCTGGTCGATGCTCGCCGCCACCGTACCAAACATTTCGCGCAGGCGTCGCTCGGGTATGCTCCCGTCCCGGTCGATCCCGTCGAGAATGATATTCTCGTACACATCGGCGCTGCGCTCTGTTCCGGTCCGCTCGAGCCGCAGCGGGTCGGTCCCCAGCACCTTCACCAGGCCGCGTTCCTGCAGCCCGGCAACGACGATCCCCGCCAGTGTGGCCAGCGGAATATCCAGCAGCACCCCCGCCTCCAGCGGGGTCAATTCTTTGCCGATCTTGCCGGGCTTGCGGAAGCTACCCACCTGCACGGTCGGCGGGACCCACTCATCACCCTCCCAGCGCACGGCGGCCATGCCATCCCGGGCGCGCAGCAGCGAACGATGCTTGAGGAACATGAGCAGCAGCGGGGCCAGCACAAAAACGAGGCCCGTGGCGCTGACCACGGCGAACAGCGTCCAGGCATTCACCGGCATCTGCGCCAGCGTACTCCCCGGGAACCACCGGTTGAAGATGTACTCCTCGCGCGCCGCCGGCAGGTCGCCCGCCAGCGCCGACAGCGGCGACGCATAGGCCATGGTCGTCAGGTCGAACGCCGCCGCCCCCAGATAGGTCTGGATCTGGAAATGGTAGCTCGGCTCGAGATTGGTCCGGTGGTAGCGAACCGCAAGATACTGCCGGCCGTCCGCACCCGTCCAGCCGGGATAATCGACCGAATACCGCTCGTTGACAAACGGTTCCGTGCGGAAATTGAGCTGCGCCAGTTCGCTGTCCGTCACCGCCGTGCCCGCCAGCGCCACGGGATAGCGCACGGTCACCGTCTGATGCTCCAGCGGGTCGTCCCACTGCACGGGGGACCAGTTGAACACCGCCAGCCGCCCGCGTTCGCTTTCCGTCAGCGTCACGTTACCCGACGCCTGCAGGTCCGCGGTATAGCGCAGGAAGCAGGTCAGGTCGCCGTCACGATACGCCTCGCCGTTGGCCAGGACGATATCGTATTTGCCGGCCGAAAGTTGGTTCCGGTCAAGCGCATACCGCCGGCGATTGTTCGAGGCGAAACAGTATTTTTCGATGAATTGCGGCGTTTCCTGAAAGCCCTCGAAATAGAACCCGTGCAGATTGGCCCCGGCGCAATGCCAGCGCACCGTGTAATCGACGGTCGCCTTCCCGTCGCGGGCGAGCGTCAGCACGGTCTCGACAAACTGCAGCGTTGCCCCCGCCCGGGCGGGCAGGGTCAGCGCCAGCAGCCAAGCCACCGCCAGCAGCAGCGGGATCAGTTGTCCTCTGCGCGTCGTCATAGCGTCCGTCGTCAGTATAACTGAACCGGGCCGGGTGCTCAAGTCGTCCGGCGATGTGCCATTTTGCCATTTGCCCGGGCGGGCGGGGTGTGCTACACTCTGCGCCATGCGGCCCGTGCGCGACTACTATCTCGTCCTCGCCAGCCAGACCCTCAGCGCCTTCGCGGACAACGCCTTCCTCATGTTCATCATCGGCCAACTCACGCAGCAGCAGCTGGCGGGTGCGCTCAGCGAAGCCGCCTTCGCGCGCGCCAATGCCTTTTATCCCGCCATGCTCTATATTCCGTTCGTCCTGCTTGCCCCGGTGGCCGGCTATGTCAACGACCGGTTTGCCAAGACCCGCTGGCTGCTGGGCGGCAACGGCTGCAAGCTGCTCGGCGTGGCCGTCGCCATCGGCGGCCTGCATGCGGGCGTCAACCTGCTGGCGCCCGCCTATCTGCTCATCGGCATCGGCGCCTGCGTCTACTCCCCCGCCAAGTACGGCATTCTCCCCGAGCTGCTCCCCCGCGAACGGCTGGTCAAGGCCAACGGCACGATGGAGATGCTCACGCTGGTCGCCATCCTCATCGGCAACCTCGCCGGCGCCGTGCTCATCGACAGCCGGCCCCCGCTCTTCTGCTACAATCTGCTCTTCACTATTCTTGCCGTCGCCATGCTGCTCAACGTCCTCATGGCCGCCTCGCCGCGCCACCCCGAAATCCGCTTTGCCCGCACCCTGGGCGATTTCCGGGCCAACACGCGCGCACTCGTCACCTCGCCGCGGCTCGGGCGCGTCCTGCTCGGGACCGGGCTGTTCTGGTTCTGCGGATCGGTGCTCAAGACCAACTTTTCGCCATGGGGGCTCGGCCCGCTCGGGTTTGCTGACGGGTACCGCTATGAGCTGTTCGGGTTCTCCGCCAGCATCGGCGCCACCACCCAGATCGCGCTGCTCGGGCTGTGGCTGGCGGTCGGCGTAATGATCGGCAGCATGCTCGCCGGCCAGCTCTACCGCACCGGCGAGGTGCACGCCACCCGCCGCTGGGGCTGGGGCATGGCGCTGCTCATTCTCCTGCTCACCGGGGTCACCGGCACGATGGCGGTCAAGGGAATGCTGATCCTCATCGGCATTGCCGGCGGGCTCTTCCTCATCCCGCTGAATGCGACCCTGCAGGCGGAATGCCACGGCGGCGCGCTGGGCAAAACCATCGCCACCCAGAACTTCCTTGAGAACTGCGTCATGCTGGCGGGAGCCGGGCTGGTGCTGGGCGCAGCCAGTGCGGGCGCCGGCCCGCTCGCCGTTTTCGCCGGGCTCGCCTGCTGTCTCGCGGGCGCGGTCACCCTGCTGCGCATCCCGCCCGCCCCGGAGCCGCGCGCGTGATCCTCCGCCTGCTGGTCCGGTGTTTCACCCGGCTGCACCGCTTCCGCGCCTTCAATACCGCGGTCCTGCGCACGCCCGGTCCGGTCATCCTCATCCCCAACCACGTGTCGTGGATCGACTTCCTCTTCCTCGGGCTGGTGCTTGACGACGACTGGAAGTTCGTCACCTCGCTGGAGACCGCGCAGACCTCGTGGTTCCACCGCAAGATCATGGTAAGCAAGCGCACCTTCCCCGTTGATCCCGCCTCCCCCTTCGCCGTGCGCCAGATGGCGGAGTTCCTGAACAAGGGCGGCCGGCTGGTGCTCTTCGCCGAGGGGCGGCTGTCGCGCACCGGCACGCTGATGAAGTTCTTCGACGGGTCCGGCTTCCTGCTCAACAAGACCCGCGCGCAGGTCATTATCGCCTACCTGCGCGGCATCCAGCGTTCGGTCTTCGCCGTCCATCCCGGCCACAAGCGCCGGCTGCCGCGGGTGACGCTGCACTGCTCGCCGCTGCTCACCCCGCCCGCCCGGCAGTTCGAACGTTCCGCGGAGGCGCGCGAGTTCTATACCGCCTGGCTGTTCGACCGCGCCACCGACCTGCGCTTCGCCGTGGAGATGGAGCAGGGCGCCGGCACGCTCCCCGATGCGATCCGCGCCGCCGCCGCCGAACAGCCGGACAAGATCATCATCGAGGACCTGACCGGCCGCAAAACCTATCGCGAACTGCTGACCGGCGCCGAAATCTTCACCCGCCTGCTGCACCGCCGGCTCGACGCCAGTCCGCACGTCGGCGTGCTCCTGCCCAACAGCACGGGGATGGTCGTCACCCTGCTGGCGCTGTGGGCGCTCGGCCGGGTGCCCGGCATCCTCAACTTCTCCACCGGCAGCACCGCCATGCTCGCCTGCACCACGCTGGCGCAGTTCACCTGCATCATCACCTCGCGCCGGTTCCTCGAACGCAGCCAGCTCGACCTGGCCCCGCTGACAGCGGCCGGCATCACGTTCCTCTACCTTGAAGACCTGCGCGCGGCCGCCGGGCCGGCGGACAAGCTGGCGGCCTGGCTGCGCGCCCGCAGCGGGCTGCTCTTCCGGCCGCGGGATGCCGCCGGCACTGCCGAACGGACCGCGGTCATCCTTTTCACCAGCGGCTCGGAGGGAACGCCCAAGGGCGTGCGTCTGTCACACCGCAACCTGCTGGCCAACGTCCGCCAGATCCTCTCTGTCGTCGACATCACGGACAACGACCGCATCTTCTCCTCGCTGCCGATGTTTCACAGCTTCGGGCTGACCATCGGCACCATGCTGCCGCTCCTGCGCGGGCTCTTCGTCTTCGTCTATCCCACCCCGCTGCATTACCGGCTGATCCCCATCCTCGTCTACGACCGCGACTGCACCATCATGCTGGCAACCAACACCTTCCTCAACGGCTACGCGCGCCGCGCGCATCCCTACGATTTCCGCAGTGTGCGCTTCATGTTCGCCGCCGCCGAGAAGCTGCAGGAGGCGACCGCGACGACCTGGTCGCGCAAGTTCGGGCTGCGGGTGCTGGAGGGGTACGGGGCCACCGAGTGCAGCCCGGCGGTCAGCGTCAATACCGCCATTTTCCCGCAGTTCGGCAGCGCGGGCAAGCTGCTTCCGGGGATCGCCTACCGCCTCGAACCGGTGCCAGGCGTCACCGACGGCGGCCGGCTCTTCGTCCGGGGGCCGAATATCATGCAGGGCTATCTGAACCCGGAACCGGACGCGGCGTTCCGGCAGCTGGACGGCTGGTACGACACGGGAGACATCGTCAGCGTGGACGACCTGCGTTTCGTCACCATCCGCGGGCGGGTCAAGCGGTTCGCCAAGGTCAGCGGCGAAATGGTCTCCCTCACCGCGGTCGAGGACGCGCTCGCCGGCGCCTTCCCGCAGCATGGGCGCATGTGCGAGGTGGTCGTCATCACCCGGCCCGACGAGAAAAAGGGGGAAACGCTGATCGCCGTCACCAACGCGCCGGCGCTCACCCTGGCGGAAATCCGGGAGGCGGTGCTGGCCAGGGGCCTGACCGTGCTGGCGGTGCCGCGCGAACTGCGGGTGGTGGACCGCATTCCCAAGCTGGGGACGGGCAAGGCGGATTACCGGACGCTGGAAACGCAGCTGCGCGGCTGACGCGGATTCAGCGGTGCTTCAGTTCGCGCCAGAACAACTCAAAATAGCCGATGATGGTCTTCATGACCTTCATGTTGCTCGCCCCGATCCGTTCCTCGCCGCGCAGCACCATCGGCACTTCGCTGATGCGCACGCCACCGAGGCGGTGGATGCGCACCAGCAGTTCAACCATGCAGGAAAAGCCCGGGCTGTCGATCAGCTGCTCACCGTATTTTTCGCATACCCGGCGCAATACCGCCACGCGGTACAGGCGATAGAATGAGCTGAAGGTGTGCAGGCGGCGCAGGCCGAACAGCTGCCGGATGAACGCATTGGCCACAGCGCTGAGGAAATGGCGGTGGACGCCAGTGCCGGTCACGCCGCCGCCGGGGGCATAGCATGAGGCCAGCACCAGATCGTCGCCGGCAGCCAGCCGGCGCAGCATCTCCGGCAGAATGCCGACATCGGAGGTATTGTCCGCCTCCGTGGTCAGCACCCAGTCGTCGGGCGCCGCTGCGGCAAGAACGTGCTGGAACCCGGTGCGGAAAACCTGCCCGACCCCGCGGTTGGTTGCATGGTTCAACAGCTGCACCCGCGGATCGGCCGCGCCCTGCCGCTCAACGATCGCCCGCGTCGCATCGCGACTGCCGTCATTGATGACAATAATGACAAACGGACGCGCCAGCGGTTCCAGCGCGGCAATCGTACGCTGGATCGCACGTTCGATATTCTTTTCCTCGTTGTATGCGGGGATCAGCGCAAAAAGCTTCGGTTCAGTATGCTGCATCATCCCCGCCCGCCACCGCGCCCGCTGTCACCAGCCAGTCCATGCGCGTATCGTATATTACACGCTGCGGCAGCGTCAACCCCGGATCCTGATCAGCCGAGCGGCGGAGCCTGCAGGATCACGTTCGCCGGCCCGCCGCGCTGCAGCAGCCAGAGTCGCGGCGTGACGTACCGCCAGTGCCAGGACGGCGCATCGATAATGCGTTCGCCCCAGGGAAAGCGCAGCCGCGGGTAGGGCGCCAGCAGCTTATTGTACGGCGTCCAGTCGATCCCCGCCCAGACCAGCGGCCGGTAGAACTCCCGCACGGCCCGGTAGCGGCGGAACACCTCCCGGTAAAACGCGGCCATGTGCAGCGCCGGCTGGTATTCGTCGCGCAACACGGCACCGGCCATGCCGAATTCGTAATCACTGACCAGAAAATAGTCCGGTGCCGCTCGCACCAGGGTGTCCGTTGAGAATTGGCACCGGACCACGCGAAACGGCGAACCGGAAAGCTGCTGGATCGCCGGCACGGAATAAAAGTAAATGTCATTGACCCCGATGCTGGCCCCCGCCGGCAGGTTTGCCTCCAGCCAGCGCGAAGCTTCCGTGCGCGTGTCCGGAGCCGCCAGCCGCGCATTGTACGCCAGCGTCGGGGCAAAAGTCATGCCCGCCACCACCGTCACAGTCAGCCCGCGCAGCAGCAAGCGGCGGATCTC
>CAZFBR010000074.1:0-14237 GCA_964517215.1 uncultured bacterium
CGGCGTATGTGCCGCATACCCCGCTCGATCCGGTGGAGATTGTGCAGCTGATCCGGGTGGCGGGCGGGATCCCGGTCGGGGCGCTGGTTAAATTCAGCCATCACGATGCGATTCTGGCGGAACTGATCGCGGCGGGGCTGCGCGGACTCGAAGTGTGGCATCGCGACCATACGCCGGCGGAACAGCGGCATTATGCGGCGCTGGCGCAGAGCCAGCAGCTGCTGATGACCGGCGGATCGGACTGGCACGGCGACCCGGTGAAGAACCTGATCGGCCCGGCGGCCATCCCGGCGGCAGCACTGCAGGCGTTTCTCGCCGCCCTGTAACCGGCCGGGTGGCAGGCCGGCGGGCTCCCGGCCGGTTTTGACAACAGCCGACCACTCTGCTATATATATTGGGTGCCGTTCGGCAGCGGAGCGGGCGGCGGGGACACCCATGGGCGAACCGATTACAACTGAAAAGCCGCGGCTGAAGCAGATCCGCTACGATTTGCGCAAGAAGATCTCCACCATCATGACCGTGGTGCTGCTGATCAATGCCGCCCTGCTGCTGGTGTACATCACCTGGTCCAGCAAGGATCTTGAGGAACGGCATATCCTGAAATACGGCACTGAAGCGCTGCAGCTGATGGACAACTTCATCAAGACCCGCTCGGGTTCGATCGTCAATGCGCCGCCGGCGAACAGCGGCAGCGCCCGGCGCGGCACGCGCGCGGCGGTCGAGGATTATCTGAATTCGCTGCAGGAAGCCATCCCGTATTTCCGCTTTTTCATGGTGTTCGACGACAACGGCAAACTGCTGATCACCTCGAAGGTCCGCGGCGAGGCGCCGCAGAAGCCGTCGCTGGCCACGCTCAACAAGCTGTACCAGCAGCCGGAGACCTGGCGCAAGGTGCTGCGCATCACCACCCGGAAGAAGGAGACGGTGTTCCTGCTGGCGGAGCTGCAGCAGCCGGCGGTCGACTGGTCGGGCATTCTGTTCAGCGTCATGGTCATCGTCGCCCTGGCGCTGGCGTCGATGCTGAGCACCTTCCGCTGGGCGCAGAAAATGGCGCGCCCGCTGCGCGAGGTCATTCAGGTCGCCGACGAGGTGTCGCAGGGCCAGGCCTTCCGCGAGGTCAAGGCCAGAAGCTCCGACGAGGCAGGCGTCATTGCCGGCCTGTTCAATGACATCAACAAGCGCCTGCAGGACCGGATCAACGACATGGCCATGCTGCAGCTGTGGTCGATGGATATCGGGGCGGAACTGGACCGCGAGGCGCTGAACAACCTGATCGTCACCACCTTTGCCAACGCCACCGGGGCGCGGCGGGTGGCGCTGCTGCTGCGGGAGAAGGGGGCGGGCCTGCTGACGGTGGCCGCGGGGATCCACGTCACCAACCCGCGGCTGAGCTTCCCGGACAACACCGGGATCACCGGCGAGGCGCTGACCACGGAGAACCAGGTGACGACCAGCAGCCTCGCCGGCTATGCCGATGCGTCGCTGTTCTATGCGGACCCCGCGGCGGCGCCGGCGGGGATCTGGTTCCTGGCCCTGCCGGTGATTGCGCAGGGCAAGGCCATCGGCGTGCTGGTGCTGGGCGATCGCGCGGTTGACGGCGACAAGGAATTCGATGCGGAAGCGGTGATCCTGTTCCAGACCCTGGCCACCTCGGCGGGGAGCGCGCTCGACAACGCGCGGCTCTACGAGCTGGCCATCACCGACGAACTGACCCGCGTCTACATTCGCCGGTTCTACAACCAGCGGCTGAACGAGGAAATCGACAAGGCGGCGAACGAGCAGGCGCCGCTGTCGCTGATCATGCTCGATATCGACCACTTCAAGCGGTTCAACGACACCTTTGGCCACCAGACGGGGGACCGGGTGCTGATTGCGCTGGCCCACCTGCTGCGCGAGACGGTGCGCGGCATGGACGTGCAGGGGGCGGAGCGGCGGCGGGATATTGTGGCGCGGTACGGCGGCGAGGAGTTCTCGCTCATCCTGCCGAATACGCCGCTGGCCGGCGGCCTGCTGGTCGCGGAGCGCCTGCGCCACAATATCGAGAGCTTCCAGGAGTTGCGTTCCGACGACGGCAAGGTGCTCTCGGTCACCATCTCGCTGGGCGTGGCGGAATGGCAGCCGGGCCAGCAGCCCGAGCATCTGATCCATTGCGCCGACGAGGCGCTGTACGAGGCCAAGCATCGCGGGCGCAACCGCGTGGTGGGCTGGCCGTTCGCGGGCGCGGAGAGCGCGCCCCCGGCGTAGCGTGTTTACCCGGCTGGCCGAGCGGGTGCTGGGCGCCGGCCGCTGGCTGACGCTCAAGGAGCTGATCTATCGCACCCCGGCGGGGGACGAGGTCCGCTGGGAATGCCTTGAACGGGTCAAACGGCCCGCGGGCGTGGTGGTGGTGGCGCGGCTGGAGCCGTCCGGGCGGTATGTGCTGATCCGCCAGTACCGGCCGGGCCTGGAAAAGACGGTGGTCGGTTTCCCCGCCGGGCTGGTCGAGCAGGGCGAGCCGGGTGCGGCGGCACTGCATGAGCTGGCGGAGGAAACGGGGTATCACGGCGACCTGGTGCGCGTGAGTCCGCCGCTGTATACCGGGGCGGGGATCACGAACGAGGTCATGCATGTCGCCGAGGTGCGGGTGGACGAAACCCTGGCGGCGAATGCCGACCCGCAGCCGCAGCTCGAACCGGCGGAGCACATCGAGACGGTGCTGGTGGCGGAAACGGAGCTGCCGGCGTTTTTCGCCGGCGAGCAGGCGCAGGGCCGGGTGCTGGGCGCGGGACCGTGGTACTGGTTTGCGGCGCGGCAGCCGGTGCGGGACAACGAGTGAAATGCTGCGGACTTATCCGCATTGAACCAAGACGCAGGAGGTAGGGCAATGAAGGCGGCGGGATGGATGTTGGCAGTGGTGATGGTCATGGCGGCCCCGATGCTGGCGCTGGCCGATGAGGTGGTGCTGACCGACGGCAGTATGCTGACGGGTCAGGTGCAGGTGGATGGCGATACCGTGCTGGTGACCAATGCGGCAGGGACGTTCGCCATCGCGCGAGCCCAGGTGAGCACGGTGCGCAGCGCGGCGGTGCCGGCCACGGGCGGCTATCAGGTGGTGAACAGCGCGCCCGGCTATCAGGTGGTCAATGCGCCGGCGTATACCGCCCAGAATCCGTATGCGCCGTATGCTAATGCGCAGTATCCGTACGGGTACGGCGTGAACGCGCCGGCCGCGTGGAGCGCGGTGCCGGCGGGCAATTATCTGACGCCGTATGCGCTGCCCGCCTATCAGGCGCCGGTGACGACGCAGCAGGTGAGCACCCCGTATGACCAGCTGCTGCAGGTCACGGGCGCGGCGGCGCCGATCCGGCGCGGGCCGGGCACGCAGTATGCCGTCATCCTCAGCGTGCATCGCGACGATGTGCTCTATCGCGTCGGGCATACCGACGGCTGGTACAATGTGATCACGCGCAACGGCCAGCAGGGATGGATCAATGCCGGCGCGGTGGCGGAAATGGGCTCCGGCCCGGACCTGACGCCGTACCAGTGGGATTTCCGCATCGACCCGGCCGATCTCGTGGTGGTGGCGCCGACGCTGAATGTGCGCAGCGGCCCGGGCCTGAACCATCCGCTCATCGACAAGCTCTATCACGGCGATGCGGTGAAGACCATCGCGCGCGAGGGGCAGTGGACGCGGGTGCAGTACCTCGATCCGGTCATGCATACCGGCTGGGTGCACAGCTCGTATGTGACCGACCTCTATCGCTACGTCAAGCTGCTGATCATTCAGGCGAAATACGACGAGGCGGTGGCCCTGGGCGACGCGGCGCTTCCCGCGCTGCAGGAACTGGCGAACCATGAGGACTGGCGCATCCGCGCCAATGCGGCCATGGTGCGCGACAAGATCGTCGCCAACCGGGCCATGGTGCCCGGGATGGCGTCGTTCAACTACGAACGCACGGCCACGGGCCGGTAGAGGAGCGCGCGATGAGCCAGACCCCGGAGATTACGCTCGACCTGCTGGAAGCACTGCCCAAGACCGACCTGCACTGCCATCTCGACGGCTCGCTGCGGGTCGAATCGGTGGTGGCCATGGCCAAGCAGCACAATGTTGTGCTGCCGGAAATGGAGCCGGCGAAGCTGAAGAAGATCCTGGTCATGGACCAGAACTGCCGCTCGCTGGTCGATTACCTCAAGGCGTTTGACGTCACCCTGCAGGTGATGCAGTGGGAGGACACGCTGGAACGGGCCGCCTATGAACTGGCGCTCGACGCCCACAAGGAAAACGTGGTGTACCTGGAAGTGCGCTATGCCCCCTGCCTGCATCTGCGCGAGGGGCTGACCCTGCAGCAGGTCAACGACGCGGTGCTCAAGGGGCTCAAGCGCGCCGAGCATGAAACCGGCATCATCACCGGGGTCATCATCTGCGGCATCCGCATGATGCCGCCCGAGGAATCGCTGCGCCTCGCCGAGCTGGCGGTCGAGTACAAGGGAAAGGGCGTGGTCGGGTTCGACCTGGCGGGTGCGGAGGCGAATTTCCCCGCCAAGCATCACCGCGAGGCATACTATCTGGTGCTGGACAACAACATCAACTGCACCTGTCATGCGGGCGAGGCGTTCGGGCCCGAGAGCATCTCCCAGGCGCTGCATTACTGCGGGGCGCACCGCATCGGGCACGGCACGCGGCTGAAGGAGAACCACGACCTGCTCGATTACGTCAACGACCACCGGATCGCGCTGGAGATCTGCCCGACGAGCAATGTGCAGACCTGCGCGGTCGAGTCGCTGGAAACGCACCCGCTGCGCTTCTACTACGACTACGGCCTGCGGGTGACGATCAACACCGACAACCGGCTGATCTCCGACACCACGGTGTCGCGGGAGCTGCTGGTCGCCTGCAAAACCTTCAAGTTCAACCTGGGCGACGTGCGCAACCTCATCATCCACGGGGTGAAAAGCTCGTTCCTCGGCTATCACGAGAAGGTGAAGCTGCTGCGCCAGGTGATCCGCACGATCGACGACACCTGCGGGTTGAAGTCGGACAATTTCTGAGCGGCTGAGCGGCACGATGCAACGGCGGGCGTTGGCCGCGGGCGAGACGGTCTTCCGCGAAGGCGACCCCGCCGAGTCGTTTTTTGTGCTGATGGGCGGCGCAGTGCGGTTCCGTCCGGTGCGGCTGTTTGGCGGCGCGGATGCGCAGGATCCGGTGTTCGGGATTGCCGATTCCCTGCTGCATCACGCGCGCGGCTACACCGCGGTGGCCGACGGCGACACCGTCCTGCTCGAAGTCCCGTTTTCGGCTGAGAACCTCGCCGGCCTGGCGGCGCGCAATCCCAAGCTGCTGGCGGCGCTCGGCGGCCATTTCGGCAAATACACAGACAAGCGGGCGCAGGAACTGCATCAGGCCGTGACCGGCGAGCGCGAGCTGTGGGGCGCGCTGTTGGCCACGCTGAGCAGCTCACCCGAAGCGCTGGCAGCCGGCCTGGCGCCGCTGGTCGCGGAGCTGTCGCAGCAGCTGCTGCAGCAGCTGCCGGCGGGCGAGGCCGGGCTGGCGATGGACTACAATCCCGCCGCGCCCGGGGTGCTGGAGATGCTGCCCGGCATGCAGGTGGACCATCTCGACGTCGCCTGGCAGCTGGCGGCGGGCGAGGTCGAGCTGAAACTGGGGGCGCTGTCGCTCGGCGTGCTTGCCGGCGACGGGCGCTGGCTGGTCCCGCTGGCGGGCCTGGCGCGGGCCGCAGCGCCGGCCCTGTCATTTGTGACCGTGCAGGCCACGCTGCCGGCGCGGCTCGCCGGACTGCCGGTTGCGGAATTCGCCGGCCGCTGTGCGGCCGAGCCGGAGCTGACGCAGCAGGTCGTAACCTTTGCGTTCGACCTGATGCGCGGTCTCGAGAAGGGGACCAGCGACTTTGCCCGCTGCCGCAGCGACTTGCGCGCCTGGTGCGGCAGCCGGTATGACCTGCTGACGCCCGTGCTGGCGGTGCCGGGCGTGCGCGAATGCCTGGCGGCACTCGAGGTGCAGCCGGCGGCGGCCGGCCCCGCGGCGGCGGGTGACGCTGCGGCGGCGGCGGGTGATGACACCCCGCCGGTGCTGACCGCCCTGCCGCTCGCCCCGGATACCCGGGCCGAAATCGAGCTGGCGCTGACCCAGCTCCGGGCGGGGACCACCCCCAACGACGTCAACAACTCCCGCCTGCGCCTCATCACCCGCTTCTGGGATCTGGCCGCGCTGGGCGCGCAGCAGCGCGTGCGCGGGCAGTGGACCGACGAGGTGCGGCGGTTCCTGCGCTTCGGGGTGCTCGATCCGCGGCTGATCCTGCCGGCGCATGCCGCGCGCCTGGCGGAGCTCTCCATGGGCGCGGTGGACGGCGTCTTTTACATGGACGAATGGCTGGAGAACATCATCAGCGGCAACGTCGCCCCGACCGCGGGCGACGAGCTGGCGATGAAGAAACTGGGCGCCGCCGACAAGATCGACAAGGCGCGCCAGAAGCTCGGCGGCGAGCAGGACATTCTCAGCGCGCGCATCCACGACTGGAAGCAGTGCGCGGCGGAGCTGCCGCAGCTCATGACCACGATCACCCGCGGCATGGACACCACGCGCAAGCTGATCGAGCTGTTCATGCAGGAGAAGGACAATCTCAAGTCCCCCGACGCCATCCTCGCCAAATGGGAGGAAAACGACGAGCAGGTGGGCGCCGCCCTGCAGCGCCTGCGCGAGCGTTCGGGCAAACTGCGCATCAACGAGGGGCGCATTGTCGAGGGCATCCGCACCTACAGCAAAGGCGTCGAGGAGCTGAACGCCGCCCGGGCGCTGGCGCGCGGCGAGGACAAGGAAAGTCCGGAGAAGGTCATGGCCGGCGAAGTCAACAACATCCTCCGCCAGATGGCCAAGATGTCGGTCGGGCCGCGCGGCAACCACCTGTCGGTTCTGACGAAGGAAAACCTCATGGCCGACGGGAGCGACCTTGTTTCGCGCCAGCAGGTGCAGGAACTGGTCAACCGGGTGGCGGAACTTGATCCGGGCATCTTCCAGCGCACCTTCAAGGGGATCGAGCGCGCCATTATCCCGTACATCCTGGTCCTCCCCTGCCTGGGCGAGTATGGCTTCTGCTGGGAGCCGTACGAGCGCAACAACCGCGCCACCGGGCGCGGGCGGCTGGTGGTGCCGCTCGTGCCGCGCAAACCCGTTCAGGAACTGATCTATCAGGCGCTGGGCGATTTTCGCTGGCAGATGGCCCGCGAGGAAGCGGCGCATTACTGGATGGAGGAGGGGCTCACCGGGCGCTATTACCAGTATTTCACCGAGGAAAAGCTCAAGGGCGACCTGCGCGAGCATTTCGTCAGAAACTATATTCTCTGGCTGGCGTATGAGGCGCAGGGCATCCAGAAACTCGAGCGCAAGGTGCGCCAGCTCTTCTGGCTGCAGCTCCCCTTCCCGCAGAAGGTCAAGGAACAGCTGAAGAACCGCGGCGCCATTTACGCGCAGCTGTATCAGCAGGACAAGAACCGCGAAAAATCCAGCATGAGCTGATGGCTGACCGGAGGCGGACGATGCGGCGGCGGTATGTGCACGGCTATTCCGGACGCGAGCGTGAGCGGCTGAACGACCAGGCCGCGACGCTGGCGGAACTGATCCACCATGACACCGTGTTCCCGCCCGGGGCGCGGGTGCTTGAGGCGGGATGCGGGGTGGGCGCGCAGACGGTGATCATGGCCGCGCGCAATCCGCGGGCGCAGCTGGTTGCCATTGATATCAGTCCCGCGTCGGTGGCTGCCGCCCGCCGCCGGGCGGCGCGTGCGCGGCTGGGTAATGTCGCTTTCCAGGTGGCCGACCTGCACACGCTCGCCTTTCCCGCCGGCAGTTTCGACCATATCGTGGTCTGCTTCGTCCTGGAGCATTTGACGCAGCCGCTGGCCGCGCTGCGGGCGCTCACGCGGGTGCTCAAGCCGGGCGGGATGCTGACGATCATCGAGGGAGACCACAGTTCCGCCTATTTCCATCCCGACGGCGACGCCGCGCGCGCGGCGGTGGCGGCCCTGGTCGCGGCGCAGGCGCGGGCGGGCGGCGACGCCTGCATCGGGCGCCGGCTCTATCCGCTGCTGCGGACGGCGCGGCTGACCCGGGTGCGGGTGTCGCCGCGGCTGGTCTATGTGGACGGCAGCCGGCCCGCCCTGGCGCGCGGGTTTACGCTGGACACCTTTACCGCCATGGTGGCGGGCGCGCGGGAACCGATTGTCGGCGGCGGCTTGCTTGACGCGCGGACCTTTGCCCGCGGGTTGCGCGAACTGCGGCGCACCGCCCGCCGCGACGGCACGTTCTGCTATACGTTCTTCAAGGCGACGGCGGTGCGGCGCTGACCGCGGTTCGGCCGGGCGCGGGCAGCGCTATCCTGGCCGGCAGGCGCGCGGCATGATGGCAAACGGCACGCCGGCGCTGCTCACGGTGGCGTGGCGCGGGCAGGCCGTGCCGCTTGCGGTCTGGCGGCGGGACGGGAATAATCCGCCGCTCCTGTATCTTCCCGGGCTCGGCTGTGCGAAGGAGGATATTCTCGCGACGGTCGGGCAGCCGGCACTGGCGGACACCGCGGTACTGGCGCTCGACTGGCCCGGGCAGGGCGCCTCGCCCCATGCCGCCGCCTGCGCGACGCTGGCTGACTGCGCGGCATTGGCGGCGGCGCTGTGGGCGCAGCTCGGGATAACCCGCCCGCTGCTGGTCGGGCACAGCATGGGCGGCACGATCGGCCTGCTGTGCGCCGAACAGTATCCGGTTGCCGGTTTCATCAATATCGAGGGAAACCTCGCTCCGGAAAACTGCAGCTTTTCGCGGGAGAGCACGCGCTGCGATTGCGCAACATTTGCGGCGGAAAAACTGCCCGCCTACCTGGCGAAGCTGCGCGCCGCCGCCCGCCCGGCCGCGCGCGCCTATGCCGCAACCCTGGCGCTGGCCGACCCGCGCGCCCTCTACGCCTATGGCGCGTCGCTGGTCGATTATTCCGACAGCGGCACGCTGGTCGAGCGCTATGCGCGGTTGGGTTGTCCGACGCTGTATGTGTCCGGGAGCGACAATGCCGGCCTGACCTACCTGCCCGCACTGCGCGCGGCCGGCTGCCGGCTGGCGGTGATCCCCGGCAGCGGACACTTTCCGCAGCATGATAATCCCGCCGCGCTGGCGGCGGTGCTGCGCCTGCCGGCTGACCACGAGCCCCTGCGCGGCTGACGCTGCGCGTTCCGCCGGTGCCGGCGCTTGCACTGGCCGGACGCGGGTGCTACAATCGCCGCACCATCCGGGCTGACGGGCCCGGTTCGAGGAGGAGAGGATGGCGACAAGCGTTTCCAAGGCGATGCTGAAGAAACTGGCGCAGGAACACGGCACGCCGCTGTTCATTATCGACCACGATGTGCTGCGCAGCAACTTCCGGACTTTCCGGAAAGCGCTGCCGCGCATTCAGGCGTATTTCGCGATCAAGGCGAATTCGCACCCCGCCATCGTCGAAACGCTGTACCGGGAGGGGGCGAGCTTTGACGTCGCGTCGTTCCCCGAGTTCATGCTGGTGTACAACCTGATCAAAAAGCTGCCGGCGAAGCAGCGGCAGGATTTTATCTGAAACAAGATCATCTACGCCAATACCATCAAGCGCAACGAGACGCTGGCCAAGCTCGACCGCTACAAACCGCTGGTGACCTACGACAACCTCGACGAACTCGACAAGATCAGGAAACACTGCCCGCATGCGGGTGTGGTGCTGCGCCTGACGGTGGCGAATACCGGGTCGATGGTGGAATTGTCGTCGAAGTTCGGCTGCGACCCGGGGCAGGCGGTCGACCTGATCCTGGCGGCGCAGGCGCGCGGCCTGGTGGTCGAGGGACTGAGCTTCCACGTCGGCAGCCAGTGCAATAATTTTGAGAATTATGTGCAGGCGCTGCAGCTGGCCAGGGGGATCTTCACCGAGTCCGAAGCGCGCGGGCACAAGATCAAGATTCTCGACATTGGCGGCGGGTTCCCGGTGCGCTACAACAAGAACGACCAGTCGTTCGCCACGCTCGCGCGCAAGCTGAACGGCGAACTCAACCGGCTGTTCCCGCCCGAGGTGGATATCATTGCGGAGCCGGGCCGGTTCATCGTGGCGACGGCGGCGACGCTGGTGACCAAGGTCATCGGCAAGGCGATCCGCGCGGGCAAGCCCTGTTACTACCTCGACGACGGCGTCTATCATACGTTTTCGGGGATTGTCTTCGACCATTGCCAGTACCCGCTCAAGGCATTTCGCCAGGGTCCCAAGCAGGTCAGCGCCGCGTTTGGCCCGACCTGTGACGCGTTCGACACCATTTCGGTGGCGGAGTCGCTGCCGAACCTCGAACTGGGCGACCTGCTGTACGCGGAGAACATCGGGGCTTACAGCCACGCCTCGTCAACCTACTTCAATGGCTTCCCGCCGGCGAAGGTTATCCACCTGAACCGGTGAGCGCATGAACGGGCTGCGGGCGCGGGCGGGGGAACTGCTGGGGGCGGTGCGCGAACGGTCGCCCCTGGTGCACAATATCACCAATTTCGTGGTGATGAATTCGTCGGCCAACATTCTGCTCGCGGCCGGAGCCTCGCCGGTGATGGCGCATGCGCCGGAGGAAGTCGCGGACATGGCCGGGCTGGCGGGCGCGCTGGTGCTCAATATCGGCACGCTGGAGCAGGCCTGGGTCGCGGCGATGATCGCCGCGGGGCGGGCCGCGAACGGCAAGGGGATTCCGGTGATTTTGGATCCGGTGGGCGCCGGCGCCACGGGCTACCGCACGGCGGCGGTGCAGCGGCTGCTGCGCGACGTGCGGGTGGCGGTGATCCGCGGCAATGCCTCGGAAATCGCCGCGCTGGTGGTGGCGGCGACGGCGACCAGGGGCGTGGACAGCGGCATGGCGGTGGGCGATGCCGAGCAGCATGCGCTGGCCCTGGCCCGCCAGCAGCACTGCATTGTCGCGGTGTCGGGCCCGGAGGATTTCATCACCGACGGTACGATGGCGCACCGGATCGGCAACGGCCATCCGCTGATGACCCGGGTGACGGGACTGGGGTGCGGCCTGTCGGCGGTCACCGGTGCGTTCTGCGCGGTGGCCGGCGATGACCGGCTGACCGCGACCGCGGCGGCATTCGGCTATTACGGCCTGTGCGGCGAACGCGCGTTTGCCCAGGCGCAGCTACCCGACAACTTTGCCGTGGCGTTTGTTGATGCGCTGGCGGACATAACCCCGGACGACGTGCGGACGGGGCTGCAGCTGCGCTGATGCCGGGCGCAAACCGGCGCCGCCGGCCGGCACGGGTGGTCAGGGAGGGCAAACGACGATGATGCGGCTGGGGTATTGGGCCTACCGTTTGTTCTGCATGCTGCGGCTGCTGGCGGAAAAGCTGATCGCCCGGCTGCCGTGGTTTCACCGCAATCCGGAAATTGAGGATGCGCCGCTGGCGTACGAGGATTTTATCTTCGAGTACCGGCGCCAGGTGTTCTTTTCGGAGATAGTGCTGTTCGTGGTGGCGGCGCTGATGGTTGTGCTGATTGAAGTGGTGATCAACCGCGACCAGAACATGTCGATGCTGACCGGATTGACCTCGGAAACTCCGCTGATGACGACGCGCTAAACGGCTGGTTGCGGGCGCAGTTCCCGCGGCGGTGAATGCCGCCGGGTTTTGCACCGGTCGGGAACGGGTTGGGGCGGCCCCGACGGCAGCAGTTCCCTTTTCCCTTGAGAATGCCCGTGCGCCGGCACCGCCGGGACGCAGCGCAGCATGCCCGCGCACCGGGGCAAACGGCACCGCTGCCGGCCGGCAGGCGCATCATTGCTGGCGGCAGTTCGGGCCGGAAACATTATCCGGATTGTGGCCGCTGCTGGTTTAGTGGTCGCCGCCGCGGTCTGACGCGTGATTCCGGTCGCCGTCCTGGCCGCCCCGCCCGCGGTCCTGCCCGGAACGTCCGCCGCGCGGCCCGCCGCGCCGGGACGGACCGACGGAGACGACGGAATCAGTGACGGCATCAATGCGGACGGTGTAGATGATGGTGTCGGCAAGCACATCCGCCGCATAGACCGGACCGGCGTCACTTTCTTCAAGCCGGACGCTGATGGTCTGTCCGCCCGCCGCAGCGGCGGCCTGCGGGATGACGGCTTCCATCGGCACTTGCACCGTTGCCATATTGGCCCTGACCTGCTGCACCCATTCCGCCGGCGTGCCGGTGCTGTGCTGCTGGCCGCGCTGCTGGCCGCGTTCACCTGCGCCACGCTCTCCGCTGCCGGCATTGCCGTTGTCGCCGCAACCGGCCAACGCCGCCACCATGACTGCCAGACATACCATTGCCACTGTGCGCATTGTTTCGCCTCCGTGTGATTGATCCTGACCGCAGTATAACATGAAAACCGTGAGCCCAGCATGAGAACCGGCGGTGCGGTCGTTGACAAACCGGCCTAACTATATTATATCAATGCCCATGCCGATTGCGGCATAAACCATTCCATTTGCAGGAGGCGGTGGCGTGAACATCGGAGCGAAGATTGCACAGCAGGCCAAAAAGTATGAAAAGGACATGATCAGGTTCATGCGGGACATGATCGCCATCCCCGGCGAATCGTGCCAGGAACGCGCCATCATCCAGCGCATCAAGAAGGAAATGATCAAAGTCGGCTTCGACCAGGTCAAGATCGACCCGATGGGCAACATCCTCGGCCGCATTGGCAAGGGCAAAAAAGTCATCGCCATGGACGCGCACATCGACACCGTCGGCATCGGCAGTCGCAAGGAATGGAAGTGGGACCCCTACAAGGGGAAGATGGAGAAGGGCATCATCTACGGCCGCGGCGGCACCGACCAGCGCGGCGGGATGTGCTCGATGGTCTATGCGGGCAAGGTGATCAAGGACCTCAAGCTGCAGGACGACTACACCCTGTGGGTGGTGGGGAGCGTGCAGGAAGAGGACTGCGACGGGCTCTGCTGGCAGTACATCATCAGGGAGGACAAGCTGAAGCCGGACTGCGTCATCATCACCGAGCCGACGAACATGAACATCTACCGCGGGCACCGCGGGCGCATGGAGATTGGCGTCACCACCTACGGCATCTCCTGCCACGGCTCCGCCCCGGAGCGCGGGCGCAATCCCGTGTACATGATGTCGCGCATCGCCCTCGAGATCGAGAAGCTGAACAAGCGTTTGCGCACGGACAAGTTCCTCGGCAAGGGGACGGTGACCATTTCCTCCATCGAGTGCAAGACCCCGTCGCTGTGCGCGGTCCCGAGCGAGGCGTACATCCACCTCGACCGGCGGCTGACCAAGGGCGAGACGATGGTCTCGTCGGTGCGCGAGGTCGAGCAGGCGATCCGCAAGGCGGGCATCCCCAAGGGGCAGTACAAGGTCGAGGTGCTGATGTACGACACCCCGAGTTACACCGGGCTCAAGTATCCGACGAAGAAGTACTTCCCGACCTGGGTGCTCGAGGAAAAGCATCCGCTGTGCAAGGCGGCGGTGGCGGCCTACCGGGACACGCTGGGCAAAAAGCCGTACGTGGACAAGTGGACCTTCTCGACCAACGGCATCGCGACCATGGGCATGCACGGCGTGCCGACGGTCGGCCTCGGGCCGGCCAACGAGATCTATGCGCATTCGATCAACGACCAGGTCCCGGTGGAGCACCTGGTGAAGGCCGCGGCGTTCTACGCCGCGTTCCCGCAGCACTATCTCGCCCAGACGGGCAAAAAGTAAGGAGACGCGACTGTGAGCACGATCTTTACCAAACTGGCTGAACTGGAAAAACTCGAGAGCCGGCTGTACGGGACCGATTTCCTCCTTACTGCGGAAAAGACCGACGCGGAACTGGCGGCGGTCATCGGCATCGCCGAGGTGCTGAAGCAGATGCACCAGGAAAACATCAGCAGCCGGGTTTTCGACAGCGGGCTGGGCATCGCCATCTTCCGCGACCAGTCGACGCGCACGCGCTTCTCGTACGCCTCGGCGACCAACCTGCTCGGCCTGACGGTGCAGGATTTCGACGAGAGCAAGTCGCAGGTCGCGCACGGCGAGACGGTGCGCGAGACGGCGAACATGATTTCGTTCTTCTCCGAGAGCATCGGCATCCGCGACGACATGTTCATCGGCAAGGGGAACACCTACATGCGCGAAGTGGGCGCGGCGCTGGACGACGGGTTCAAGCACGGGGTGCTGCACCAGCGCCCGGCGATTGTCAACCTGCAGTGCGACATCGACCATCCGACGCAGGCGATGGCGGACCTC
>CAZFBR010000075.1:0-14159 GCA_964517215.1 uncultured bacterium
TCAGTGTCTATCTCGATATGCGGCGGATTGGTCGCAAAATAATAGCGGTAGGATGCGCGCATTTCTTCATATTCCCGTCGTGTCTTTTCCGGCAGGGGCGGGCGCCGCCCGGTTGCGGCCGTGTCTGCCGGCGGCATGATGAGCACGGCGATGCTGTCCGCCAGCAGCCGGCCGGTCGCCTGCGCCAGCTGCTCTGCCTCTCGGGCATCGCCGCAGCACGCCGAAAACTCGATCCGCGTCTTCTCATCAACAAAGTCACGCTGCAGCGGCTGGTATCCGCTCACGTCGTAGCGCCGCCACAGGTACTCATTGCTTCGGTCCATCTGGATCCGTGACCCCAGGATATGCCGCTGCCGCTCCGCGGCGGCCGGCCCCGTATCTTCCGGGGGAAACTGCCGGGCAAGCTGCCCGATGATCCGTTCATCAGCGAGAAGCCGCTGGCAATCGGCAGCCAGGCAGATATCCGAAGTCCGCTGAAAGGCCGTATTGAACACCGGGTCCTGCCAGGAGAAAGCGAGCGTGACCTGCGCCTGATAGATGCGCGGCTGCAACTGCCGGTAGCCGTAGGCCAACGCGACGCCGACTGCGACCGAAATCAGGATGATCAGCCACGGTCTGGATATCCGCCGTGCCTGTTTTGTCATGCTATTGATCGTTTCCATTTCATGGTTTCCTTCATCCATTGGCGTTCTCCTTGCGCGCGCACGACGAATCACCACCGGGAGCCGTGCCGCAGCCGTCGGGTTGTTTCCAGATATGCAGGTACCAGTAGACCGGCATCGCCAGCATGTTGCCGAGGAAGAGCACCACCGCCCACAACGCCTTCTTGTCCTGCGGCACCCGGTCCGTCCTGAATAAGTGGACAATATAGATTGCCAGCAGAACGAATATTTCGAGCATGGTCAGGAAGTGCAGCGGGAAAATGACCATCATCAGCATTGGCGGTTCCGACGCATGGCCGCGCAGCCCGGCATGGAAAATGACCAAGCCAACGACCGCGCAAAAGAACAGGACCACATAGAGCAACGGCCAGACGGTAAAAGCCGCCAGGGTGATCGCTTTGCCTCTGCTCATTTCTCCCCGCCTCCGCTCCTCGTCAACAGTCGCTCATTCCATGGCATTGCATTCCTGGCGCAGTGTACTGAATATCTCATATGTGCCGCTATCACAGCCATTCCTCTGCCAGGCCTGCAGGATTGCCCGCGCAATGGTCCGTCGCCTGGTCGCGTCCATGTGCAGCATGCCGGCATAATCACCAAATATGCTCGCATCTGCCAGCGCCCCGTGATACCGGGTATGCGCCTCGATATAGGGCGACAGCAGGTGCACCGTATGCCATTCGGGCCCGGGAGTCGCATCGACCCGCTCCCCACCAAGCGCCAGCGACAGCGGCGTCTCCTCTATCCGTTCCAGGGTCTGTATGTACCACCAGTATCGCTGTTCCCGCTGCTGCCCCGTCCTGATATTGATAGCTCTTGCGTGATAGTTGATACGCGAACACGGGTTGTACAACGGCACCAGCACCGGTGGCAGGGCGATGAGCGCGGCAACCAGCAGTACTCCCCACAGCACTCTCCGCCGCGTTACGACAGCATTCCCTGCCCCGGCGCGCGCACGCAGGCATCGTAATGGCCTGAACAATCAGCCGCCTCCGTTTTCCATGTTGTCAACCAGCGCCGAGCACGCCCTTGCCAGGCGATGGTCTGCCGGCAGCGGATAGGCGCGCTGCAATTCAGCGAGGACCTGGCGATGTTCTCCTGCTGCCAGCGCGAGGTCGAGTCCCGGGACTTGTCGCGCATAGGATTGCAGCAACTGCATATTGAATCGATAGTTTTCCCAGGCATACTCGGAAGACGCAGGTGTCTGCGTATCGTGCTGATAGGCCTGCATGTCATGCAATAAAGGCAGCCGGATAACGGCAGGCGTATCCGCGGGGACGCCCAGGGTTCCCCGATGCAGGTAGCGCGGATGCACAGCCGTGACTTCCGTCCCGCCGGCATTGCCAAGGGAATCTTCCAGCAGCACGTTGGCGATTCCCCGGCTGTCGGTTCGCGCATACGCATGCCGCATATTCCCGTGATACTCCACTGCCACGATGGCATCCGGCAATGGTGTTCCGGACGCATCGGTGACCGCAACCTGCAGCACGCCGTCCGGCGCGCGACTGCAGCCCGCCGCCAGCAGCACCATGCCAATCAGATGCCACCATTTCATCATGCCGCATTCACCAGGTCTCATCATCGTTGCAGCGGATGCCGGTATCCCGTCCCGAGCCGGTACTTCTACATCCGTTTATATCGTATATAAACACGCTATGCATGTCAATTGCTCGTCATGCCATCCGCGTTATCCCTCGGTAATGGACAGATACGCCGCACCCGCACCAGCATCGTAGAACAGGTCAGCATGTCCCCGGAGGATGGGGATCCGGTAGAACTGAAGCCCGTCGAGCGTCTCGCTGCACCACCATATGCGTTTGAATCCGTGCTGCCCGCGATATGGGCAACGATCCTGTGCCATCCGTCATGATGATGACAAAACGATCCCTGCCTCGTCATAATTCACCTCATCCATATCAGCTTCCGGTTGATCGCTGAAACGCGTGTGGTATTCGCTCCCCACGGCGATGGTATTCCAGGGTAGCGCCAACCCCACTGCCAGCATGCCCGCTGCCAGCAGGCAGAGTACCAGCAGCTGCGGCGAGAAGCACCGGATAAACTGGCCGGCCCTGTTCACCCCGTTCTCCCCGTCCGCGTGAAGAGCAGCGACTTGAGCCGCCCGACAAGCCATTGCGCTTCCGCCTCCGACACACACTCGGCCAGGTAGGTTTTGCGCGTGCCGTGCACGACAGTCGCCAGCTTGACCCCGGCATATGCAGTCAGCCCCCGCATGTAGCGCGTCATGGTGATCGGGTCATGCGGCATGAGCAGCTGCACTTCGATTGCGACGATCTCCACGTGGGGAATGGCGATCTGCTGCCGTGAGATAATGCTCCGCTTGCTGATCTGCAGCCGGTCGCGCTCGACGCGAATTTCCTGGCTTTCCGTCATCCGGATGAGTATGCCGCGCCACATGGCAAACCCAGCTACTTAGAAGATGATCGAGAACGCCGCGAACCACCCGCCTCCCTTGGCTGCACCCCATGTCCAGAAGGCGATGAACACCATCCAAAATGTCGCGAACAGCGTCTGGAACACGTCCTGGCGGCTGAACCCCTGTCGCGGCACGGTGATGATGCCGCCGCTGGCGCCTTCCGGCACAAAGCGCATGGTGCTCCCTGCCGGCGGCGCTGCCCCGGCCGGCTCTACTGCCGCGATCAGCGCGCTCGCACGGTGCAGTTCATTGCAGTGCGTGCATTTCGCGAGATCAGTCGCCACATTCACATTATCCGCCGTGATCGGTTCCCGGCATGCCGGGCAGAGCAGTTTCATCGACAGGTCTCCTTCTTCAAAGCCGGCATGCCGGGTCAGTTGCCATAGACAATGCTGGTAATCAGCGCGTATTCGCCACCCACCGTTAGCGCGCAGGCGAGCACAAACGTGAAGAGTTTCATCTCCGCCCACTGGTCTTCCCAGAACCTGCCGCGCAACGCCGAGATGAAGTCAGGGGTCAGCATGTACCTCAGCGACTCCCTGATCCCCTCGCTGTCCCCAAACATGCCGCGCAACAGGTACAGGTACCACGGCACATTCAGTATCGCCAGCATCGTCAGCAGGAACGGATGATCGATCATGCCTGTCGCTGCCATCGTATCCTCCTGCGCCAGATTATAACCGCAATGCCGGCCAGCAGCAATCCACCGACGGTTGCAATAACCCACGGCATCCGCAAACGCCACGCGCGATGCATCCCGAGGGCGGCCGGCGGGAGTTGCTTGTCCTGCACCTTGCGGGCGGTTTCCAGCCATGTCACGTATGCGGCATAGAGTGAATCTGCGGGATACGTGTCCCGCAGATCAGCGAACCGGTATTCCTCTTCGCCGGCAACCTGTCCCTGCTCGATTTTTGCCACGACGAAATCATATTCTGCCACTCCCTCACGCGGCGGCATGCTGCGACCGGGGAGCGCCTCAATGAAGACATAGCCGGTGAACCAGTCCATCGGTATCCTGCCGTCCCAATTGCGCAACCGCTCGAGTTCGGCAGGCATGGTCATCAGCGCATACCATGGATCCCCGACAATGCGGCGTTCGAGTTTCAGCAGCGATAATTGCCCGTCCTTGATCTCCCAGGTGGCGATATGTTTCCGATAGCATGCGGTAGACATGCCATGTTCACTGAACTCAGGGTACGGATACTCGGGATGCGTGAGATAGAACACTTCCAGCAGCGACGGATAAAACAGGTGGACAGGGGTCATGCACTCCGTATCGTTGTAGATGATGTAATCCGGCTTCTGCGAGGTCGCCTGTGCCGGCACTACCAGCAGTATCGCCGCACACAAGCATGCCGCAACCGCCACATGCGGTGCCATATTACAACTTTGCAACATTCGCAGCATATCTGTTGCCCCCGCTTATAGTTGCAATATTCCCTATGCCCATGTAATCCTCCTGATCCGTCTCAGAATATCACCGTGTGAAACATGCCGGACATGCTACCGACCGCGTTCCGCTGCCGTACGTACTCCAGCCATGACTTGAGCGCCTGCATGGTCGGCAGGCTGATCACCGCCATGCGCGGCGCCATCCGCAGCAAGTGCCTTTCCATGCGCCAGTTTGACCGTGCACGCAGCATGCGCGCCGACTCATTCTCCGTCTCGTCCGGTTCCGGTTTCGGGGCCTGGCGCACACGGAAACTGAAGGTATCGGCGGCAAATGCTCCGGCTGCTGCCGCCATCTCCCAGATGCGGCGCGGGTCGCCGGTCATCCTGCTCTCTGACGCATTGAAGTGGCTGCCGGTCGGATTCAGTCGCACAAGTTGCAGCAGCGCCTCCTGACGTTCGCGCGCCGGCAGCCACACCGTCGCGCCCAGGTCGTACAGCTGTTCCCAGGCATGCAGGTAATCGGGATCCAGCGCCACCGCGGCGCGGTACAGTTCCACCGCTTCTGCCGGCCGCTGCTGCTCGACACGCAGATTGCCCAGCAGGTAGGCGACACGCGGATTCTGCGGCTGCTCGCGCCGCAGACGCGTGAACACCGTGTCCGCATAACTAAGTGCCGTTTCGCCGCCAAATGAGTAGCCGCAGCCGAAACAGAGGTCTTCCATGCGCCCCACCTGCCCGGGAAGCAGTTCGAATGCCCTGGTGAAGTGCACAGCCGCCTCGTCATGCCGGCCCGCGCGCGCCAACTGGATGGCCAGCCGCGCCTGGATGCAGTACGCGTCGGCAAACTGGTCCAGCCCCTTCTGATACAGCGGCTGCGCCCGCTTCAGGAGCATGGCCGCAGCGTAGCGGTCGGCCTGTTCAGCCGTACGCACCCCGTCGACCAGCGACGCATAGACCGTGGCCGTGGAATCGCCGCGCAACCGCAGCACATCGCGCAGTACTTCGTAAGCCCGCACGCGGTTTCCCGGCTGCTGGTCGCCATCTGTCGGATCGATGGCAATCGCTTCACGCACGGCCGCCTCAGCCGCCGCCAGTTCCCCCCGCTGCATCAGTGCCACTGCCTTCCAGATCAGTGGCCGCTCCTCGAAACGGTCGCGGGCATGCAGTTCGTCGTAATACGCCAGCAGGTCGGGCGGATTGAGTTGCTGCATGAGCACATAAGCCGAGTCCGATCCCGGATTATGCTGCAGCAGATAGCGCGTGAGCTGGAGCGCCTCGTCCCGCCGTCCCACCTGGCGGAGCGAATCGGCCAGGCAGTAGAGCGTTTCCTCCCGTTCATAATCGTGCTGCAGCACCGTCGCCAGGTCGGTATCGGGCCAGATCGCCACCTGCTCGAACAGCGCCAGTACCTGTTGCCACTGCCCGGCACGGTGATAGATACTGGCGAGTTGGCGCGCCTCATCAACAAACGTCAGTGCCGTTGACGGGGCACGCTCCGCATTTGCTTTATCCCGCATGGCGGCGATGATGATGCGCTGTGCTTCAGCCAGACGTCCGCTTTTCAGCAGCGGCCCGATAATCTGACGATACCAGAAATAGTGCAATTGATGCCGGACTTTTCCCGGCTGCATGAGTTGCAGCCCGCTATCCGCCATCACTTTCCCCAGTACCGCCTCCTGCGCTGTTCCGCCCTGCAGCAACTCCCCTGCCTGTAGCGCTGCCTGGCCGAATTCTCTCAGGTCATTGTCACCGGAATGCGGGTTGTACCTGGCCGCACCGCTGTCTCCCGGCGCCGGCCAGGTCGCCACCAGCCGGACAAGTGCGGCAGCCTCGGCAATACGATCCTCGGCCAGCAGCGCCTGCAGCATGTGCCGGGCGATCATCGCCGGGCTGGTCAGTGACGGTGAATCAGCCAGCGTTTGCCGGGCCAGCGAAATCAGATCGCTGGTTTTCCCCTCTGCAAGCATGCGACTGGCATAGATGTCCCACAGTTCCGATTGCGGCTTGCGCAGCAATGCCGTACGCAGAAACTGCGTCAGCACCGGGCCATGTCCGGCCCGCGCCATCCGCTCGACCGGTCCCCCCAGAAATGTCCCCAGTTCCCCGCGCTCAAGCATGGCCATCGCTTCGTCGGTCCGCCCGCGCACTGCCAGTCCCAGACAATAGAACGCCTGTGCTTCGTGAATTTGCCATTCGTTATCCGGATTGCGGAACTGCCGCAGGCAGCGTTCATACAGCGCAAATCCTTCGGGTGATGCCGTCAATTGCCATTGCGCTGCTCCGAGGTCGGGCGTGTCCGCAGCCAGCGCGAGTTCTCGTGCCAGGCGGCGCGTGGCATTCTCCTTTTCCATCTCGAATTGCACCGGCAGGCGCAACGCGCGCCTGAGCAGCACTGCCGCCCGCTCCGGGCCTATGGCGGTCACCAGGTCAGGCACGTTCAAGCCATTGCTGCCGTACCGGCCGAATTCCTCGTGCGTGCGCAGGTAGTTCTCCAGCATCTGCAGGTGCAGTGCAAACACTGCCGCCAGTGAGTCCGGATCGTCACAGGTGGCGATATACGCGTCAAGCATGTTGCCGACAGCACTCATGTTGCCCGTCATCGAATAGGACTGTTCCTCGTCGTCCGGTGACAGTGTGGCTGCCGTCTGCAATTCGCGCCAGAAGGTCTCCCGGTCATTGGTCAGCACCGCGCCCACCAGCCGCAGCGATGCATCCGTGTCCGCAGCCAGCAGCGGCCAGGCATCGGGGCCCGGCAGCACGTTCCACAGCAGGTCCAGATCGGGCGGCATAATCACCCGGCTCGCGCGCATGCGCGGTTCCTTCTTGTTCTGCATATATTCCCGGAACAGGTCGGTCCAGCGTTTACACGCTTCGCGTGCTGACAGTTGCGGCAGTTCCCGCTCGTACTGCTCGACGCGCTGCATGAAGAGTTCCTGCGGATCGCTGTCAGGCGCGTCAGCGTCTTTCGCCGGTGTCGTGTCGGCAAGTTCCGCCAGTATCGCGCTCACCGGCAGCAGTTCGTCCGCAGGCCCCGCCGCAAACGCGGGCACGCCTGCCAGCACAACGCATAACAATACGATATGTCTCAGCCACATGGTCTTCACTCCTCCGTGGTCTCGTCGCTGCCAGTTCACTGTATTCCTTATCCCCTCACTCTTGTGCGGCCTCTGACAGTACGCCATCGGCGAAATATTGCGAAAGCGGCAGTACCTCGCTGGTCCTGACGACCCAGTACAGCACAATCCTTATGCCGCCATTTTCGTAAAACGTTCTCACGCCGTCATCCTCACGACCCGTTCCCGTGAATCCTGATTTCGCCACCAGTACGCCCGGCAGTATCGGGACGCACCACTGCACGAAGGGATGCGGTCCATCGGTGCGCGGATTTGGCGTTAACGAGGCCATGCCTGCCTGCGCACGCCGCTCGTTGTTCCTCTGCTCCCATTGCACGTAGTGCACATAGTCACGGTCGGCCATGGTCTGCATGTCCCGTACATAGGTCTGCCAGCCACCGATCCAGGTGAAAACATACAGTACCGCGATGCAAAGCAACATCTTCGGGTGGCGCCTGATCAGGCGTTGCGGCAAACGTGCTGATGCAGCAGCAGCATGTGCCAGTTTGCCGCCGGCATCAAAATGCTTCGCCTTGCGTGCGACCAGATAGCCCAACAGCAGGATAAATGCCGCCGGCACAAACAGCACGAGCGCATAATCGACGCGGGATTCCATCTCCATCCCGCGTGCCGGCCACAGCTTCAGCGTAAAGAGATATACACAAAGCGCCAGGTATGCCAAGCCTGCCAGCAGGCCGCGTCCGGGCAGCTGGTGGAACGCCGCCGTCACCAGCGTCAGGACAAGGAATGGCACATAGAGATAACAGCCATACATCAGTCCCTTGTAGGCAAACGGCGATTCGTACTGCATGCTCCCGGTATACGACCCAACAGCCACGCCAAGCAGCATGCCGGCGAATATCCCTGCCAGCAGGCAGAGCAGGTAGAGACCCAATACAGCAAGCATCCTGCGCATGTTCGTGCCTTTCCTGTCTGCCTGCCAAATTTCGTTGGCACTCATAAGGTGTCGCCTTCCTGGATAATGAAACGGCCGATCACCGGATTGAAGACGATCCGTCCGCGGTTGTTCTGGTACCATGCCGCCATGGCGGCGCTGTCGCCTTCAATATCAACAAAGGCACGTACCAGTAGTGGCAACGGTATTCCCTGCCCATTTATCGCTACCGGCGATGTATCACCGGCTGTTTGCCAAGCGGCAATGCATTCGCCCAGCGCCGCTGTCATCCCGTTGCGTAGCGCCACTAAACGCAGTTCTTCACCGTTGCGCCTGTCGTTGCGCGTCCCCTGCCACACGGTAGCGAGCATGTCCATACGCACATCTGCCGGAAGTAATGCCAGTGCGCTGTGCAGTATACTGCCATCGCTCTGTCCACCTGTTGTGACTGTCGTAATGAACGTTCCCCAGCCGCCTGCCGCAGCATACTGCGGCAAATATCGTTGTTGCAGATACGTATCGAGCAGTGGATAGACCGTACTGTCCTGCAGTGCTGCTCCGGCATAAAACCACTTCGGGTCGAGTTCCGGATCGTTCCGCCGCAGCATGGCGACAATATGCGGTGCGGCGTCACGTTCCCAATGGTGCCCGAGTATCACATCGAGCAGTTCCGGCGCACGCGACAGGGCAGCAGCAATAGGCCCGCGATTCTGCTCGCACGCCAGCGCGGCAACCGCCTGAGTAAATACATGCCGGTTCCAGGAGTTCCTTTCATTACTTGTCCTTGCGGGTAGTTGTGTCAGTTGAGCCAGCAGCAGGTCAACGTGGGCCGGCCCGACAGCATACAGCAGTTCAACAACATGCTGCAGGCGCAATTCATTTTCACCGTCTCCTTTGCGACTGGCAGCAATGCGGGCAACGTACCGGCGATAATCATCGCGCGATGGTGTATCCGGCAGGCCAAAGTCGCGCGGCAGCGGGCGAAAAACGTCAGGGTAGAGCGTCGTATCACTGCCGTACCATTTGAGAAATCCTTCCCCGGTCATTTCAGCCGCCACTTCTCCCGCTTCGCCTGACAGCACATACCGGCGCCCGTTTCTCTCTCCCCCCAGTAATTCCGCACGGTCACGCCCAATACGTTCCAGAAGCAATATGATCAGTTCATCGCCGCGATCAAAGCGCATGCAGCCACTCTGCGGCATAACACAATAGTTGACTGCCATAATGTACTTCCGGTAATCGTCCGTGTCCGGATGGTCAGGGAGGCGGACGCGCACAGCATCGGCATGACGCTGGTCCTCGCTGCGCGTGTCGTACCATGCCCCATCCGGCGCGCGAAAAGCCCAGGGATTGTCAGGCTGTGTACGATACAAATCATCGGCATAGCCGCGCTGCGCCAGCAGGATTGCCGGCTTGATTTGTGTTGAGAACAGCGGCGCGAGTGAAACCAGCGCGATGGCGCTCAGCATAATGCCACCGATCACTACGGCCGCCGCCAGTCCGTTGCGCAGCCCGCCCGTCGCCATTTCAGCCGGCGCGCTTTCCGTAGTACGCTGCCCGATGCCGGCAGCCGGTCGGATGCACCCATGTTCACTCATTTGTCAGTTCCTGAACGTACTGCCTTATTCTCTTCATCAGCGTCTCGCCGACGCGAATGAGGCATATTCTGCCGGAGTTATCCGGTGCAAGACATCACTCGCCCACCAGCCATGCGCCAGCGCCGTGCGTATCTCCGCGCGAATCGCATCTTCGTCCAGATTGCCACGGTCTTCATACAGGTAGATGGTGTCACGGTAGCGAATGTTCCGGTACAGCCGCATGCCTGCGTACGGTGCTGACAGATAGCGGTCAATCTCTCCAATCATGCCGGTAAGGTCAGCGCGAGGTACGCTTGTCGCCGTTTCTGGCACCCTTACCGTGCTGGCAAAGGTACTGCTGCACAATCTGATGGTGCCTGGCCGGCCATTGCCGCCGGTTGTTGCTACGGTAAATTGTCCCAGTTCCTCAACTGGAACAGCCGGTGCGGCGTTGTGGTCGAGCCAGTTGCGTAAACCGTCCCGCATCTCGGACAGGCACGCATATGAATTTTCGTCAAATGTAAGATATATACCGCCGCTGCTGAGCGTCATGTCAAATCCGCCATTTGATTTCACCGCCAGTTCGCCTTCGCGCAGCGGATGCCACATTCCCTGCTCGTACACACTCGCACCACCAATGTCACCTTGGTGTATGCATAGATAATGACCATCAGAGGCAAAGATGAATATCTCGGTGGTGAAGCCGTCATTAGCTCGCATATAGTAGGCTGCGGTCGAATCTGCAGCAGGAAGTTCGCCCCACAGGAACGGTTTAGTGCCCACTGTGTCCGCGACTGCGCCAGTGGCAGCCGTGTCCTGAATTGCCGGTCCCGTCGTCATCTGACCCGATGGCGAGCCGCAGCCCGACAGTAACGCTACCGCCACGCAGGCAAGCGCGATGCCATGCGGTCGCCGCATCACTCTTCCTCTTCCGCCGCATCGCTGTCTGGCGTGCGGCGCACACGGTTGTTGACCTTCACCGTGCCGTTATCGACCAGAATCTTATCCGTCGCGCCGACCGTGCCGTAGGCCGTGCCGTTGACCGTGAGCGCGCCGTTCTCAATGCTCACCTCGGTCGCGCCGATCGTCAGCGTGCGGCGGTCCATGAACTGCGCGGTCATCCTCATGGCTGAGCCGGGCCGGACCGTCACACGCCGCCCGTCGAGCGTCGCCACCGTCTCGAAGTTCGGCTGCCGGCGGCGTTCGCGCAGCGACAGCACCTGACCGCGCCGAACCTGGCCGTTCACTGAGACCGTGCCGCTGTCAATGCTGATCGCGGCATTCGGCGAGAGCGTGCCGTATGACGAGCTGTTCACCGTCAGCTTGTCACCGTCGATGCGCACGCTGACCGTGCCGCAGGTATACTCATATATCCTGCTGCCGCGGTCATCCTGCGTCCGGGAACTGCCCGTTGCCGAACTGCCGGGCGTCACCGTCACGACATGCGTCCCCAGCGTTGTCGTCGACACCGCCGGCGCGCCATGCATGGCGCAGGTGCAGGCGGTCAGTGCCAGCAGGACGGCAAGGCCGGCCGGTATCGTCAGGGCGCGGGTCATGCGCATATTCCTCCGTCTGCTGCCGTCATAATCCCGCCGTCAGCGCGAGATTGAGCCGTGCTCCGGGATGGCGCCAGGCGCCGCGGCAGGCACCGGTGCACCGGGGAAGCCGCCAGCGCCCCGTCAGCCGGCATCCCCTCCGCCAGCCGCGTCAGGATGTGGTCCTCAAGTTCGAGGACCAGGTCGCTTTTCTCGTTCTCCGACATCCCGCGCAGCTGTGCGCGGAATGCCGCGAGATACTCGCTGATGATCGGGTTATGCCTGTCTGGCATTCGCCCGGACGCCCTTTGCGCCGCCGGCACTGATCACCGCGTCGATGGTCGCCGCATAGTCGCGCCAGTGCCGGTGCATCCCCGCCACCAGCTCCCGCCCCTGCTTCGTCAGCGAGTAGTTCTTGCGCGGGTGCCCCGTGCCGGCGTTGTGATCCCACTTGGCGATCACCGCGCCGTCCATGCGCAGCCGGTTGAGCAGCGGGTAGAGCGTTCCTTCCGCCAGCTCGAACCCGTGCTCGTCCTTGAGCAGCTTGATCAGCTCAAGGCCGTACTTTTCCCCGTCCCGCAGCACGGACAGCACCAGCATGTCCAGCGTCCCGTTCCGTATCTGCGCCATCCCGTCATTCAGTTCCGTCGTTCCCTCCTTTGTGTCCTAGTTAATCTGTGGTTGAATTGTGCAAGCCGCCTTTTGAGTTTTTAGCCCATACACTATGATATCCAGGATACAAATTGCTGCACTTTCCTCCATCGGCCGTCCTGTTTGCGCAGCAGCATGGTTCCCCCGTATCCCCAGAGAAAGCCGCGCGTCGTTCCGACATACACCAGTGCTTCGGTTTTGTCCTGATTGAAACCCACGCGTGAGAACGAGGTAATCCCCTGCGCCCCGGGATAACGGGCATACACTGCTGTAAGCATTTCGATTTGATCCTTTTTCTGCATCGGCATAATCTCTGCCGTTCCTGCCGGAACGGCAAACTGATTGCACACCCTGCGTGTGTCGGTTATCTTGCGGGAAAAATCTTCCCGTGTCCGCAGGTCAACATGATGATGTGTTTGCGCCATTTCCTCAGCGAGGTCTTCCACTGACAACGGGCTTACTGTTACATCACCAATAACAATCACGCTGACGGTCCGCCCTCGTGCGTCCGTGCCGAGCAGTTCCGGAATCAGCATGCTGTTGATGATGTACGAATAGACCTCGTATTCCGCCTGGTTGTCCTTGAGTGCCGGATCACATTCCGCGCACAAGTGTTCTGCCGGTGCAAGCGTAGCTGTGGTGCGGCAGCCGCCTGACAGCAGCAGCACCACCAGCGACGCGCACAGCGCATAACGCTGATACGATCTGCACCAGGGCGAGCACATTTTATCCCCTGTTCTCCCGCACGCGCGCGACGTTCCGCTGTTTCTGCGCCATCCAGTCATTCAGTTCCATGATCGCCTCCGCTCTGTCGGGGGGCTCCCCCGGTATCGTTCTGTGGTCCCTGCTGTCGGCCGCCGGCTGCGCCGTCGCGCCGGGCGGGTCGAGTTCGCGGTAATAGCGCGTGAAATCGAGCACAGGGTCCACGCCAAGCCGGTGCCGCTCACGCACAAACTGCGTGTCGGTAAACGGCCCGTACGCCGTTTCATCCGTCACGCTCACCAGGTAGTATTCCGTCACCGCACAATTGATGGTATCGCCGAAGTTGTCTGCAGGATGGCGCTTGGCAATAACCCAGGCACTGCCCCATCCGGCCGCATACACCGTATTGTCGACGAGTATCCGCACCGAATGCTCGTGGTCCCGACAGCCGATCGACAGTTGGCGGATGTCATCGGCGGCGCTCAGCTCGAGCCTGCCCGCCAGCGGGTAATCACTGCCGGGAAACCGCCGCAGGCGGTCAGCAGCATGAGGGCGCACACCGCCGGCAGCATGATCCCGGCCGCTGCCGTCACCCGTCCCGCCCGCACCATTCCCGCCCCCTGCACCGCGCGCATCCGCGCCGGGCGCACGCCTCGCACCCGTACCCTAGTATCTACATTGTGTCGCTATGTATGTCAAGCGGCAAGGTTTCGCCGGGGTGCGGTCCGCGGCCCGTCGCGCGTGCGCGGCGGCAGCAGCAGCCCGATCCCGACTTTCTTCGTTCCCCGCTTCATCGCTGGTCCTCCCGGCCGTCACTCCCGGCAGTTAGACGCTGTCTGCAACTCACGGAATACGCTCCGGCGTGTCGCTGCCGCAATCGCGCGCATCCTGCGGGTGCTGCTGTTCCGCGCCCGCAGCGGCGCAATGTCAGCGTCCGCTTCTCCCGATTGTATCCTTATTGTCACTGGTGATCCGTATCGCCGTATTCCTGCCGCAGCATGCGCTCGTCAGCAAGTCAATCGCCTTCGCGACGATATACGCGGCAAGCATCGGGCAGACCCAACCGACGAATACTCGGGCCAGTGGCGTTGTTCCCGGCGATAGCACTGGTACTGCTCCGGTTGTCAATCGCAGCGCAAGATACCAGCAGGCGCCCCATATCGCATACGACCATCGCCGGTCGAGCAGTCTGCCCCCGCAG
>CAZFBR010000076.1:0-14150 GCA_964517215.1 uncultured bacterium
CTGCAACAAGTCGCGGACGATCGGTACCTCCAGTTCGAGAAGCGTTACCGACAAACCCAGGAACTCGCGCAGGCGCTCTACCGCAAGTACAAAGAATTGCGGGCAGATTTCGACGCGCGGGAAGGTTTCATCCGCGCGGAGCAGGCGCGGCGGGAGAAGATCCGGCGCCAGAAGCGCAAGCGGTCGAAGCGGGCGCAGGAAAAGATCCTGGCCACCAAGCATCATCAGAGCCGCAAGAAGGCCAATCGCCGCGCGGGCGGCGACGACTGACGGGTCGGGAGAGCGGGTCGTGGACGAGCAGGCGATCATTGACCGGTTGATCGACGAGGGGCTGCTGGCGCCCCGGCAGGTCGCGCGCGTGCGCGAGCGCGCGGGCGGCACTCCGCTGCGCGAGGCGCTGATCGCGCAGGGGCTGATTACCGCCGAGGACTGGCCGGCACCGGTGAGTGCAACGCCGGCGGCAGCCGCGGCGGTTCCGGCGGGCACGCCGGTGTTCGATGTGGCGGAGAAACTGGCCAAGGCGCCCACGTTCGACGACCTGCTGGGCGACTTGACCATGGCGGATATCCGCGCCTTCTCCACCATTCTCAACGCGGAGGAATTCACGCTGGGCGCCAGCATCTTCCGTGAGGGGGATACCGGCGAGAAACTGCATATCGTCAAATCCGGCACGGTCCATATCATCAAAGGGGGTGCGCCGGTGGCGGAACTGGCGACCGGCGACCTGCTGGGCGAAATGTCGTTCATCCTCGGCTGGGCGCGCACCGCCCGGGCAGTGGCCGACGGCCCGGTGGAACTGCTGACCATCAATAAAAAGGATTTTCTGCGCTTTTGCGGCCGCTACCCGCTGACCGGCCTGAAGATTGTCCTCGGCCTCATCACGGTCATCTGCTACCGGCTGCAGGCGGTGGAACTGGCGCTTGCCGCTCTCCCCGCGGCGGACCCGGCCACGCTGCGTTATGATCCCGACCAGGGCCTCACCTGGGCGGAGGTCGATGAGATGCTGAACGCGGAAGAAGCGGCCGATCTGCGCGTGGCGACCAGCACCGCGGAGTATCCCGCCGGCGCGGTGATTTTCACCCAGGGTTCGCCCGGCCATGAGCTGTATGCCATCCGTCACGGTGAAGTGGCCGCAACCTGTGCGGGCGCCGACGGGCAGCCGGTGCCGGTGGCGAAGTTCGGCGACGGCTACGTGTTCGGGGAAGCGGGCTTTGTGCTGGGCTGGCCGCGCACGGCGACGGTGACGGCGCTGGCGCCCACGACGGTGACGAAGATCGACAAGCAGGCGTTTGACAATTTCATGATGCAGCAGCCGGGTGCAGCGCTGCGCATCATCATGACGCTGGCGCGGCTGATCAGTTTCCGGCTGGAAACCGGCCAGGCGCCACGGAGGAACTGACATGGGACTGATCGACAGCGGCAATCTCGGCGGCAAACTCGACCTGGCGCAGAAGATGCGCGCCTACACCCTGCAGCGGCGCATCCGCTCCAGCGCGTTTGTGTTCATCGTCTTTGCCATGCTGAGCTTTATTCCCCTGCTGGTGCTCCCGGCGGTGGCGACGCAGGGGATGGGCGGGGCGGGCTGGGCGCAGGTGCTGCATGCGATGCTGATTCGCCTTTCCAGCGACTGGATGCTGCTGGTGGTGCTGCTGATCTCCGTGACCAATCTGCTGCTGCTGCTGGGGATGGTGTTCATGCTCTATGCGGTGCTCAACCTGCTGGAACACCAGTAGGTTCTGCGGCTTGACAGCGGCGGTGCGGTCTGATATTCTCATCAACTTAGGATAACGCGGAACGGTGGCGGGTGTTGCCCGGGTTGGCCCGACGCGTATTACCATCATGGAGGTGCTGTAATGGGTGAACGCTTGATCAATTTCAACGCGGGGCCGTCGATTCTGCCGGTGCCGGTGCTCGAGGAGGCGGCGCGGAATCTCGTCGAATACGGCACGGCGGGCATGTCAATCATGGAGATGAGCCACCGCTCGAAGGAATTCGATGCGATCATCCAGGACGCCGAGGCGCGGATCCGCTCGGTGATCGGCGTGCCCGCGGGCTATCAGGTCATGTTCCTGCAGGGGGGCGCCAGCTTGCAGTTCTCGATGCTGCCGATGAACCTGCTGGGCGCGGGGCAGACCGCCGACTATATCGACACCGGGGTCTGGTCGAGCACGGCGATCAAGGAAGCGAAGAAGGTCGGCACGATCAATGTCGCCGCGTCGTCGGCGGACCGCAAGTACGCGTACATCCCGAAGCCCGAGTCGTTCAAACTGACCCCGGGCGCGGCCTACGTGCACACCACGTCGAACAACACCATTTACGGGACGCAGTGGGCGAGCGCGCCGTCGTTCGACGCGCCGCATGTCTGCGACATGTCCTCGGACATCTGCAGCCGCCCGATCGACATGAGCAAGTACGCCTGCATCTACGCCGGGGCGCAGAAGAACCTCGGGCCGTCGGGCGTGGTCATCGTCATCATGCGCGACGACCTGGTGGCGCGCAGCCCCGAGACCCTGTCGAACATGCTCTCGTACAAGAACCATGCGAAGAAGAAGTCGCTGCACAACACGCCGCCGACCTTCGCCATCTACGTCGTCCAGCTGGTGATGAAGTGGATCGAGGCGCAGGGCGGCCTCAAGGGGATTGAACAGGTCAACGAGGCGAAGGCCAAGGCGATCTACGACGCCATCGACCGCAGCAGCGGCTTCTACCGCTGCCCGGCGGACAAGGACAGCCGCTCGAAGATGAACATCGCCTTCCGCCTGCCGAGCGAGGAGCTCGAGGCGACCTTCATCAGCGAGGGGAAGAAGCAGGCGAAGCTGCACGGGCTCAAGGGGCACCGCGACGTGGGCGGCTGCCGCGCCTCGATCTACAACGCCATGCCGCTTGCCGGCTGCGAGACGCTGGCGAAGTTCATGGACGAATTCGCGAAGAAGAACGGCTAAGGGCTGAGCGCAGTCCGGGCGAACAGACAGAAATGACTGGAGGAGCGTAATGGCAAAGATCCTGGTTTCCGACAAGCACGACAAGGCGGGGATGGAAGTGTTCAAGCAGCATCCCGACCTGCAGGTTGACATCAAGACGGGCCTCAAGCCCGAGGAACTGAAGGCGATCATCGGCGAGTACGATGTGCTGATGGTGCGCAGCGCGACCAAGCCGAACGCGGACATCCTCTCCGCCGCAACGAAGCTGAAGCTGATCACCCGCGCGGGCGAGGGGACGGACAACATCGACAAGAAGTTTGCGGCGGAGAAGGGGATCGCGGTCGAGAACACCCCGGGCCAGAACAGCCACGCGGTGGCGGAACTGACCATCGGCCTCATCTTCACCCTGGCGCGCCATTTGGCCAGGGCCCACACCACCACCAAGGCGGGGCAGTGGGAGAAGAACAAGCTCGAGGGTCAGGAGATCAAGGGGAAGACGCTCGGCCTCATCGGCGCGGGAAAGATCGGCAAGGACGTCGCCGCCATGGCGAAGGTCCTCGGCATGAAGGTCATCTGCTACGAAGTGGCGAAGGGGAACTTCGACTTCCCGATCGTTTCCCTCGACGAGCTGCTGGCCCAGGCCGACTTCATCAGCGTGCACGTCCCGCTGATCGACGCGACCCGCGGCATGATTGGCGCGGCGCAGCTGGCGAAGATGAAAAAGACGGCGTACATCATCAACTGCGCCCGCGGCGGCATCATCGACGAGCCGGCGCTGGCGGAGGCGTGCAAGAACGGCACCATCGCCGGCGCGGCCATCGACTGCTACACCAAGGAACCCGTTCCGGCCGACCATCCGTTCCTCGGCTGCGACAATGTCGTCTGCATCCCGCACCTGGGCGCGTCGTCGGCGGAGGCGCAGATCAACTGCTCCGTCGCCGCGGCCGAGCAGGTGGTCGCGTTCTGCAAGGAAGGCAAAATCCTCAACAAAGTCAACTGAAATTGCGGGGACAGCATACTCTATTTCATGGGCACAGCGACCAGCGGCCGGCGGGTTTTCCCGCCGGCCGTTTTCTTTCTGCAGGCCGCGCGTGCCGCGCCAATGGCCGGTTGCAGTTTGCCGGCGAGTGGTGTCACTGACGCAATACCGCCTGATCAGATGTGCCGCGCTGCCGCCAGATTCATGGCCGGCGCGCGCGAAGGCCGGCAATGACGACGGGCGATCCGGCACTGGGCGCGCCGCCGGCCCGGCGGCAACGCTGGTTGTGGCTGCTGCTGATCCTGCTGCTGCAGGCCGTCTATGCCCTGCCGCGGCTGAACGAACCGCTGGGGGACGGGCGGCAGCATTACCATTTCGACACCGCCAAATTCATGCGGCATGCCCTCAACAGCAATCACGCGCCAGCCGGGCAGTGGGAGGCGCGGCTGTGGACGGGGACGGCGACGTGGACCAATGCCGGCGACGGGACACCGGCGGCGGCCCGGTATTATGCCCACCACCCGGTGCTGTCGCCCGCCCTCTTTCGCTGCTGGCAGCGCCTGCTGGGACGCGGGCTGTGGGTGCCGCGCAGTTTCATGCTCCTGCAGCTGCTCGGTGCGCTGGCCCTGCTGTTCCTGCTGCTCGATAGCGCGCTGCAGCGGCCATGGCTGGCGGCGCTGCTGACGGCATGGTATGCGGCGCTGCCGCTCAATGCGCTGTTCGGCATCCAGTGGAAATATGAAAACGGACTGGTGTTCTGGACGCTGCTGGCCTGGTGGCTGGCGCTGCGCCCCGGCCGGCGGGCGAACTGGCTGCTGGGTCCGGCGGTGTTTTGCTGGCTGCAGACGGAATGGCATGCGCACCTGCTCGCGGCAGTGCTCACGCTGTTCCTCTGGATACGCCGGCACGAAAATGAATCAGGGCGGCGCTGGCGCACGGCCGGGCTGGCCATGCTGGCCGGGGCGGCGGCCAATGCGCTCATGCTGGCGTGGCTGCGCCTGGACCAAGACGGGAGCAGCCGGTCGCTGGCGATGTTTATTGATGGCAAATTCGCCGGTATCGGCTGGCGGGAATGGCTGTACGGGCAATGGCAGTTTGCGGGCTACAATTTCACGGCTGCGGGACGTCTGCTGTTGCTGATCGGCGTGCCGGTGGCCGCGGTGCTGCTGTACCGGATACGGGCCGCGCGCCACGCACCGCTGGTGTGGCTGGCGGGCTCGTCGCTGCTGGCCAGTGCCGGCTGGATGGCCGCCCTGGCGCGGGCGGCCACCTGGCATCATTACTATCAATGGCTGGCAGGCCTGGCGCTGGTCGCGGGCATGGCGTGGCTGCTTGCACAGGTGAAACCGGGGCGGCGGATGCTGCTCGTGATCGCGGTGGTGCTGGTCGCGGCAACAGTCGCGGCAGCCGGCCAGACAATGGCGATCCGCCAGAACATTCACAGCGATTCCTTCGGCACGGCAGAGGAGTTGCGGGCGGTGCGTGAACTGCCGGGACGGATGGTGGTGTTCAGCGACGGGCACAGCGGCCCGCCGGGCTGGTGGCAGGGCCCGGTGGTGGCGCTGCTGCAGGACCCGTTGTGGCGCGGCGACGGCACGCGCGGCAGCGTGTGCACGCTGGAAGAAGCGGGGCAGTTGCGGGCCGATGACCGGCTGGTGATCATTGCGGATGAGAAACTGGTGCAGGAGGGGTGCAACGCGGCGGCGGCCCGCACTGGCGTGATGGAATACCGCTGTGTGCGGCGCACACCCTGGCTGGCGTTCTTTATGCCCGTTGTGCGGTAGCGGTTACTTGCTGCCGGGTTGCTTGCGGGTGGAAGCGATGACCCCGCCGGCAAACTGATAGGCGGTAAGGTGCGGCAGGGTGCCGTGCGGCAGATAGCTGAAGAGCAGGCCGGGCTTCATCCGGTTCTTGAACTTGCCGTTGAACAGCTTGTCCAATTCATCAAATCCGGGTTGTGAGCAGAGCTCGAACCGGCACTTGAAATCATGGCAGATGATGATTTCATCGGTATCGGGCCAGTTGATCTCGGGATGACGGGAGCAGCCCCCCGCGACTTCGCCCAGTTCCGTCTGCAGGTGCTGGCAGTTGTGACAGCCAATCTCAAATTTGCTTTCAGTATCCATGGTCCACATCCTTGTGCTTTTTGTGCAGTCAATTATAGCACATTTTCAGCAAAAATCTACAGTTTTTTTTACAACAAGAGCGGCAAAGGCATAACCCTTTGCCGCTCTTGATAAAACGTTATTTCAGCAGGCCGGTTCGCTTGTTGAAATCGATGATCAACTCGTCTAATTCGTCCATGTGCGCGAACTTGTCCGTCCAGAATGACGGTTTCCACAGCTCGTTGATTTCTTCGTAGGTCTTGCCCTGCTGTTCGACCCAGGTGTAATACTTGAGGTGGTGGAGCGCCTTGCGGTCGTAATAGCCGAGCTCTTTCATGTCGCCCGTGCCGGCGCCGGAGAGGAACTGGGCGAAGTCATGGACCGCCTGCTGCCGGCTGTAGTCGCCGTGCGCCTTGGCGAGTTCCTTGACCCGCGAGCCGTACAGTTCGGCGGAATCGGTGAAGACGGTGAAGATGATGTCGTCCTCGTCCATCTCGTAGTACTTGGCCATCTTGATCGACATCAGCATATTGGCGATCCCGGAAATGCCGAGCAGCGACAGCTGGTTGATCACCGACTGCGGCACCTTGCGGCTGGCGAGATACTTGTGGCCGTCGGGCTCATTGAACAGCCGGAGGAGCGACATGGTGTCTGCGTCGTCGATGGCGATGACCATGTCGGTATTGCGCACGTTGTGGATCCACGGGACGTGCTTGTCGCCGATCCCCTCGATGCGGTGGCCGCCGAAGCCGTTGTTGAGCAGCGTCGGGCACTGCTTGGCCTCGCCCGCGGCGACCTTGATGTCGGGCGCCAGCGTGCGCAGGTAGTCGCCCGCGTTGATCGTCCCGGCCGAGCCCGTCGTCGAGCAGTAGCCCGCCAGACGGCCGCGCTTGCCGCGCACCTGCTCAAACACCTCGCGGATGGCGCTCCCCGTCACGTGGTAATGCCAGTTGGCATTGCCGAATTCCTCGAACTGGTTAAAAATGACAATTTTGTCGCCCCGGTCGCGGGTCAGTTCATGGCACTTGTCGTAGATCTCCTTGACGTTGCTCTCGCTTCCCGGGGTGGCGATGATCTCGCTGGTCTTGATGCTCTTCAGCCAGGTGAAGCGCTCCTTGCTCATTTCCGCGGGGAGGATGGCGATGGCGTCGCAGCCGAGCAGGGCGCAGTCGAAGGCGCCGCCGCGGCAGTAGTTGCCCGTCGAGGGCCAGACCGCCTTCTGCTGGCTCGGATCGAACTGGCCGGTGACGAGGCGCGGGACGAGGCAGCCGAACGCCGCGCCCACCTTGTGCGCCCCCGTCGGGAAATACTTGCCGACGATGCCGATGACCCGGGCCTTGATGCCGGTGATCTCGCGCGGGATTTCGAGGAAGTTGACGCCGCCGTACGTGCCGCCCTTGCTGCGCGGCTCGTTCTTCCAGGTAATGCGGAAAAGGTTGACCGGGTTGATGTCCCACAGCCCGACTTTGGACAGCCGATGGCGAATCTCAGCAGGCACATGCCGCGGGTCTTTCTGCTGGGCAAACGTGGGAATGATGATGCCGCGTTCCTTGCAGCGCTGCACGGTCTTCGCCAGAACCTTTTCGTTTACCTTGATGCTCATCATTGCCTCCTTGGGCGGACAACACATGATCATGGCACAACCTGCGCCACGGTAGGAAAATATACGCTTTTTCCCGGCGACTTGTCAACCCGCGCCCAACATGTTACAACCGGTGTGCGACAACCGGCAAACGGCTGTCGACGGAGGAATACCCGTATGGCATTGCTGACCGTGGCAACCGACAAATGCACGAAGTGCGGCGCCTGCGCGGCGGTCTGTCCCGCCTTCATTATCGCAGTGACCGCTGACGGCCCGCAGGAGCGGCAGCCGCAGGCCTGTTTCGCCTGCGGCCATTGCGTGGCGGTCTGTCCGACCGCAGCGCTCGACAATGCGCGCGCCCCCCGGGCGCGGCAGGTGCCGCAGGTCGCGCATCCGGTGATTGATCCCGCGACGGCGGAACAGTTCCTGCGCGCGCGCCGGTCCATCCGCAACTATCAGCCGCAGGCGGTGCCGCGCGCGCTCGTCGAGCAGCTGCTGGGCGTCGCCCGCTGCGCGCCGACGGGCGCCAATTCGCAGGGGATCGCCTTCCTCGTGCTGCAGGAACCGTCCGCCCTGCGCGCGGTGGTCGAGAGCACGGTGGCGTTCCTCGAAGCGCAGGCCGGGACGCCGGCGGGCGCGTTCTACGCCGCCTACGCGAGAATCTTCCGCGACACGGGCCGGGACATTGTGCTGCGCGGCGCGCCCTGCCTCGTCGTCACCCACGCGGCGGCGGAGAACCCGATGGCGGCCGGCAACACCTACGACATCATCGCCTACGCCGAACTGTATGCGACTGCGCTCGGGTTGGGGACCTGCTGGGCGGGCTTCGTCGGCATGGCCGCGGCCGCCAACTGGCAGCCGCTGCTCAAGGTGCTGCAGCTCCCCGCCGGACGCATCGCCACCGGCGGGTTCATGCTCGGCTATCCGCAATTCACCTATCACCGCCTGGTTGACCGCGCCCCGCTGCAGGTGGCCTGGCGCTGACCCGGGCCATGCCGGCCTGATGCCGGCAGTGGCGGCCAGGCGGCAGCGCCGGCGGGCGGGGCATGGCGGCGCCGCGCCGCGGGGCGGCAGGCGGGTACGGCCGGTTGGCGGCCTATTCGGCGTTGAGAAAACTGCGCATGAGCGGCAGGATGGTGTCGTATTCGACGAGGAAGGAGTCGTGCCCCGACGGTGACACCACATTGTGGTACACCACGTCCTTGTACAGCTCCTGGAACACGCCGTGCATGCGCTCCGCATGCGCGGGGGGGAAGAGCCAGTCGCTGGTGAACGACATCAGCATGATGCGGGCACGGATGCGCGCGAAGGCGTTCTGCAGCGTGCCCCAATCCTCCTCGAGGTCGTAGAGGTCCATCGCCCGGGTGAGGTAGAGGTAGGAGTTGGCGTCGAACCGCCGCACGAACTTGTCCCCCTGGTACTGCAGGTAGTTCTCAACCTGGAACTTGCTCTTGAGGTGCAGCCGCGCCCCGTAATGGTCCACCATCTGCCGCCCGAATTTCTGCAGCATCTTTTCCTCGGAGAGGTAGGTGATGTGCCCGATCATGCGCGCCAGGGCCAGCCCGTCGTCGGGCCAGCCCGGCTGGTCGTAGTAGTTGCCGTCGTGGAAGTTCGGGTCGTTGACGATGGCGGTGCGCCCGATCTCGTTGAAGGCGATCGCCTGCGGGGTGAGCCGCCAGGTGGTGGCGATGGGCATGATCGCGCGCACGAGGAAGGGGAAGCGGATGGCGAACTCCAGCACCTGCATGCCGCCGAGCGAGCCGCCGGCGACGCAGGCCAGCTCGCGCACCCCGAGATGGCGCACCAGCGCCGCCTGCACCTTGACCATGTCATGCACGGTGAAGACGGGGAACGCCAGCCCGTACGACTGGCCCGTCGCGGGATTGGTCGACGACGGCCCCGTCGTCCCCATGCAGCCGCCGAGGCAGTTGCTGCAGATGACGAAGTAGCGGTCGGTGTCGAAGATCTTGCCCGGCCCGACGGCGGGGTCCCACCAGCCCGGCTTGCGGTCGGTGGGGAGATGCCGGCCCGCGGCGTGCGCGTCGCCGGTCAGCGCGTGGATCAGCAGAATGGCGTTGTCCCGTGCGGCGTTCAGCGTGCCGTAGGTCTCGTAGGCGACGGTGATCGGGCCGAAGGTGCGGCCGCAGTCGAGCGGCAGCTCGTCGGGGGTCTGGGCGAAGGTCCAGTAGTGCGTGCGGACCAGGCCGACATTCGCCTCCGGCAGATGCAGGCCCATTTACTGCGCCCGGTCGCCGGCGCGGCGCAGCGCCTGGTCGAAATCGGCGATGAGGTCCGCCGGGTCCTCGATCCCCACCGCGACGCGGATGAAGTCGTCGCCGATGCCGCAGGCGGCGCGCGCGGCGGCGTCGAGCTGCTGGTGCGTGGTCGAGGCGGGATGGATGACCAGCGTCCGCGCGTCGCCGACGTTGGCGAGGTGCGAGCAGATCTTCACCCCGGCAATGAACTGCTTCGCCGCCGCGTAGCCGCCGCGCACGCCGAATCCGAAGACCGCGCCATAGCCGCCGCTGAGGTAGCGGTCCGCGCGGGCATGGTGCGGATGGTCCGGCAGCCCGGTGTAGTTGACCCAGGCCACGGCCGGGTGCTGCGCCAGGTGCTGCGCCAGCGCCAGGGTGTTGGCGCAATGCCGCGGCATGCGCAGGTGCACCGTCTCGATCCCCTGCAGCAGCTGGAAGGCGCTGAAGGGGGAGAGGCAGGGTCCGATATTGCGCATCAGGTCGATGCGCGCGCGGGTGATGAAGGCGGCCTGGCCGAACTTCTGTACCAGCGATTCGGTGAAATGGTAGGCGGCGAAGGGGGCGGTGTATTCGGGAAATTTCCCGTTCGCCCAGTCGAACCCGCCGCCGTCGACGATGATGCCGCCCAGGGTGGTGCCGTGCCCGCCCAGCCACTTGGTCAGCGAATGGACCACGATGTCCGCGCCGTGGCGCAGCGGCTTGCACAGCAGCGGGGCGAAGGTGTTGTCGATCATCAGCGGCACGCCCGCCGCCTGCGCCGCCGCGCCCACCCCGGCGAGGTCGAGGATATCACCCTTCGGATTGCCGATGGTCTCGCCGTAGAAGAGGCGGGTGTTGGGCTGCACCGCCCGCCGGTAGTTCTCCGGGGTCGGGTCGGCGAGGAAGGTCGTGGTGATCCCCATGCGCGGCAGGGTGTAATTGAACAGCGTGTCGGTGCCGCCGTAGAGCGAGGCGGAGGTGACGATATGGTCCCCCTGCTTGAGCAGGGTGAGGATGGCGAGGGTGATCGCGGCCATGCCGCTGGCAGTCGCCAGCGCCCCGACGCCCCCCTCGAGCGCCGCGACGCGCTGCTCCAGCACCGCGGTGGTCGGGTTCATCAGCCGGGTGTAGATGTTGCCCGGCTCGCTGAGCGCGAACAGGTTCGCCGCATGCTCCGCCGAGTCGAAAACATACGACGAGGTCTGGTAAATGGGGACGGCGCGCGACCGGGTGACCGGGTCGGGCTGCTGCCCCGCGTGTACGGCGATGGTGCCGTCCTGCCAGCGTGGTTCGTTCATGATCAGTATCCCCTGCCGGGGGCGCGTGCGCTTACCCCGGCCAACCGCAAATTATACATTACCCGCCGGGCATGTCAAAAACAGCGGCGGATGGGGCGTTGACCGTTGGCTGGGAATGTGGTATGATAAATGGTAGGATAAGGAGGCGGCGCATGGGAACGGCGAAGGTGGCGATTACGCTGGATACCGGGTTGCTCCGGCGGCTGGACCGGCTGGTCAGGAACCGGCAGTTTGCCAATCGCAGCCGGGCGATCCAGGAGGCGGTCAGCGAAAAGCTGGCGCGGCTCGACAGCAACCGGCTGGCGCGCGAATGCGCCAAACTCGATCGCCACGCCGAGCAGCGCGAGGCGGAGGCGGATATGACGCTGGAACGCGGGCAATGGCCAGAATACTGAGGGGCGATATCGTCTGGGCCGACCTGAACCCGGTCCGCGGGCATGAGCAGGCCGGTCAGCGCCCGGTGGCGGTGATCAGCCATGAGGTGTTCAACGAGCATTCGGGCACTGTCATTGCGCTGGCCGTGACCAGCCAGCCGCCGCGCGCGGGGTTCCCGCTGACGCTGGAATTGTCGGACCCGGCATTGCCGAAACGGTCATGGGTCAAGATCGGCCAGGTGCGCACCCTGTCGCGGGAACGGTTGGGAAAGAAACTCGGAAAGGTCAGTGCGGAAGAACTGGCGCTGCTGCTCGAGGGACTGAACGAAATTGTCAGCTGAACCATGCGCTCATGAGTATCCGCGGCATGCAAACACCGGCTGCGCCTGACGCGGATGAGGCCAATGGCTGACGAACCGCGCTGCCGCGTCAGTATTGCGGCGAACGGCATGCCGACGGTGTGCGTGGCGACCGCTGCCGGGCGCGAACGGTGGCTGCATTCGCAGCGCGATCCGGCGGCGGAAGGAGAGCGCCTCGCCGCCACGGTGCCGGCGGATGCGCCGGCGGTGCTGGTCGCGGGGCTGGGCCTCGGCTATCACGCTGCTGCGCTGCGCCGGCGCCTGCCGCGGGCGGAACTCTTCATTATCGAGCCAGTGCGGGAACTCATTGCGCTGGCCGGCCGGCACGGGGTGTTTACCGCCGATCCGGCGACGACCTTCCTCAGCGGCGCGGAAGCGGAGCTGGTGGCGGCCCTCGCCCGGCTGGCGCCGCGGCTTGAACAGCGGGCTGCGGTGCTGATCCATGTGCCGTCGCTGGAACTGCTGCGCGCCACCCATCCGCGGGTGGCGCCGCTGCTGGACGTCATCCGCATGCAGCGCAATACCGTTGCGCGGCAGGACGGCGTGGTCCCGGAGAATCTGGCGGGCAATCGCGCCCTGGCGGAGACCGACCCGGATTACCCCGTGCTGGCACCGCGACTGGCGAACCGGATGCCGGTGCTGGTGGCGGCCGGCCCGACGCTCGACCTGGTGCGTCCGCTGCTGCGGCAGCACCGCGACCGGCTGGCGATTGCTGCGGTCGATACCGCGCTGGCGGCGCTGGCGGCCGACGGCATGGAACCCGACCTGGTGGTGGCGGTGGATCCCTATCCCGCCAACGTCCGGCATTTCCTGGCGATGGGCGAGACCTGCGTGCTGGTCTATTCGCCGGCGGTCGATCCCGCCATCCCGCGCCTGTTTCCCGCCGGCCGCCGGGCCGTGGTGCTGCCGCGCGCCCATCGCGACGAACCGGCGCTGCGCGACTGGTGGGGCGACCGCCCGGTCATCAACGGCGGCAGCACGGTGGCGGTGGCGGCGCTGGAACTGCTGCAGCGGCTCGGCCGGCCCGGCCCGCTCCTCATTGCGGGCTGCGATTTCGGCTTCCCGTTCGGCAGCGTGTATGCCCGCGGCACGCGCTTCCACCGCCAGGCAAGCGCGGCGGCGGGGCGGTTCGCCACCGTGGAGAATGCCAACCGCCGCGCGGTGCAGGCGCAGCCGCTGGTGCCGGCGGTCAATGCGGCCGGCGCCGCCGTCGCCACGCATACCGCCTACTTTTCCTTCCGCACCGAATGCGAGGCCTGCCTTGCGCGCGACGCCCGCTTCCGCTATATTCAGGTGGAAGGGCATGGCCTCGCCATGCGCGGGGTGGAGCATATGACCATGCGGCAGGCGCAGGAGCTGTTGGCGTGAACTGGACGGTGCTGGAAGGGCCGACCCCGGTGCCGCAGCTGGCGGGCGGGACGACCTATCATTCCCGGTATAATCCCGAACGCGAGGCCGAACGCTGGCTGGCGCAGGAACAGCAGAAGCGGCAGCATACGCCGGCCCTGGCCCTGCTGATCGGGGTCGGGTTCGGCTACCAGCTGACGGTATTCCGACGCATGTTCCCCGGCCTGCCGGCCATCGCCCTCGAACCCGACGAAGATCTGGCGCGACTGGCCCAAGCGCGGCGCGGCGCGGAACTGGCGGCGACGGGCATCCCGCTCTACGCCGGCGCGGTCACCGCGACGGCCGGCATGGCCAATACCGTGGTGCGCGAAGCGGGCGGCCTGCAGGGGGTGTGGACGCTAATCTTTCCCGCGGCGCTGCGCTGTCATGCCGATCGGGTCAAGGAGATCATCGCCGCGCTGCAGACGGGGATGAACCAGGACCTGACTTCGCTCCGCACGGAATCGTTTTTCGCCCGGCTGTGGCTCGGGAATACGGTGGCCAATCTGCCGCAGGTGCTGGCGGCCGCCAGTGCGCAATCGTTGCGGGTTACCCCGGCGGGACTGCCCGCCGTCATCATCGGCGCCAGCCCGCACCTTGACGAGTGGTTGCCGGTGCTGGCCGGCCTGCGCGACCGGGTTTTGCTCGTCGCCTGCGATACCGCCCTGACCCCGCTGACGCAGGCCGGGGTGCGGCCGCACCTGGTGGTCTGCGCCGACCCGCAGCGGGCCAATACCGAGCACTTTACCGGGCAGGACCGCACGGTGCCGCTGGTCTTTGACACGGCCGTATACCCCGACCTGTGGCGACGGCATCAGGCGGAGCGGACCTTTGCCGGCGATGTGGGCACGCCGCTGGCCGGGTATCTCGCCCGCCGCTGCGGGCCGATTTCCGACTGGCTGGCCGGCGGCT
>CAZFBR010000077.1:0-13862 GCA_964517215.1 uncultured bacterium
TGAGGTCGGTGTGAAATACCGCGGCGACCTGTTTTCGGCAACCATCGCGCCGTTCCTCATGCGTTATAAGGATAAGATCGATTTCGACCGCAGCAAGGGAAATCCGCTGACGTATTACAATACCGGGTACTGGCGCAGCCGGGGGATCGACTGGGAACTGGCGCTGACGCCGCATGAATACTGGACGATCGGCATGAATGGCTGCTACGCCGAACCCGAGGCGGGCAATGCGCAAAACCAGCTCGTGCAGACGGGCGCGGGCTGGCAGCTGGTTTTGGCGGTAAGTTTCGATAACGGCGCGGTCAACGCCCGGGTCGGAGTGACGATGCTCATGGACCGGCAAAACGCGCTGAACGATTTTGTTTCCACCGATGTGATGGTGGGGATCGCCCTGCCGGGCGGCACGGGTGAATTCACCGTTGCGGTGACGAATCTGCTCGATCGCGACAATGCGGTGTCGGGAGAAATCTCGCCGGCCAGCACCAGCCGCTACGAATATTTTGAGCTGGGGCGGACCTTTCGCGCCGGCCTGCGGTTCGATTTCTGATGCGGTACCGGAGACCGGTTCTGGAGACAGCGCGCAGATTATTCCGCTGTTGGCTGATCGCGGGCCTGCTGGCGGCCGGACTGGCGCTGGGGTGCGGACGGACGGAGCCGCCGGCGGTGACCTCACCGGCAGTGCCGGGTGAGCGGGACCCGCAGCGGGTCATTTCGCTGGCGCCGTCGCTGACGGAGATGGTCTATGAACTGGGCGAGGATACGCGCCTCGTCGGGGTGACCGATTACTGCACCGCCTACCGGGCGCGGGAAACGCATGCACGGGTGGGGACGCTGCTCAATCCCAATCTCGAACGAATCATCGAACTCAAACCCGATCTGATCCTTGCCCATGGCGGGACGAATCGCGAGCGCACGCTGGCCCAGCTGCGCGACCTCGGGCTGCGGGTCGAACTGTTTGCCGAGGACACGGGCGTGGCGTCGATCGTGGACAAGTACCGGCGGGTGGCGGAGCTGCTGGGAGTGCCGGAACGGGCTGCGCTGCAGGTGCAGGTGCTGCAGGATACCCTGGCGGCGATTCGTACGGCGGTGGCGGCGCAGCCGCGCGTGCGCGTGCTGTGCCAGGTCGGAACGGATCCGCTGGTGGCGGTGGGCGCGGGTTCGTTCCTCAATGAGGTCATCGGGCTGGCGGGCGGTGAAAACCTGACCGCGGCCGCAGCCAGCGCCTACCCGCGCTACAGTCGCGAGGCGGTGCTGACGCTGAACCCCGAGGTCATTGTCATGGTGGACATGGGCAATATGTCGGCGGCGGAAGCGCGACGCTGGCAGGCACTGGGCGTGGTGTCGGCGGCCAAAAGCGGGCGGCTGCACCTGCTCAAGGCGCAGGAATTGTGCATCCCGACGCCGCGCCATCTGGCGGCCAGTGCGCGGCGATTGGCGGCATTATTTCACCCCGGAGTGGCATTGCCGTGAAACAGCTGCTGCTTCCGCTGCTGGCGTTCACCGCGGTGTTGCTGGCGTTGCTGGTGGGCGGGAGTATGCTCACGCCGGCCGGGCTGTGGCAGGCGCTGCTGGCAGGGCCGCAGGCCGGTACGGCGGAAGCGGCGATCGTCTGGCAGGTGCGGGTGCCGCGCGTGCTGACCGGGCTGCTGGTCGGGGCGGGTTTGGCGGTGGGCGGGGTGGTGTTTCAGGGCCTGCTGCGCAATCCCCTGGCGGAACCCTACACGCTGGGGGTGTCGGGCGGGGCGGTGCTGGGGGCGGCGCTGGTGATTATCGGCGGGCTGTCCGGCGCGGTGACGGTGCCGGTGGCGGCGTTCCTTGGCGCGCTGGCGGCGGCGTTCTGGGTCGATCGCCTGGCGCTGCGGCGCGGGTTCTCGTCCGCCATGCTGCTGCTGGCGGGGGTGATGCTCAATTTCCTGCTGTCGGCGGTGGTGCTGTTTATATTCGCCCTGGCGACCGCGCACGAACTGCATGGTGTCTTCCTCTGGCTGATGGGGGATCTGTCGTCAGTGACTCCGGCCCTGCTGGCGAGCGGGTCAGTGCTGATCGCGGGCGGTTTGCTCCTGACGCTGCGCCGGGCGCGGGAACTCGATTTGCTGACCCTGGGTGAGGAGAAGGCGCGCCAGCTCGGGGTGGACGCTGCGCGGGTGCGGCGCGAGCTGTTCCTGGCGGCCTCGCTGGTCACGGGGGCCTGCGTCGGGGTGGCGGGGATGATTGGTTTTGTCGGGCTGCTGATTCCCCACCTGCTGCGGCGCTGGTGCGGTCCGGGGCACCGGCGGCTGATCCCTGCTGCGGCGCTGGGCGGCGGCGCCTTCCTGACTTTGGCGGATGCGGTGGCGCGCGGGCTGACGGCGCCCACGGAGCTGCCCGTCGGGGTGATTACCGGGATGATCGGCGGCGGGTTCTTCCTGCTCTACCTCATGCGCGTGCGCGACTGGCGGCTGTTCTGATGACCACGCTCGCGGCGTGCGGACTCTCCTGCGGCTATGATGCCGGCCTGGTACTGCGCGAGATCACGCTGACCGTCGGTGCGGGCGAGATGCTCGGTGTGGTCGGCCCCAACGGCTGCGGCAAGACCACCCTGGTGCGCGCCCTGACCGGACTGCTGCCGGCAGCCGCCGGCGCGGTAACCCTCGATGGTACGCCGCTTGCGCAACTGACCTGGCTGGCGCGGGCGAAGAAAGTGGCGGTATTGCCGCAGCAGTTTGACCTTGCCTTTCCGTTTACCGTGGCGGAACTGGTGGCGATGGGCCGCTACCCGCATCACGAGGCAGGCGATCAGGCGCAGGATCAGACGGCCATTGTCGCAGCGCTGGCGGTTACGGATACGACGAAATTGGCGGCGCGGCGGGTGACGGCGCTGTCGGGCGGCGAGGCGCAGCGGGTGCAGCTGGCGCAGGCGCTGGCCCAGCAGCCGGATATCCTGATCCTCGACGAGCCGACGGCGCATCTTGATATCAGCCACCAGGTCGATATCCTCGACCGGCTGCGCCTGCTGAACCGCGAGCGGGGCCTGGCGGTGATAATGATCCTGCATGACCTCAACCTGGCGGCGGATTACTGCGAACGGATTGTCATGCTGCATGACGGCCGGATGGCCGCCAGCGGGACGCCGGACGAGGTGCTGACCTACCAGCGGATTGAAGAGGTGTATCATACCGTGGTGCTGGTCAAGCCGCATCCGGTGACCGGTCGTCCGCATATTTATCCTATCTCGCGGGCGGCCCTGGCGGAACAGGCATGAAGATGCTGCTGCCGCAGGCGGGCATGCTGAGTGTCGTGCTGCACGGGATGGCGCTCCTGACAGTGCCGGGGATCATGCTGGGCGCACCACGCCGGACTGCGGAGACGCCGGTGGCGGTGACCTTCGTCGGTGCCGGGGCCTGCCTGAGTGCAGCCGAAGTGGCGGCAGCACTGGACGGCGCCTGCCAGTTGGCGACGGTTGATGCGGTCATGGCGCCGGCGGGAATATCAGCAGCAGCAGAACAAGCCGGCGTTGCCGCGCCGCCGGTAGCGGCGGCGTCGGCGGCTGAACCGGAACCCATGCCGGCAGCCCCGGCCCATGAGCTGGTGCCGCATGATAATGCGCTGACCGGAGCAACCGTGTCGCCGCCGCTGCTGCCAGCTGTGCCGGCACCGGTGCGGCCGGTTCCGGCTGCACCGGTATTGGCTTCTTCGGCGGCCACGCCCGCACCCGCCACCGTGCCGTCATTCGTCACGCCGTTGGCGGCGGCATTCTCCGGGCCGGCACAATCGCACGCGACGCCGGCGGCGTCCGGAGTATCAGGCGCGGCAGTGCCGGCGGGAATAACGGGAGCGGGTCCGGCAATTGCAGCCGGAGCGGTCCCATCCTTCGGGCGGGGAGCAGCAGTGGCGTCGGTGGCGGGGCTGGGGGGAGGAACCGTTCCGGGGGTGGCGGCAGGTCAGGGGAATGGCACGGCAGCGGGTGCGGGCGGTACCACGCAGGGTACACCCATTACGGTGGCGGGTGATGGCACCGTGCTGCTGACGAATATGCGTTACCGGCTGACGCCGCCACCGGTGTACCCCCCGGTGGCGCGTCAGCGCGGGTACCAGGGGGTGACCCGTATCCGGGTGACGGTCGATGAGGCGGGGAGCGTGGCGGCGCTGGTCCTGGTGCAAAGTTCAGGGTATGTTATGCTCGATCGCGCGGCGTTGACGGCGGTGCAATCGTGGCAGTTCGTGCCGCTGCTCGTCGACGGTGTGGCGCGCCGGGCGGTGGGAATCGTGCCGGTGCGTTTTGCCTTGCAGTAGGACGGCGAATTACCCCGAACGGGTATTCGACCGGTGTCGTTGCGCAGTGCGCGGGTGAGATGCAGGGGACGGGCAGCCATCAGGAGGAAATGCATGATACGAATTGGGACGGGCGGCGGCGGGGTGGCAATGGCGCTCGCGGCCCAGGCAGTTGATTATCTGCTGAGCAGCGAACCGAAGCATGAGTTTCAGATCGTTACGGTGACCATGGCGGACGAGCAGGGCGCAGCCCACAGCACGCCGGGCGGGGCGGCGGAACTGATCAGCGCCCTGCAGCAGCGCGAAATCGACCTGGCAGTGCTGCCGGGCGAGGCGGTGCCGCCGGCGCTGCCCGACGGGGTGAGCGTGGCGGCAGTTGCCGATCGCGTCACGCCGCATGACGTGCTGGTGACCCGCGCGGGCATGGCATTGGCTGACCTGCCGGCGGGAGCAGCCGCGGGGGCTGCGGACCGCGCGCGCGCCGTGCGGGTGCGCGCCCTGCGCCGCGATCTGATGCCGGTGGTCAGTCGCGGTGAATTGGCGGCGCAATTGCAGACCCTGAAAAACGGCATCTGTGCGGCATTGCTGCTGGCTGCCGCCGATCTGGTGCGGCTCAACGTGCGCGAACCGTCGCTGACCATGCGGCCGGTTACCGAATTGCTGCCGGCGGCGGGGCAGGGGATGCTGGTGCTGCTGGCGCGCGCGGATGACGAAGAAAACCGGTCGGCGGCGGGCCGGCTGGACCTGATGGAGTTCCGGCTGGCTTTGGCGGCGGAGTAGGAATGCCTGCGGCAGTTGGACGCGACGGCAACCACCGCCGGCGTGCTGGCGGAAGTTGACGGCGAACAGATGACGATCAGCGGACTGGTGCTGGCTGATGGCGGCGCCGAATTGGCGCGCGACACCTGCACCGGCGCGCTGCAGGAGCATCTCCAACTGGCGCGCTGGCTGGCGGAGCGGTTGCGGCGCCGGCTATCGGCTGTCAGCTGAGCTGCGGCAAAAGTTCGCGCAGTTTGGCTACGTGGGTGAGCGACTCGTTCTTGATGCTGTCGAGCTGCGCGCTGCCGTCCAGCTGGTCGGTGCGGAGGGCGTCGTAGAGTTTCGCATCGATGAGCGATTTCTCCGCGTCGGCCATGAACGTCACCGCATAACGGCGATTGATGGTGCCGGCGGCCAGTTCGGCGGTTTTGGCGGCCATTTCCGTTACCAGCAGGTTCGGCACCTGCACGGTGAACGGCTGGACCTGCCAGCGTCCGGGATTGGCGGCAGCAGCGGCGGCGGCCTTGCCGATGATGATGGCGTGGCTTTCACAATCGACTTGCAGAATTTGCCACAGCCGCCGGTGCTCGGGCAGAAACTGCGCCGCGGCCTGATACAGCCGCAGCTGTGCGGTCTTGACCCGGCTGATGAGTTCGCCGATCGCGGCGGGTGTCAGCGGTGCGTCCATGAGCAACCCCTCCCTACCCCTGCAGCCACAATGTCACAAAGAACGGCAGCGTCAGCAGCGCGCAAAAGAAGAGGACGGCGCCGATGACGAGCTGATTGATGCGGATGATATCGTCGGCCATCAGCGACCGGGTGGCGTCGCCGAAGTTCGGGTAACTGTAGGGCTGGCCGTCATAGTAACTGGTGCCGCCCAGCTGCACTCCCAGTGCGCCGGCAGCAGTCGCTTCCGGCCAGCCCGCGTTCGGGCTGGGATGGAAGGCGGCGTCGCGCCAGGCGATCCCCAGCGCCTGTGCCGGCGTCTGGAAGTATGTGCCGCGCGGGCGCAGCAGCGTCGCCGCGGCCAGCAGCAGCGCGGTGAGCCGGGCGGGGAGAAAATTGGCAATATCATCGAGCCACGCCGCGCCCCAGCCGAAATAGAGGTAGCGCTCGTTCTTGTGGGCAATCATCGAATCGAGGGTATTGATGGCGCGATAGGCGACGGCCCCGACCGGACCGAGCAGGACGGCGAAACAGAGCGGGGCGATGATCCCGTCGCAGGCGCTTTCCGCCACCGTTTCGAGGGTGGCGCGCACAATTCCCTTGCGGTCGAGCTGCCCGGTGTCACGGCCGACGATGCGCGCGAGCTGCCGGCGCGCGCCGTCGAGATCATCGGCGCGCAGGCGGCGCAGCACGCCCAGCGATTCGCTGCGCAGGTCGCGGATGGAAAAGCTCGAATAGGTCAGGAAGACCGCCGCCAGAAACCCGGCCAGTTTGCCGGTCTGCCGGCAGAGATCGAGCAGCAGCCAGGCCAGTCCGGCGGATATGGCGATTGTGGCGACGGCGGTGAGCAGCCCGGCAAAGCGCAGGTATCGGCGGTGCGGATGCCGTCCGCCCAGCCAGCGGAAACACCGTTCGAGCAGGGCGATCTTGGCGCCGATCAGCCGCACGGGATGCAGCGGGTAATAGGGGTCACCCACCAGCAGGTCGATGAGTATCGCGAACATGACGACCAGCGTCAACTCCGACCAGTAGGCCATCATATCGGCGGGTACTCCGTCAGCGCAGTGAGCAGCGCCTGATTGTCCTGCGGCGACCGGATGGCGGCGCGGAAGAAGCTGCCGTCGAGGCCGGGAAAATCGCGGCAGGAACGGATCAGCAGCTGCCGCCGGCCGAGGTAGTCGTAGAGGCGGCCGCTATCGCCGAATGCCGGGCGCAGCCGGGCAAGGACAAAATTGGCGGCCGGCGGATACACGGCAGCCAGGGCCGGCAGCGCTGCCAGGGCGCTGACGAAGGGCGCACGCGCCGCGCCGGCGGCGTGCCATGATGCTTGCTGCCACTCGCGGTCCGCAAGCAAATGCAGGATGGCGGCCTCGGCAAGACAGTTGACATTCCAGGGCGGGAGCTGCGCGCGGAGCTGGGCGGCAACCGCCGGGGTGGCAACGAGCGCGCCGACGCGCAAACCGGGGATGGCGAAAAACTTGGTCAGGGCGCGCAGGACGATCAGCCGTTCATCGCCGGCGGCTGCGGCAGCCAGCGAGGCGGCGGCGGGCGCGGCGGTAAAATCGATGAAGGCCTCGTCGAGCACCAGCGTGGCCCGGTGTGCGGCGCAGCAGGCGCGCAGCGCGGTGATGACTGGCGGCGGATAGAGGATGCCGGTTGGATTGACCGGATGCCCGAGGAAGACCATGGCGTTGGGCATCAGCAGCGGGGTGAGCTGCGCCGGGTCCAGGGTGAAACCATTGTCGGGATGGAGCGCCAGCGCCTGCACCGGGATGCCGGCCAGTCGTGCCGCCTGTGCGTATTCGGTGAAGGTCGGTTCGATGGTGACGACCTGCGCGGGGGCAAGCACCCGCAGCAGGGTATAGATCAGCTCGGCCGTGCCGTTGCCCAGCGCCAGCGCATCTGCCGGTACCTGCAGCCAGCCGGCCAATGCGGCGGTGAGCGCGCGGTAGCTGCTGTCGGGATAATGCCGGATTGACGGCAGCGCGGCGGTCAGGGCTGCCGCCAGTGAACAGGGAAAGGGGAGCGGATTGATGTTCGCGCTGAAATCGAGAAAGTCGTCGGGTGAACCGCCGAACTGCGCGGCCGCTTCATGGCGCCGGGCCCCGTGAAAGATCGTCATGCGCTGATTGTAGCTCCTGCCGTCGGCGAGCGTCAAGCTTGCGTCCGGTGCGGATTGAGGATACCATCAGCGCATGCTTATGCGCGGACGACGACTGGTATTTACCGGGGACGGGAAGGGGAAGACGACGGCGGCGATGGGGATGGCCTGCCGCGCGCTCGGGCATGGCCTGCCCGTGCTGGTGGCGCAGTTCATCAAGGGGCGCGACACCGGCGAAGAGAAACTGCTGGCCGCGCAGCCGGGACTGACCTTCCTGCAGCTCGGGCTGGGCTTTCTGCCGCGCACGGAGGGGCCGGAACTGGCACGCCACCGTGCGGCGGCGCAGGACGGCTTGCAGCGGGTGGCGACGGAGCTTGTGGCCGGGCAGTGGCGGCTGGTGGTGTTGGACGAGATCTGCACTGCGGTGGCGCGCGGGCTGCTGGCGGAAGCGGCGGTGCTGGCGGCGCTCGAACGGGCGCAGCCCGAGACCGTGATCGTATTGACCGGTCGCGGCGCGACGTCCGGACTGATTGCGTACGCGGATACCGTAACGGAGATGCGTTGCGTCAAGCACGGCTACGCAACCGGGATAGCCGCCCAGCCCGGCGTGGAATGGTAAATGCCGCGATAACTATTCAGCCGGTATCTGTATTTCCCCTCTCTCTCAGGGAGAGGAAGCCGCGAAGCGGCAAGTGCGGGATGACCGCTGCACTTCCCTCACCCCACCCTCTCCCCGAGGGAGAGGGCTATCGATGACAGGATGAATAGTTACATGCCGCGAAACGATTCATCCCGGGTAACAGCGTACTCTCTTTCTTCTGAATATGATGCACGATGCGGGCGCGTGGCCGTCAGTCCCGCACCAGCTGCTGCGCGGCGCCGCTCCCGCCGGGAGAAGAAAAACACATTTGGCCGGCTGAACAGCTGTCATGCCGCGCTGCGGGCTGGAGTCCGGCCGGCGGTGATGGCAGTTGCGTGCCGGTGGCATGCTGCCGGCGTCGAACGGGTTATTCCTGAGGCAATTCCTGGAACATGAAGGCGTGATTCGTCGGGCCATGGCCATGCCCGAGCGGCAGGGCATGGCGGATGGCGCCGGTGATGTACTTTTTTGCGCCGGCAACCGCATCGGGCACTGCCGTGCCCTGCCCCAGCAGTGTGGCCAAAGCGGCGGAGAAGGTACAGCCCGTACCGTGCGTGTTTCTTGTTGCGATGCGCGGGGCGCGGTATTCGCGGCAGCCCATGCCGTCGTCGAGCAGATCAATGGCGTCTTCCTGCGGCAAATGGCCCCCCTTGATGACGACGCAGGCGGGACCGAGCGCACGGATGGCGGCGGCGGCGGCGCGCATATCGCTGATCGTGCGGATGGTCAGGCCGGTGAGCGCTTCGGCTTCCGGCAGATTGGGGGTGACCACGGTGGCGAGCGGCAGCAGTTCGCGGATCAGCGCCTGCGTGGCGTCCGGCGCCAGCAGACGGGCGCCTCCCTTGGCGACCATGACCGGATCGACGACGAGTGGCACCGGCCCGGTGGCGCGCAGCAGGCCGGCAACGGTGCTGATGGTCGCGGCGTCACCCAGCATGCCGGTCTTGATCGCATCGGCGCCGATATCGTCCATGACGGCGCGGTACTGGCTGACAATGAAATCCATCGGTACCGGCAGGATGCCGTGCACACCGAGCGTGTTCTGCGCGGTAAGTGCGGTGAGCACGCTCATGCCGAACCCGCCGAGCGCGGTGATGGTTTTCAGGTCGGCCTGAATGCCGGCCCCCCCGCCGCTGTCGGAGCCGGCAATGGTGAGTATGCGTGTGATTGTCACCTGATCCTCCCGGTCGGCGAATTGCGGTGCCGGCGGCGTTTCGCCGCGGGAGCGCCGCCACCGTCCGCTGCGGGAGAGTATAGCTCATTACGGTTCACCGCGCACCCCTGTCTCATAAATGATGGACAATAATAGTGTATTCTGGTATGCTGCGGAGGCGGGTCTGCAGCATTGGCCTGGAGGCGGGCCGGGTTGTCCGGCGGTCCGGGGTGCGGGTATCAGGGCGTCGCGCCGGCGGGTTGCCCCAACCGGAAGGTGATGTTACGCTCCGTGCGGTCGTTCACGACTGCGGAGGAGAACATGACAATGGAACGGAAGAGCCGGGTACTGACGGCGGTATCGCTGGCGGAGGCGCGGCAGCAGCTCCTGCCGCTGATCCGCACCACCAAACGCGGGGCTCGCTATGTGATCACCCAGCATGGCCGTCCCGAGGCGGTGGTGCTTGGTGCTGATGAGTATTTCGCCGCGGCGGTGCCGCCGCGGAGCATCGGGGCGGTGGTGCTTGCGGCGTCAGGCGGGCGCAAGCGGAGTCCGGTGGCGCCGGCGGCAGTTGCGGGCCTGTGCCGGCGGCTGCTGCAGGTCGGGTTGGCGCCGGTGGTGGTGGTTACGGATGCCGGCAACAAAAAGCTGCAGGCGGCCCTGACGGAGCTGGAGGTGGCGGTGACCTTCACCGGCAGTGATAATACGGGTTTTTCCTCGTCACTCAAACGGGGGGTGCGTTTTGCCGCCCCGTGGTGCGGGGCGTTGCTGGTGCTGTTTGCCTCGATGCCGGAGGTCAGCGAGGCAACGCTGCGGCAACTGCTGGCGGCATGGCGCCAGGACCAGCGCGGTATCATCGTGCCGGAATATGACGGGCGGCGCGGCCATCCGCTGCTGTTCGCTGCCGCCTATGCGAAAGAGCTGCTGACCTTGGATCCGCGCTGGGGCTTGCTGCCGTTCATGCGCAAGCAACGCGCGGCGATTCGCACGGTCGCGGTGCGCGATCCGAATGTTTTGCGGCGGAGATAAGCATATGCAACGGACAATTCTCTGGCTGGCCCTGCTGAGTTGGGGTGTCATGTTGGCGGTGGGCGAGCCGGTGCTGGCTGCAACCGTCCATTCGGTGAGCGCAGGGCAGTCGCTGTACAGCGTCTGCCGGCAGTATTACGGCAATCCGAACCTGTGGGGTGCGCTGGCCCGCTATAACCGGATTGCCCAACCGTCGCAACTGGCAATCGGCCAGCAGCTCAGCATCCCGACGGTGGCGGAGCTCAGGGCGACTTTAGCGCCCGCAGCAACACCGGTACCTGCGGCACTGCCGGTGGCCGCACCGGTCTCGCGCGGGCCGGTACATGTCGCCTGCGCGGCCAACATGCAGGCGGCGCTCACGGCGATCATCGCTGACTATGCGGCGACGACGGGAATCGAGGTAAAGCCGACGTTCAGTTCAACCAAACAGCTGGCGCAGCAGGTGGTGGCGGGTGCGCCGTACGACCTGTTCATTGCCGCCGACACCGAAACGGTGCTGGCGCTCGACCGGCAGGGCCTGATCCAAACGGGCAGCATCCGCACCTACGCCTATGGCACGCTGGTGCTGTGGCTGCCGGCAGATGCGGCGGCGCGCCCGGCACGGGTTGCGGATATCGTTGATCCGCGATACACGAAGATCGGTATTGCCAACCCGGAGCTGGCACCGTATGGCATGGCCGCGCGTGAGGCCTGCCAGCGCCTTGGCATCTGGGAACGCATTAAGGCCCGCCTGATTATTGCCCAGAATGTCGGCCAAGCGGCGATGTATGCCGAACGCGGCGAAGTGGATGTGGCGTTCACCCCGTTATCGAATGCGATCGACCGGCATGCGTCGTACCTGACTATTGATCCGGCGCTGTATGTGCCGCTGGCGCAGTCGCTGGGCGTGGTCAAACGTGACGGTGGCAATGTCAGCGGGGCGCAGGCGCTGGCGAATTACCTCAACAGCCGGGTCGGTCGCGCGGTGCTGCAGCGTTTTGGTTATCGCCTGCCGTAGTCCGAACCGGTTTCACCGGTCAAACGGCGTCACCGCGGCAGCAATGCAGTGGCGCCATTTTCGCGGGATGACAGTAATTGACCGGGAATGCTACCATGCGGATCGGCCATCCGGGCATAGGTGAAGGAGCAGACCATGGCGACGACAATTGAGGTATTGCTGCCGGCGGCAACCACGGGGCATGCGCCGGGGCGCCATGTTTGACGCGTTGCTGGTCTCGATGCGGGTGACGCTGCTCGCTGCGCCGGCCATTGCGCTGGTTGGACTGGCCGGAGCGGTGATCCTGGCCCACTGGCGCAGTCCGTGGCGCAATCTGCTGGAACTGGCCTGCATCCTGCCCATTGTTCTGCCGCCGACGGTGACCGGCTACTATCTGCTGAATATCCTTGGCCGGCAGGCGCTCGGCCAGTTTGTCCAGCTGCTCTTTACCCCGGTCGGCGCGGCGATTGCCGCGACCGTGATGGGACTGCCGCTGATGATCATCGCCGGGAAGGCCGCCATTGCCGGGGTTGATGCGCGGCTGGAAGCGGCGGCACGCACGCTGGGCGCGACGGAGTGGCGGGTACTCTGCGACGTGACCCTGCCGCTGGCGAAGCGCGGCCTGATCGCTGGCTTCCTGCTGGCCTGTGCGCGCGCGTTCGGTGAGTTCGGCGCGACGCTAATGGTTGCGGGATCCCAGCCGGGCAGTACCCGCACCCTGGCAATTGCCCTCTACGATGCGGTGCAGCTGGGCGAAGAGACCACGGCGATGGCGATTGTGGCGCTGCTCACCGGCTGCACAGTGCTGGTGTTGGCGCTGACCCGCTGGCTGGAGGGAAGCGCGCGATGAGCGGCCTGACCGTACGGCTGACCCGGCCGCTGCGCCACTTTGCGCTGGACCTCGCGTTCGTCCATGAACGTGGCATTCTGGCGCTCTTCGGCCAGTCGGGCATGGGCAAGACCCAGACCCTGGAATGCCTGGCCGGGCTGGCGATGCCGCAGACCGGGGTGATTGCACTTGATGACCGTGTGTGGTTTCGTGGTGAGCCGGGTGCAGCTGCGGTGAAGGTGCCGCCGCACCGGCGTGGGATCGGCTACGTGGTGCAGGACGGCGCGCTCTTCCCGCATATGACGCTGGCGGCGAATGTCGCTTACGGCATCCGCCGCGAGCCGGACGCGGCGGCGCGCGTGCGCGAACTGCTGGCGGCGATGGGGATCAGTGAACTTGCCGAACGCTATCCGCGCGAGGTGTCGGGTGGTCAGCAGCGGCGGGCGGCGATCGCCCGGGCGCTGGCAATTCGCCCGCGACTGCTGCTGCTCGATGAGCCGTTCGTGCATCTCGACCGGCTGGTGCGCGCCCGCCTGATGCGCGACCTGGTTGCCGCAGTGCGGGCGCAGGATCTCCTTGCGGTGCTGGTAACGCATGACCGCGAGGAGTTGGCCGCCTGTGCTGACCGTATTGCCTTGCTCGAACGCGGGCGGATCATCCAGCTCGGCGCACGCGACGAGGTGCTCGACCGGCCGGTTTCCGCGGCGGCGGCATTGCTTCTGGGCGACAGCAATCTGCTGGACGGGACGGTGGCCGGCCGTGAGGGTGACTGGTGGGTGGTACGGACCGGAGCGCTGGACTGGCGCCTGCCGGGGACGGAGACGCTGGCGGTCGGGCAGGCGGTGACGCTGGCGGTGCGGGCCAGTGCGCTGAAAATCATCCGCCCCGATGTGCCGGTGCCCCCGGAGCTGGCGCGCAACTGCCATCCGGGGAGATTGCTGGACGCAGATGTGCGTCCCGATACCGTGCAGTTCACTGTGCGATTTGGCGATGGCAGCGAAGTGACCGGGGCAACGCTCCCTGATGTTTATGCGCGCGCCGCGGCGCGGCTGGATGAAGAACGCGAATTCGCTGTGGTCCCCGGCGGTCTGCGCTGGTATCCGCGCAGGTAGGCGATTGATAACCTGACAAACACAAAAGGCCGCTCGGACGGGGGAGCGGGCATCATGTCATGCGGACCGTCCGTTCTCGCCCCCGGGGCGTGGCGAATGCCATAGCCCCCGTCCAGAGCAGCCACTTTCAATATACCACAGAATGTGACGGATCGCGGAACCATCTCCAAGATATTTCGTAACTATCGTCAGGAATTAATGAAGTGCAAACAGCAATGTATCGTATCACGATGGATCGGGATTTCGGGCGCATTGCCGAAATATTGCCAATCTTTCCAATTCGCCAAATCTGTCCATCGTTTTGCTGCTTATAGGATTATAATGAAATATCTCTTGACAAAAAGAA
>CAZFBR010000078.1:0-13844 GCA_964517215.1 uncultured bacterium
CATCGGCGGCAGCGACCTCGGTCCGGTCATGGTCACGGAGGCGCTGCGCCCCTACTGGCAGCCGGGCCTGCGCGCGCATTTCGTCTCCAATGTTGACGGCACGCATATCACGGAGACCCTGAAGAAGGTCGATCCGGCGACGACGCTCTTCTTCATCGCCTCCAAAACCTTCACCACCCAGGAGACCATGGCCAACGCGCAGACCGCGCGCGCCTGGTTCCTCGCCGCCGCCGGCGATGAGGCGCATATTGCCCAACACTTTGTCGCGCTTTCCACCAACGCGGCGGCGGTGACGAAGTTCGGCATCGCCCGCGAGAATATGTTCGAGTTCTGGGATTGGGTCGGCGGCCGCTATTCGCTGTGGTCGGCCATCGGGCTGTCCATCGCCGCCACCATCGGTTTCGCCAATTTCCGGCAGCTGCTCGACGGCGCGCATGCCATGGACAACCATTTTCGCACTGCGCCGTGGGCGGACAACCTGCCGGTCATCCTGGCGCTGCTCGGCATCTGGTACAACAAGTTCTTCGGCGCAGCCTCGCACGCCATCCTCCCCTACGACCAGTACCTGCACCGGTTTGCCGCCTATTTCCAACAGGGCGACATGGAAAGCAACGGCAAGGGTGTGGACCGTGCCGGCAACCCGGTGAGCTACGAGACCGGCCCGATTATCTGGGGCGAGCCGGGGACCAACGGCCAGCATGCCTTTTACCAGCTGATCCACCAGGGGACCAAGCTCATTCCCTGCGATTTTCTCGCGCCGGCGCTGTCGCACAATCCAACCGGCGAGCATCACCTGCTGCTGCTGTCGAACTTCTTCGCGCAGACCCAGGCGCTGATGCTGGGCAAGACCCGCGACGAAGTGATTGCCGAACTGCAACGGGAAGGAAAAGACGACGCGACGGTGGCGCGCCTGACCCCGTTCAAGGTCTTTACCGGCAACCGCCCGACCAATAGCATCCTCGTGCGGCAGGTCACCCCGTTCACGCTCGGGCAACTGGTGGCGATGTACGAGCACAAGATCTTCGTCCAGGGCGTCATCTGGAACATCTTCAGTTTCGACCAGTGGGGGGTTGAACTGGGCAAACAGCTGGCCAGGAACATTCTCCCGGCGCTGCAGGCGGAGGCGCCGGCAACCGCATTCGACAGTTCGACCAACGGCCTGCTCAACGCCTGTCGCGCGTTCCGGTGCGGCTGACCTCCGGCGGTCACAGCCGCGGCGTAATGGCGCTCCTGCCAGCAGCCGGGAAGCCGGTCTTGACGTCGCGCGCCCGGTGAAGTATCCTGCATCGCACTTGCCGACAGAAAACTGCCGGAAACGGAGTGTTCCCATGGCGCATCCCCGTATTGTACCCACAATTGCTTCGGCCCTCACCCTGCTGTTGCTTCTGGTCAGCACCGGCTGGGGGGCGGAAGGAGAGACCAATCCCGTGATCATCATGCATACAAGCAAGGGGGACATCACCCTCGAACTGTATCCGCAATGCGCGCCGGAGACCGTGCGCAACTTCCTCGGCCTGGCGCTGGGCGACAAGGTGTTCGTCGACCCGGCCACCGGCGATACGGCACAGCGGCCGTTTTACAACGGACTCATCTTTCACCGGGTGATCAAGGACTTTATGCTGCAGGGCGGCTGCCCGCAGGGGACCGGCCGGGGCGGACCGGGCTACCAGTTTGCCGACGAGATCAACGCCGACAGCCTGGGTCTTGACCGGATCAAGGTTGAGACCTACCAGCCGTGTTTCCGCGATGCGCAGATGCTGGTGGTGCGCCGGCTGAACATCCGTTCCGAGGAGGAATTCACCACCCGCGCGGCCGAACTGCAGGCGGAAATGGCCAGGGTTGCGGCGATGAGCGTCAAGGAACTGTACGCGGCATCGGGCTACCAGTACCGCAGCGACCTGCCGTCGCTGCCCGTGCGCCGCGGCTGCCTCGCCATGGCCAACGCCGGTCCGAACACCAACGGCTCGCAGTTCTTTATCAATCAGGTCGATACGCCCCATCTTGACGGCAAGCATACCGTGTTCGGCAAAGTCATCGCCGGCATGGACGTGGTTGACGCCATTGCCGCCGTGCCGGTTGATGGCAACAGCCGGCCGGTTACCCCGGTGACGATTACCAGCATCGAACGCGTCGCACCCTGACCGGCACATCCCGCGACGCTGTCCGCGCAGTGACTGCCTGCGCGCTGCCGCGCCCGGCCGGATGGTTCCGGCGGGCGGCGGGGTATTGCTCAGTACATGAAGAGCATTTCGCGGTATTTGGGGAGCGGCCAGTAATCGTCACCCACCAGATTCTCCAGGATGTCCGCATGCGTACGCACGGCTGCCATCGCCGGTTTGACCCGGTCGCGAATGCGCACCGCGATGACTTCGCTGTCGGCACTGCGGTGGGCGGCGGCCAGGGCTTTCTCCAGGGCGTCAATCGCCCGGGTCAGCGCGGCAAGCTCACGCGCGATTCCGGCCGCAGCGGCCCTGGTTGACGCGGCGGCCGTCGCGCCCAGCGCGGCCCGGGTACTGGTGACCGTTGCGGCCAGCATGCCCAGATATTCCGTTGCGGCAGGCAGGATCATGGTGCGCGCCAGCGCGGCGGTGGTGCCCGCCTCGATACTCACCATTTTCACATACTGCTCGACGAGGATCTCGTGCCGTGCATGCACTTCCTGGATGGTGAACACCCCATACGTGGTGAAGAGTTCGATCACATCGGGATCGATGAATTTGTCCAGCGCCTCGGGCGTCTCCCGCAGGTTGGGCAGGCCGCGCTTCTTTGCCTCCCGGACCCACGCTGCGCTGTAGCCGTTGCCGTTGAAAATAATGCGGTAATGCTCGGTCAGGACGCGCTTGATGACCGTATTGACCGCAGTGTTGCGCGACCGGCCTTTCGCCATCTCCTTCTCGATGGCGGTGGTCATGACATCGAGGGATTCCGCCACGGCGGTGTTCAGGGCGATATTCGGACCCGCCACGTTCTGTGCCGAGCCCACCGCCCGGAATTCAAACTTGTTGCCGGTGAACGCGAACGGCGAGGTGCGGTTGCGGTCGGAATTGTCAAGCGGAATGGCGGGAATGGCGGTGACCCCGACCGCCATGGTGCCGCCCGTCTTGCCCGGCAGCGGCGTCCCCTTGACCACGCTGTCCACCACCGCCAGCAGTTCATCGCCGAGGTAGGCGGAGATGATTGCCGGCGGCGCCTCGTTGGCGCCGAGCCGATGGTCGTTCCCCGCTGTCGCCACTGTCACCCGCAGCACCTTGGCCCACCGGTCCACCGCGCGCAGGATGGCGGCCAGGAAGAGCAGGAACATGGCATTGTCCGACGGATTGCTCCCCGGATCGAGCAGGTTCTTGCCCGACAGCGTCGCCATCGACCAGTTGTTGTGCTTACCGCTGCCGTTGACGCCGGCGAACGGTTTCTCATGCAGCAGGCAGGCAAAGCCGTATTTGAGCGCGGTTGTGCGCAGCAGTTCCATGAGAATGACGTTGTGGTCGGAGGCGACATTCGACAGCTCATAAATGGGCGCAATTTCAAACTGCGCGGGCGCCACTTCGTTGTGCCGCGTTTTGACCGGAATGCCGACCTGCATCGCCCGGTGCTCGACCTCCTGCATGAACGCCAGCACCCGCTCGCGGATGGAACCGAAATACTGGTCCTCGAGCTGCTGATTCTTTTCCGAACCCGAGCCGAACAGCGTGCGCCCGGTCATCACCAGATCGGGACGCAGGAAGTAATACTTGCGGTCGATGAGGAAATACTCCTGTTCCGCCCCGACGGTGGTGATGACCCGTTCGACGGGCTGCCCGAACAGCTGCAGGACCCGCCCCGCCTGTTTCGACAGCGCCTCCTGGCTCTTCAGCAGCGGCGTCTTCTTGTCGAGCGCCACCCCGGTGTAGGAGAGGAAACAGGTGGGAATGACCAGGGTCGACCCGTTGGGGCCTTCCATGATGAAGGCGGGCGACGTCGGGTCCCAAGCGGTGTAGCCGCGCGCCTCGAACGTGGCGCGGATGCCGCCGCTGGGGAAACTCGAGGCGTCGGACTCACCCTTGATCAGTTCCTTGCCTGAAAACTGCTCGATCGCCTTGCCGCCGCGCGTCGGCACGATAAACGAATCGTGCTTCTCCGCCGACCCGCCGGTCATCGGGAAGAACAGGTGGGTGAAGTGGGTCGCGCCCTTCTCCAGGGCCCAATCCTTCATGGCGGTGGCGACCACATCGGCAATGCGCGTTTCGATGGTCTTCCCCGCATCCAGCGCCCGCTTGAACGCCGCGAAGACGTCCTTGGGGAGGCGCAGTTGCATGACTTCCTCGGAAAAGACGTTCTGGCCGAACACTTCCGTCGACGACTGCTTGGTGTTGAACTGGTTGGTCAGCGGCTGGGTCGCGGACAGTTCCAGGATGGCCTGCTGGCGGGGATTCTGTTTCATCGCGTACTCTCCTTGGCGGCTGCTGCCGGTCCGGGCGCAGCGGCAGTGCCATGTCGGTATCCGGACGGGAAGGACAACCGCCGTTCTTCGCGCCGGTGATTATAACTTATGCCGGCAGTGATTACCATGCTGTTCCCGCTGCCGGCTCATTTGCCGACGCAGAACCGGGAAAATACCGCATGCAGAATATCATCCGAGGTTGTGCGGCCGGTCAGTTCATCAAGGGCGGCGGCCACGGCCTTTGCCTCGACCAGCAGACATTCAACGCCGGCAGTCGCGGCGAGTGCCGCCTGCAGGGCCGCCAGGGCGGCGGCCGCACGCGCCACCGCCTCCTGCTGGCGGTCGGTAATGGCGCCCGGCAGTTCGGGCTCCAGCGCATCCGCCTGCACCTGCGCGGCGATCAGGTTCAGCAGTTCCCCGATACCGGCGCCGGTGGTTGCCGATACCCGTGCTGCGATCCCGCCCGCTGCTGCCGCGGCAGCAGGCCAGGCCGCCGGCAGGTCGCATTTGTTCAGCACCCACAGGCAGCCGGCATCCGCCAGGCTCTGCCGGCGTGCCGCCAGATCCGCGGGCGGCGGCACACTGCCGTCGAGCACCACCAGCGTCACCGCCGCCGCGGCAACGCTTGCCTGCCGGCGGCGCTCTGCGGCCAGCTCGCGCAGATCGCGTTTGTCACACCAGCCCGCCGTATCGATCAGGGTGACGGTCATGCCGTTGAGCACCATGTCGCCGCGCACCGGATCGCGGGTCGTGCCCGGCAGGGGCGTGACGATGGCGCGCTCCTCGTTGAGCAGCCGGTTGAACAGCGACGATTTCCCGGCGTTGGGCGGTCCGGTCAGCGCGATGCTCACGCCCGTGAGCGAGCGCAGGTTGCGCTCGCCCCGCTGCCGGGCGGCGGCGAGGGCGGCGGCGGCGGCGGCCAGCCGCGGCTGCCAGTCGTGCGCGGCAAACGGGGCTTCGCCCTCATCGATATCGAGCGCATAGGTCACGGCAGCGAGGAACTCGTCGAGCAGCAGGCGCAGGTCGCGCAGCCAGCGCGCCCACAGGCCGTCATGCTGCGCCGCCGCCAGCGCCAGCGCGGCCCGGCTGCGCGCGCCGACCAGCGCGGCCACCGCCTCCGCCTGGGTCAGGTCGAGTTTGCCGGCAAGAAATGCGCGGCGGGTGAATTCCCCGGGCGGCGCGGGGAGCGCGCCCGCCGCTTGCACCGCCTGCAGCACCGCGGTGAGCGCGGCCGGACCGCCGTGGCAGTGGAATTCAGCGACGTCCTCGCCGGTGAACGACTGCGGCGCCCGCATGACCAGCAGCAGAACGAAATCAAGCGGGATCGTGTCCGGGCCGCTGATGCGGCCGAGGTGCAGGGTATGCTGGGGCACCGCGGCATAGCCGGGCCAGTCGCGCCGCCGGAACACGGCATCCACCACCGCGGCGGTGGCGGCGCCGGAGATGCGGATGATGCCGATGGCGCCCGGGGCGGACCCGGTGGCGATGGCGGCGATGGTTGGTCGCGGCAGCGTCATAACCGGCAGCCGGCGCGGGCGGAGCACCGCCCGTGCCGCCGGGCGGTGGTCACTTCTTTTTCGCGTCGCCCGCCGCCGGACGCGGTGGCAGCGCCGGCTTTTTGCCGCGGGTCAGGTACTTCTGCTGCACCACGCCGACCAGGTTCGACAGCGACCAGTAGAGCATGAGCCCCGACGGAAAGCTGTAGAGCATGAAGAGCAGCATGACCGGCATGAAGAGCATGATCTTTTCCTGCTGCGGATTCAATCCGGTCATGCTCATCTTCTGCTGGATGAACATCGTCGCCGCCATGAAGAACGGCAGGATGTTGAGCGCCGCGCCGCCGAAGAACGGCAGCCAGTGCGGCAGGAACGCCACGGTATCGGGCTGCGACAGGTCGGTGATCCACCACAGGAACGGCGCCTGGCGGAGCTCGATCGAATACTGCAGCATCTGGAACAGCGCAATGAAGATCGGCAGCTGCAGCAGCACCGGGAGGCACCCGCCCAGCGGGTTGACCTTCTCCTCCTGGTACATCTTCATGATTTCCTGCTGCTGCTTTTCGGGACTATTCGGATATTTGGCGCGGATGTCCTGCAGCTTCGGCTGCAGCGCCTGCATGCGCTGCATCGACTGGTACGAGGTGTAGGTCAGCGGATAGATGCAGATCCGCACCAGCAGGGTCAGGAGAATGATTGCCAGGCCGAAATTCGGGATGACCGCATAGAACCATTTCATGATGCCGAGCAGGATATACCCCACCCAGCTGAACCAGCCGAAATTGAGCGTTTCTTCGAGCTTGACGTTCATTGCCGCCAGCCGCGCATGCTCCTTTGGTCCGATATACAGCTGTGCCGGCACCGCCTTTTCCTCACCCGGCGCGAACAGCAGCTCGGGGAAAATCATTTCCCAGGTGAGCTGATTGCCGTGGAGATAGGCCTTGAGCCCCGCCGCCGGCGAATCGGGCACCAGCGCCGCGATGAAATAGCGGTCCATCAGCGCCGCCCATTGCAGGTCGCCGCCGCTGAATTCCTTGGTCTCGCCTTCGCCGGCGCCGCCCGCCGAGAACCAGCTGCCGCTGCTGCCGGGTTTGATGGTTTCAATGCTGTTGTTTTTGCAGTACATTATTTCCAGCGCATCCGGACCGTGCAGCGTCGGGAGGCTGTCGCCCAGCGCCGGACCCCAGCTGACGCTGAAACTGCCGCGAATCCCGCCCGCCTCGCTGCTGAACGGCACCGCATTGAGCGCCACCGGAACGGTGCCGGCATTGCGCAAGCGGTAGACGACCCGGTACAGATACGGCTGCACCGCGGTCAGCTCGACGGTGACCGCAACCGGCTGCCCGCCAATGGCGGCGACAATCGCCGTCTCGCCGGCAACCGGCAGCGGTGCGGCATTGACCGCCACCGGGACCGGCCCGAATGCGGGCCGCAGCGCGCTGCTGGCGGCGGCGGCTGGCACCAGCTGCAATGAATCCGTGCGGGTGTGGTCGACGAAGCTGTGCAACCGGACCCCGGTGATGACTCCGCCATGGCGGTTGTCCCACGCGATGGTCTGCTCGGGTGTCGCCAGCGTGCGGGTCGCCGCCGGCACGGCCAGCGGCGCCGTTTCCGCCGGTGCCGCCGCGCGGCTGTCTGTGCCAGCGCCGGCGGGCGGCAGCGGCGCCGCCGGGCCGGACGGAACCACCGGCGCACTGTCACGCAGCTGCGCCTCCGCTTTGGCCCGCGCCGCGCGCTCCGCCTCAAGCTGCGGCTGCGCGAAGAAATACTGGTAGGCAAAGACGATGGCCATGGTAATGAGCACCGTCCGGATCAGTTGCTTGTCCATACCGTCCTTCTCAGGCGCCCGGGGCGCCGCTGTCAGTGTGATCGTTTCGCCACCCCGGCCAGCGTTCCGGCACGGGATCCAGCCCGCCCGGATGCCAGGGATGGCAGCGCAGCACGCGGCGTGCGCCCAAGTACCCGCCGCGCCAGAATCCGAACCGCGCCACCGCCGCATGGGCGTAGCGCGAACACGTCGGATAAAAGCGGCACGCCTGCGGCAGCAGCGGCGAGAGCAGCAGCTGGTAGGCGCGAATCAGCAGCAGCAGCGCGCTACGCAGCATCGCGCCACAGCCCCGCCTTGCGGCAGAGCGCCTGCCATTCGTCGGACCAGCGCCGGAAATCACCCGCCGCGCGCGCCGCCCGGGGCAGCACCACCACATCGTAGCCCGGCGCCAGACGCGGGCGCGACTGGCGGAACAGCTCGCGCAGCAGGCGGCGGGTGCGGTTGCGGGCGCTGCTTTTGGCGCAGCGCTTGCGCGGGATGATGATGGCGCAGCGCGTCAGCATTCCGCCCGCCGCCCGGCAGCCCAGCACCAGCAGCCGCCCGTGCGCAAACTTCCCGTCGCGGAAAACACCGTCGATCGCGTCGCGCGCCGCCAGGCGCGCGGCGCGCGGCAGTGTCAGCCGCGGCGCGCTCACCCGGCGACGGTGAGCTTCTTGCGGCCCTTGGCGCGCCGGCGCGACAGCACCTTGCGCCCGTCCGCGGTCGCCATCCGTTCGCGGAATCCGTGCTTCTTGGCCCGCCGACGGCGGTTGGGATTGAAAGTCGGTTGCATGTTCGTTCTGCTCCTTCACTGGCAGTCAGTCAGTATCCGGCGCCACGGCGCCGGTCAGAACGGGAGGCCCAGCCCCCCGGTCAGTTTGCCCATCGTGCTCTCGGACTTCGCGCTCATGTCCGCCATCGCCTGGTTGATGGCGCTCATGACGGTGTCGGCCAGCAGTTCGCTGTCGGCCTCCTGCAGCGCCTCCGGCCTGATGGTCAGCGCGGTGACGCGGTACTTGCCGTTGACCTTCGCCGTGACCATGCCGCCGCCCGCGCTGGCGGTGACTTCACTTTGCTCGAGCTGCGCCTGCGCCTCCATGATCTTCTTCTGCAGCTGCTTGGCCTTGTTCATGGCCGCCTTGTTAAAAAAGTTCATCCCTTCCCCTCCGTGCCGCCCGGGGTCAGATCGCTGTCCGACGGCGGCAGATTCATGTCGCGATAATAGTCGGCGCGGACGCCGGGGTCCGGTTCCTCATGGTCGAGGGCCTCGCCCACCGACTGCAGGATCTTCTCCTCGACCACGGCGATGCTGTCCACCACCAGGCGGTTGATATCGTCGCTCTTGACCTTGCTCAGCGCCTTGACGGTGTTCAGCCGCACCCGGCTGTCCTCGTCGTAGAGCATTTCGACCAGCAGCCCGGCCGCCGACACGTCGCCGATTTCGCCCAGCACATAGACCGCGGCCGCACGCTCCCAGCGGTCGCCGGAATAGAGCATCTGCTTGAGCATCTTGACCACATCATCCTTGCACACGGGATAGAGCGCGAGGGCGGCGTTGGCGCGCACGCGGTGATGCTGGTCGGCGAGCAGGCCGAAGAGCGCCTGCTTGAGCTGGTGCTCGTTGATCGCGCGCCCGGTCATGAAGGCGAGCGCCTCGACGGTATTGGCGCGCACCCGGTCGTCGGGGTCCTCCAGCAGCCGGCTGATGATGTCGAAATGCTCGCGGGTGGCCACGATGCCGAGGCCCGCCACCGCGGTGGCGCGCACCTTTTCGTCGGGATCGGCGGTCCGGTCGAGGAACAGGTCGGTGGCATTGATCCCCTTGAGCTTGCGGATCGCCTCCACCGCGTTGAACCGCACCCAGGGATGCGGGTCGTTGGCCAGCGGCACCAGCACGGGATAGGCATCGGCGCAGGCGATTTTGCCCAGCGCCAGGGCGACATTGACCCGCACCAGCCACTCGCCGTCCTCGCTGAACCGGCTGATGGCCTCGACCGCGCGCTCGCTGCCGATCTCGCCCAGCGCATGGATGACCGCAATGCGCAGCGAGTTCTGCTCGCGGGGCAGCATGGCCACCAGCGTGGCCAGCGCGGGCCTGGCCTTGATCCGCGCCAGCAGGTCGATCAGGTTGAGGCGGAACACCCGGTTCTCACTGGTGAAGGCATGGCTGCTGTGATAGGAGTTGAGCAGGGTGACCAGCTGGTACCGCTGCCAGGCGTGCGGCAGCTCGCAGGCGCGGCGCACCGTGGCGATGGCCGCGGCCTTGGCGGGATAGCCCGACTGCTCGATGATTGCCACCAGCCGGTCGGTGACGACCTTGTTGGGCGACTTGATCAGCTTGCGCACCAGCTGGCCCAGCCCGGGATGTTCGAGGGCGCAGAGCATCGCATCCAGCGCGCGCGCCAGCTCATCGAGCTGCTGTGTCGCGCCCGCCGCGCCCGGTTGCGGCACGGGCGCGGGTGCGGGCGCGCCCGGTTCGCGGTTGGTGGCGTCCTCGAGCGCCTTGAGCACCAGCGCCACCACCGGCGGCGTCGTCGGGGCGAGGGCGGCCAGCGCCTCCTGGGCCGCGCGCACGACCAGCTCATGGCGGTCCCGCAGCGCGGAGATGATTTTTTCAATGACCGGCAGCTTGTTGCAGGCCAGCGCGGTGATGGCATTGGCGCGGACAAAGGGATCGTCGTGCCCCACCAGTTCCGCCAGCCAGACCCGGAAGCGCTCGTTCTTCTCGCCAAGCGCGCCGAGCGCGCGCACCAGGGCGATGCGCAGGGTCAGGTGCGCGTTGGGCCACAGCCGCTCGTAGAGCATCTCAATCAGGTCGGGGCAGTCGAGCTTGGCCAGCGCCTCAACCACCCGTGCCTGCACCTTGACACTGCGGCAGGAACGCATCGATTCGAAGAGCGGGCGCACCACCCGCTTGTCGCCCAGCTGGCTCAGGCTGATCACCGCCTGCGCCGCCACATCGGCACTGTCGTCGGCCAGCCGGGCCAAAAGCAGCTCGATGGCGTTGAGTTTCGCCGCCGCGACCTGCGGCAGATGCCGCACCGCGACCAGCCGCACCCAGGGGGACGCGTCCGTCAGGCCGCGTTCGAGCAGGCGCGGCAGATCCCGCGGCGCCAGCCGCACCAGCGATTTCAGCGCCTGCTCGCGCAGCGCGGCATTGGCGTCGTCGAGCAGCTCCGCCAGCGCCTCGGGCACGCGCGGATGGCTGGACATGCTGAGGATGCGCACCGCCTCGAGCCGCACCTCGTCCTCGCCTTCCGTCAGGTACTTGAGCAGCCGTTCCACCGCCTGGGTGTTGTCCAGCTGGTACGACAGCGTCTCGACAAAGGCCAGGCGCATATTCTTGCGATCGGTCAGCTTGACGGGTTCAGTCATCGACCTTCTCCACGGTGCCGCCGAACATCTGCGCCAGGGTGCCCAGGAGGGGATCGTCGTTCACCGGCGCCGGTGCGGCTTTTGCCGGTTTGCCCGCCGGGCCGCCCGCGGCCGGCGCCGGGCCGGCGGCACCGCCGGCCCGCGTCACGCGCAGCTGCAGTTTCTCGCCGCTGATTTTGGCCATGAGTCCTTCCAGCAGCGGCCGCTGCTTCTCGGTCTGCTCGGCATGATAGGCCTTGGCCGGGGCAAAGGTCAGCACCAGCTCCCGGTCGGTGTAGCCGGTGACTGTGGCTTCCGCCACCACCGCGTGCAGCTGGCGCGATTCCTGGCGCACCGCCAGCAGCAGGGCGTTCCACCACGCCGGCACCGCCGGGCGCGGTCCCGCTGCCGCCGGCTTGGCCGGCGCGGTTTTCGTCGGCCGGGCGGCCGGGACAGCTGCTGCCGGCGCGGGCGCGGGTGCCGCGGATGCGTCCGCGCTGTTCCGCAGGGCGCGCACTTCCGCCACCAGCTCGGGGAGCGACGGCAGCAGTGCCTCGCGGCCGGCCCGCAGCAGGGTCACCTCGAGCAGGGTGGTGGCATGCTCCTCCTGCTGTTTCATGCGGTGGACCGCAGCCAGCAGCGCATCGAGCAGGCGCGCCACCCGCGCTGCCGGCACCGCGCTGACCAGCTCGCCGATCCGCGCCACCGTCTCCGTCCCCGCCTCGCGGATCTCCGCCGGCGGCACCTGCAGCCGCAGCAGCAGCGCGATGCGTGCCAGCACGAGCACCGCCTCGGCCAGCCGCACGGGGTCATGCCCCTCACGGTCGGCTTCATCGAGCCGGGTGATGATTTCCTGCCCGCGATCCGCCAGCACCGCGGCGAACAGGTCGAGCGCCAGGGCCTGCGGCACCACCCCGAGCGCGGCGCTGACCACCGCGGCGGTCAGCGCGCCGTCGCTGGCGAACGCCAGCACCTGCTCCAGCGCGCTTTCGGCATCGCGCACACAGCCGTCCACCCCGCGCGCGATCAGGTACAGCGCCTCGTCGTCGGCGGTGATCTGTTCGCGGGTCACCAGGTCGCGCAGCAGGGCGACCAGTTCGGCGACCCCGACGCGGCGGAAATGGAAGCGCTGGCAGCGCGAGGCGACGGTCGCCGGCAGCTGCGCGCTTTCCGTGGTGGCGAGGATGAAAACCACATGCGCGGGCGGCTCTTCGAGGATCTTGAGAAAGGCATTGAAGGCGCCCTTGGAGAGCATGTGCGCTTCGTCGAGGATGAAGACCTTGCGTTTGGCGCGCACCGGCACCAGCATGGCCTGTTCGCGCAGTTCGCGGATATTGTCCACCCCGGTATAGGAGGCGGCGTCGATTTCGATGATATCGAGGGCCGTGCCGCGGCTGATGTCGATGCAGGTCGGACACTGGTTGCAGGGCTCGCCGTCGCGCGGCTGCTCGCAGTTCAGCGCCTTGGCCAGCAACCGGGCAGACGTGGTCTTGCCGACGCCGCGCGGCCCGGCAAAGATGTAGGCATGCCCCGCCCGCCCCGTTGCCAGCGCCTGCCGGAGCGCCCGGGTGACATGTTCCTGGCCCACCACCTCGCCAAAGGTCTGCGGGCGATATTTTCGCGCAAATACCTGATACGCCATAGTCATCAAAAAGGGCCTGCACACCCGGTGTTGAACGCCGTCGCCAGCGCGGTACGGACGGACTCGGCTCCCCCCAGGCACGCCCACGGCACATAGGATTTCCGGCTTATGGCTGCTTCCTTCCGGACCTGACCAGGTTCGCCAGCACCTATTGCATGGGACCCGAAGTTCTGCGCCTTATTCGCCCGTCGGCCGCTCACCACGTCGCCCGCGACCAGGCATCAGCCCTGCTGGAGCGGATTGCAGGTACAGGGGACCGCTACCCCCCCGCTTAGTGCAGACCCAAAAATAGTTCTCCTTCTTCATTGATGCGTTACAGGAAAAAAATGGCGGAGAGGGAGGGATTTGAACCCTCGGAACCCGTGAAGGTTCAGCAGTTTTCGAAACTGCCCGATTCGGCCACTCTCGCACCTCTCCGCAATTATCCTGTTGTAATGCTCGTTATGGCGGAGAGAGTGGGATTTGAACCCACGGTACCGTGAGGTACACAGCATTTCCAATGCTGCGCCTTCGACCACTCGGCCATCTCTCCAACACAAACAGTAAATATGTCTAAGAACTATTTCTTGCCGTCTGCCCGCAGGGTGCTGAAAAAGTCACGCAGCAACCTGCCACAGGTTTCTTCTTCCACGCCGGCAACCACAGTGCAGCGATGATTCAACCGTGCATCCTGCAGAATATTGAACAAGCTGCCCGCTGCCCCGGTCTTTACATCGCGGGCGCCAAATACCACCCGGGGAATCCGTGCAAGGACCATCGCCCCGGCGCACATGCTGCACGGCTCCAGCGTCGAATACAATACCGCGCGCTCGAGGCGATAGTATTGCCGGGCATGTGCCGCTTCGCGAATGGCGATGAGTTCAGCGTGCGCGGTAGGATCGTTCCATTCGATGATGCGGTTACGGCCGCGGGCAATAATCGCTCCGTCGCTGACGATGACCGCGCCCACCGGGACTTCTCCTGCCGCACCCGCCGCCATCGCTTCGCGAATGGCTGCCGCCATAAACTCCGTATCGGTAGCCATAATAAAGTGGTACGCCCGGCAGGAGTCGAACCTGCGACCTACGGTTCCGTAGACCGTCGCTCTATCCAGCTGAGCTACGGGCGCCCGTTATCAAAATGCCGGCA
>CAZFBR010000079.1:0-13768 GCA_964517215.1 uncultured bacterium
CCTGCCTTGGTAACGATCACGGCTGACTCGTATATAAATCCCTTGATTGGATGCAAACGGCGTAGTATACTTGTAATGCGCATCGACGCCTCCCTGGTTGGTTTCGGACAAAACCATTATACCAGTTTGTCGTCGGTGCGTCTTTATCCTAACCCACACATTTGGGCATAGAGCCGAAAATATTCGCAATCCCCATCCCGGAAATGTATATAGATCCAACAATAGTTAGAACGCAAAGCGGCACAATCGCATTTGGCAGGGATATTTGCTGAAAGAGGCCGCCCCGCGGCCCGGTTCTCCGGAAACAGCCCGGTACTTTTCTCCGGTCTAAACCGGGACGTTACAGCATACAATGCCGGAAGCGGAAATAATGCCGGGACGGCGGCGGTGTCCGGCTGCGCAAAACGGTTGACGCTGTACGGCTGCGGTGGTATGCTTTTCGGGCAGACGCAGACGGCATTGCAGGCGGGTCGGCCTGCTGATCGGAGCAGTGGCAGCGTGACGAGGATCATTTCTGTCCATTCATTCCGCGGCGGCACCGGCAAATCCAACCTGAGCGCCAATCTGGCGGCATTGTATGCGCTGGCGGGCAAGCGGGTTGGCGTGGTGGATACCGATATCCAGTCACCCGGCATTCATATCCTGTTCGGTTTGCAGGAAACCGCTACTGCCCACGCGCTCAACGATTACCTGTGGGGCGTTTGCAGCATCGGGCAATGCGCCCGGGATGTGACCGCCGCGCTGGGCCAAGCAACCGGCGGGAGCATCCACCTGGTCCCGTCGAGCGTCAACGCCGCGGATATCGCGCGCATGCTTAAAAGCGGATACGATATCAACCTGCTCGGCGACGGCTTCCACCGGTTGGGCGAGGAATTGCGGCTCGACCTGCTGATCATCGATACGCATCCCGGCCTCAACGAGGAGACGCTGCTCTCCATCGCCCTGTCGCAGGCGCTGCTGGTGGTGATGCGCCCCGACCATCAGGACTATCAGGGAACCGGGCTCACCGTCGAGGTGGCGCGTGAGCTGGAAGTGCCGAACCTGCAGATCGTGGTCAACAAGACGCCGGCGGTCTTTGACCACGAGCAGATCCGGCGGACGGTGACCGAGACCTATCACTGCCCGGTTGCGGCGATCCTGCCGCATGCGGATGAAATGATGACCCTGGCCAGCCAGGGGCTGTTTGCGGTCCGCTATCCCCACCATCCGATCACCGCCGCCCTGCAGCAGGTGGCGGGGCTTTTATCCGCCTGATGCTGACCCGCCGCGCCGCCGTGCTGTGGACGCTGGCGGCGGGTGCGGCGTACGGCGCGGCCAACTACATTTCCGGCATCTTCCACCTGCCCGGCTGTTCGTTTGCCGAACTGCGCCCGCAGGTCGCGCTCCCCATGCTCATGGGCCTGCTGCTGGGGCCGTGGTCGGGGTTTGCCGCCGGCTGCCTCGGCGACATGCTCGGGTATACCATCGGCGGCCAAGGCCCGTTCTTCGCCCTGCATTGGAGCATCGGCAACGGCGTCATGGGTCTCATCCCCGCCCTGGTTTGGCGCGGCCACGAGCGCTGCCTGAAGGCGGTGGGCGATTTTTCGCGCCTGCTGATTTTCCTGCTGGCGGCGGCGACCCTGCCGTACATCGCCACCAGCCTGATCGAGTATGCGCGGGGCAACTACACGCTGACCGGGGCGCTGTTCGAGCTGCTGCTCCCGATCGTGATCACCGACACGCTGTGGGCGTTTCTGATCGTGCCCTGGCTGCTGCAGCGGGCGCGGCGGCTGCAGGTGACCATCGCCATGCGCACCATCCTCACCGTGCATTACCTGCTGCTGCTGACGGTCGTGGTGACCTGGCTGAGCCAGGCGGTGATGATGCTGCAGGACGAGCTGCCGATCGCCGTGCTCTACGAGCTGGGCGGCATCATCCTCGTCGTGCTCTGTGCCGGACTGGGCGTGGCGGCGCATTACGCGCGGCTGATCAGCGACCCGGTCATGCAGCTCACCGCGCTGGCCCGGCGGGTGGGCGACGGCGACTACGCCGCCGCCGCGACGCTGGCCGACCTCGGCGCGCGGCCGGACGAGCTCGGCACGCTGGCGCGGGTCTTCGGGCGCATGGTGAAAGCAGTGGCGGCGCGCGAGCAGACCCTGCGGCAGCAGGTGCAGGCGCTGAGCATCCGCATCGACCGGCAGCAGCAGCGCGAGGAACTGACGCGGATCACGGAGACGGACTATTTCCGTTCCCTGAAACAGAAAGCCGGGACGCTGCGCCAGGCGCAGGCGCGCCCGTCAACGGACCAGACGCCATGACCACGCTCCCGCCCCGCCCGCGCAAGAAGATCGGCGCCATTCTCGACAAGCTGGCCAGCGCGGAGCGTTTTGCCCGCCCGGCGGAGCGCGTGCCGGGCGAGCAGCGGATCTGCGGGGTGCCGCTGCTGGCGCAGAGCGACGGCTCGTATTTTCTCGATGCCGGCGGCATCAGGATCTTCAGCGGCATGGCGGCGTTCATCGGCTTTCTCGCCCGGCAGGCGGCGGAGAGCTGCCACAGCGCGCCGGCGGATGTGCTGCTGACCGCGGCGGTCGACGCGGCGGCGACCCCGGAGCTGGCGGCGCTGGGCATCCGCCAGGTGGCGGTGGTGCTGCGGGCGCCGGTGGCGCGCGCGGTGGCGGCGCGCACGGACCTGCTGGCGCAGGGCCTGCATGCGGTCTTCGCGGCCCTGCAGTCGCCGGCGCACGGCGGTCGGATGTTCCCCGACGCGTTTGCCGGCGCTGCGGCGGAGGACGAAGAGCCGCCGGCGCTGCTGCTGCCGCTGGCGGCCGAGCCGGACCCGGCCGCCGCGTATTTTCTCTTTGTCGAATATGACCGCGCCGCGCGCTTCCTGCGCTGCACCGTCGAGGACAGTCGCGCCTCGCGCCTGCAGCTCAAGCGGCTGCCGCATCAGGTGCTGCCGCCGCCGGCGGCCGGGGCGGTGCACAGCGACCTGCCGGCGCTGGCGGCGGCGGTGTATGCGGCGCTGCGGCGCGAATACCAGAACCATGCCTCGGCGCTGGTGCTGGTGCCGGAACAGCAGGCGGAGCTGTTCGGGCTGTTGGCCGGTGCCGGGTTGCCCGCGCTGCAGCGCGTCGCGCTGCACTGGACGGCGGCGTGGAGCGCGCGCCAGCTGCGCGGCGGCGGCCAGGAGGCGGCGCTGCAGCTGCTGGCGCGGCTGCTGGCGGTCCTGCGCGACGGCACGGCGGCGCAGCTGCTGCAGGCGCGCGCCATGCTGGTGCTGGCGGACGCCGATGAGCGCGTTTATCTTGATGTCTCGCGCCACGGCACGGCGCTCAACTGCAGCATCGGCGCGCGGCGGCGCGCACCGGACATGGCCGGGCACCTGCAGCGGCTGCCGGCGCTGGCGCACGCCGCGGCGGCGGTGCCGCCGGCGCTGCTCGGCCGCCAGCGGGTGGTGCTGATCCATCACCTGACGACCGAGACCCTGGGTTTCATGCAGGCGCTGGCGCAGGCGGGCTGCGCGGCGCTGACGACGCTCTTCATCCGTTATCGCGGCAGCGTGCCGGAGGCGTACCTCGACGACCTGCATTCGCTGCCGGAGACGCGGTTCCGCTGCCATGCCCTGCAGGAGGTGACGCATTACCGCGGCGTGCAGAACGCGTTCGTGCTTGCCCGCAACCTGTCGAACACGACCGGACTGGCGCCGCTGGAGCAGGTGCTGGCCCGGGAGGAGCATGACTATTTCTCGGCCATGCGCCAGGCGGCGTTGCATTTGTTTTTTTGCGAGGCGATCCAGGCCCGGGGCGAGGGGCGGCAGGTGCTGCTCATCGAAGACGGCGGCTATGTGGCGCCGGAGCTCAACCGGCTCTGCCGCGCCGGCGCGACGCTGGGCGAGGCGCTGCGGGGGGCGGCGGTCGCGTTGCCGGTCGGCCAGCCCGCGACCGAGCCGCTGGCGGCGTGGCTGGTGCCGCTGCTGACGGCGACCTTCGAACATACGCGCAACGGCATGCAGTATTTGGAGGCGGAGGCGGCGCAGGGCCCGCTGCATATTCCGGCGTTGACCATTGCCGTCTCGAAGTTCAAGAGCGTCCACGAGGGCGAGGCCTGCGCGCAGTCCATTCTCGGCGCGATCGAGGCGATTTGCGCCGGGCTGGGACGGACGCTGCTCTACCGGCAGGTGCTGCTGCTCGGTTCGCGCGGCGTGCTTGGGATGTTCCTGCGCGAGGGGCTGCGCGCCCGCCTGCGGCATGGCGGGCTGTACGGAATCGACCTGGCGGCAACCGCGCCGGCCGGCGACGGCATCGCCGAGGCGGCCGCGCTGGCGGAAGTGCCGGACACGGTGCGGCGCACGCTTGACCTGTTCATCGGCGTGACCGGCATCTCGCTGCTGACGGGCGACTGGCTGACGGCGCTGGTCCTTGAGGGGGAACAGCAGGAGCTGTTCTTCGCCAGCGGCTCGACGAAAACGGCGGAGTTCACCGACATGCTGCGCTGGCTGCGTGAGCTGCAGCAACCCGGCACGATGCTGCGCGGGATACCGGTCTACCTGACCTGGCGTTCGCTGCGCGATCCTCAGACCGGCCTGCTGCTCGGGCATGCGGCCCGGCTGCAGTTCCCGGAAGATGCCGACATCCCCGGCACCCGGCCGGAGGCGCGCTGGAAGGACCTGTTCATGCTTGGCGATGCGATGCCGGTCAATTTCGTTTATTACGGGGTGCCGGGCGAAGTGATCGACGGCGTGTTCGCCGAACTCTTTGCCCTGGTGACGGGCGCGGCGGCGCGGCTGGCGGCGGGCGAGGCCTATCCGCCCCGCCTGTATGCGCTGGACCGTGAGGTTGACCGTGATGCGCGGATTATCAGCTGACAATCAGCGACGGGAGCGGAGGACGGGAATGCGGAACATGCTGCTGGTGATGGCGATGCTGGCGCTCGGCGGCTGCGCGGCGGTGGCGCCGGCCGCGTGCCCGGACGGCGGTCCGGAAGCGGTGATCCGCGCGCTGCAGCTGATGCCGATGCCGGACGACGCCTGTCCGGGCTACTGGCGGCCAACCTACGCCGCGGCGGCGACGGTGACGACACCGGCGGGGCCGCGCGCGGCGAGCTCGCTGATCTATTATCTCATGACCGACGCGGCACCGGTCGATCCGTGGCATCGGCTGCAGTCCGACGAGGTCCTGCTGTATCATGCCGGCGTGCCGCTGACCCAGCTGCTGCTCCACCCCGACGGGACCTGGGCGGAAGTGACCCTGGGCCCGGATCTGGCGGCAGGACAGGTGCCGCAGCAGGTGATTCCGGCGGGCACCTGGATGGGGTTCGTCAAGAACGGCGCGCCGGGGAGCTGGGGGCTGTACAGCGTGCTGGTCTCGCCGGGGTTCGACCTTGCCGATCAGGAACTGGCGCGCACGCCGGCGCAGCTGGCAGGGTTGCGGGCACAGTATCCGGCGGCGGTCGCGCGCGCCACAGAACTGGGGTTGTTCCCGGCTGGCGGTTTCACTGCAGAGTGACGGGCTGACTGCAATGTGATAGCAGGGCCGGATGATTATGTCGGGATGAGGAGCGCATGGGACTGAACGAGTACTTCACGGCGTTGCACCCGGTGCTGCAGGCGCTGCTGGCCACGTTGTTTACCTGGCTGGTGACGGCATTGGGTGCGGCAATGATCTTTCTGCAACGGCGGCCGAGCCAGCATCTGCTGGACGGCATGCTGGGCTTCGCGGCGGGGGTGATGATCGCAGCGAGTTTCTGGTCGCTGCTGGCGCCGGCAATCGCGATGGCGGAGGCGCAGGGCCAGCCCGGCTGGCTCCCCGCGCTGGTCGGCTTTCTGTGCGGCGGCTTGTTCCTGTGGGGGATCGACAAACTCCTGCCGCACCTGCATGCCGGTTTTCCCCTCGAGGAAGCGGAAGGGATCAAGACCACCTGGCAGCGCAGTGTGCTGCTGGTGCTGGCCATCACCCTGCACAATATTCCCGAGGGACTGGCGGTCGGGGTGGCATTCGGGGCGGTGGCGGCGGGTTCACCGGCCGCCTCACTGGCGGGTGCCATCGCCCTGGCGCTGGGGATCGGCCTGCAGAATTTTCCCGAGGGGCTGGCGGTCTCCATGCCGCTGATGCGGGACGGGATGCCGCGTCGCAAGGCGTTCATGTGCGGCCAGCTGTCGGGCATGGTCGAGCCGGTGGCGGGGGTGATCGGAGCGGCGGCGGTGCTGTACGCGGCGCCGCTCCTGCCGTACGCGCTGGCATTTGCCGCCGGGGCGATGATCTTCGTGGTGGTTGAAGAACTGATCCCCGAGGCGCAGCGCGGCGGCAATACCGACTTTGCCACCATGGGGACGATGTTTGGTTTTGCGGCGATGATGTTTCTCGACGTGGCGCTGGGATGATGGCGGCAATGCGCGGCATTCGCAGCAGCTGTCTGGGCCGGGGACGGTACGGTGCGCCGGCCGGCAGCGCGGGTGATCCTGCGCCGGGGGACACGGCATGGAACTGATGACGTTGGGTGCCGGATTGGTGCAGTTCTTTCCGGATGCCGCGGGTGCGGTGCGCGGCGCGGCGGCGGCGGCGGCGGCATTTGTGGTTGCTGCGCCGCTGGCGGCATATGCCCGGCGTGCCGGTCGCCCGGTCGGCGACACCCGCAAGCTGTTCCATGTCATTATATTCACGGCGGCCGCCGCCTTGCGCTATGCTACCGATGGCGGCACGCTGGCGGTGTACGGGTCAGTGGTGGCGGCGGGCATTCTCGTTGCGGTTTGGCGCGGCGACGGTGAACCGCTCTTCGAGGCGCTGGCCCGCGAGGAAGACGCTCCGCATCGTGCCTGGTTTGTCGTGGTGCCGCTGGCGGCGACGGCGATCGGCGGTGTGCTGGCACAGCTGATTGCCGGGCCGGCAGCGCCGGTTGCCTACCTCGTCGGCGGCTGGGGTGATGCGGTGGGTGAACCTGCGGGGAAGCGCTGGGGCCGCCACCGGTTCATGGTCCCGCGCCTCAAGGGCGTGCCCGCAGTGCGCACGGTCGAGGGCTGTCTGGCGGTGTTCACCGCTTCGTGGCTGGCGGCCGGCATCGCTTTTGTCGCGCTCGGCACGGGATTCGCCGCAGGGATCGGGCTGGCACTGGTGGTGGCAGTGGTAGCGACCGCGGTCGAGGCGGTTTCGCCGCACGGCCTCGACAACCTGACGATCATGGTGGCCGTTGCCTTGCTCGCCCGCTGGCTGACCCGCTAACCCGCGGGGCGGTGTGCCGGGCCCGATACCGCTACGGTTTGTCCGGTCGGGGGCCGGCCAGTGCCGCTGCGACGCGTTCGACCTTTTTGTCGGTGGCATAGGCATGGACATAGACCGTGCCGGCAAGTGACCGGCAGAACGCCGCGGTGGCGCGGGCCTGCTCGTCGGTGCCGGCCTCCCGAAAGTGCAGGGTTATGCCGAAATTCTGTGCGGCTGTGCGTGTCGCCTCGACGGCGGTTTGTGCCTCTGCGTCGGCCGGGTTGAGCAGGCAAACCACGTGTTGCACCTGCGCGCGCAGCACGAATTCAAACCATTCGTCAGTGGTAGGCAACGGGCCGAGAATGAACCGTCCGTCAATTCGCCGGACCCGGCCGCGTTCGAACTGTTCCGGGAGTTCGGGCGGGGCGGCTGCCGCTGCGGTTTCGCCCAAGGCGCTGAGGACGGCGCTGCGCGCCAGCTCGGCACGATGCCGGCCGAGGTAGCAGTGCACGTAATAGCGCCCTTCGCCTGACTGTGCCAGCGCGCGCAGCTGGTCCAGGGCGGTGCGGTTGTCCGTCACCCAGGGGAGCATCGGAATCTCGATCAACTCGATGGCAGCCGCCCGGGCGGACTCACGCTCAGTACTGAGCAGCACCGCCTCGAACGGCACCAGCGCATTCATCAGTGTGATGATGCCGGTGTAACCTTCGCGTTTCAGGCGCAGGCAGTCGGCGGCCTGCGGATAGGGGCCGAAGGTGAAGCGCTCGCCCCACGATTCGCTGCTGCCGCGGAACATGCGGAATGCCCCGCTCCCCGTCTGCAGAAATGCAGCGAATACCGCGAGACAAAGGATCAGCCCCGCGGCATGTGCGGCGCCGCGGGCAAACGGACTGCGCACTTGCAGCATGCGTTCGATCAGCCAGGCCAGTGTGGCGGAGACCATGACCCAGCCCAGTGCCAGGCCGGTCAGCGCCAGCTCCCGGTTGCCGCGCGAAACGTCGAGTTCGGTCAGGCGTGCCGCCAGCGGCGCGGCGATGAACAGCAGGATACCGGCTCCGCCCGCAAATCCCAGCCAGAGCCAGTACCCGAGAAAATGCAGCAGTCGGTTCATTGACGTGTTCCTCCCTTTGCCGGCGAGACGCGCAGCGGCCGACGGTATAGGCCCTGGCCCGTGCGCTTGCCGGTGGCCGGTTCGGTCAGCAGGATGGCAAGAAAGTAATCGCCCGGCGTCAGCCGGTGCGTCGCCAGTGTCAATGCCAGGGTTTGCGTATCCTGTGCCGAAAAATCACAGGAGCGGCCGTCAGTTTCCGCCACCTGGGCGCCGGTCTCGGTCAGGGCCACCACAATCGGCACTACTCGGGCGCCAACCCCGCCGCGATTGGCGGCAAGCACGGTGAGCGGCAGCGTTTCGCCCTGGTTAACGGTAATGGGATATTCGGCAGCGACAATGGCGAATTCCGTGGTGCCCACCCGGATCGGGACGCCATGCCGCGCATCGACGCGGACATTGTCACGCCAGGCGTCGAACAACAGCAGCGTGCCGCTGCGCCAGCCGGGCGGCAGTCGGGCGGTGAGCATAACCGCCGCGGTCTCGCGCGCACGCACCGCGGTTACCGGGCCTTCAACTTCGGTTTCACCGTCGATAACCAGAACGACATACGCGGCGCCGTCGGCCCAGCGGTCGTTGGCCACCTGCAGCCCGACCTGCACCGGCGAATCGCCGGCCAACGGTGTGTCAGCGGCCAGCACCCCGGTAATGCGCAGTTGCGGTGCAAACACCTCTTCGTGGAAAAACCAGACAATGCCATAGATGGCCAGCAACACCGCCACCAGCGCGGCGATACGTCCGGCCAGTGCGCGGGGGTTGCCCCGCGTGCCGGTTTCGGGTGGTGGTTCCCGCTTTTTCTGGCCGGTCATAATCCCAGCGGCGGCAGGAGGGTCAGGATGAGCGCCAGCGTCAGGAGTAGAATCTTGCCGTCGAAGATCCGTCCCCAACTGTGCACGATCCGGAAGCCCATGGTACGCCGGGGAGCGTCGGTCTGAGCCTGTGCCATAGAGGCCTCCGTTGCGTGCCGTCAGTTTCTGAACACCTAATGCTACTGTAGATAAGGAGATGATTGTCTGTCAAGCCGGCATTGACGGCAGAAGTTGATGCTGATAGGATACATGCGGTTCGGGGGGATGACGGGAACAACCAATCTGTGCCCGGCGGTGTCTGAGACGCATCCGGCAGGGTGCGCGGGTCCTGTGCGCGACGGACGGGCGGCTGACGAACTGCGGCGGCAACGGCCGGGCGACGAGTGAATGCACCCTGCCGATCCGCGAATTGCTGCCCGGTTGCGGCTTCCGTGCCGTGATGCGCGAAGTTGATCCTGAGCGCCGCGCCCGGCGCGGGCAATGGCCGCGAGCTCCCCGGGATGGTGGCGACGTTGTGCAGCGGTGCAGACCCGGTAAACCGGGCTTGACGCACGGGAGGTTGGCATGATTCTGGTCTGGTTATGGCTGTCGACAGTGACGACCCTGACGGATGCTGATTCGGCGTTTGCCCGCGGTGATTACCCGGCCGCCATCCGGGAGTACGAAGCGGCGCTGGCAGACGACAGCATGGCGTACGAGCCGCGGTTCCAACTCGCCCGGGCCCTGGCCTTTTCCGGCCGGCGCACCGATGCGATCCGCGAATACAGCGTGCTGCTGGCACGCAACCCGGTCAACAGCGATGTGCTGCTGGGGCGCGGGCGGGTATATGCCTGGGAGGAACGCTGGGCGGAAGCGGAACGCGATCTGACCACAGCGTCACTGCAATCACCGGCGTATGCGGATGTCTGGTCGGCGCTGGCGGACATGTACCTGTGGAGCGGGCGGCCGGCAGAGGCCGCCGGCGCAGCGGGACGGCTGATCGCGCTGACCCCGTCCGCGCCGGCCGGCTTTGTGGCGCGCGGAAAGGCCTGCCGCGCCGCGGGGATGACGGAGGCGGCGCGTGCCGATTTTGCCGCGGCGGGTGCGCGCGGTTTGGCGGTGGAAGAAGTGACCGCCCTGCTGGCGTCGCTTGACGTGCGGCGGGCTAATCCCGCGGCGACGGTGCCGGCCGGATTTGCCTGGTCGGTCAATGCGGAATACGGGGTTACCCGGTTCCGTCCGGAGCGCGCTGAATGGCGCGAATCGTCGGTAACGGTGCGCCGCCATTTCAGCCGCGGGTCGCTGGCGGTTGAATATCTCGATGCCAATCGCTTTTCGCTTGCCGACCGGGCGCTGGCGGTGGACGCATACGCTGACCTGTGGCCGCGGGCCTACGTCAATCTGCGCTACCAGCATTGCGACGACGGGCAGCTGTATGCCAATCATGCCTATCGCGCCGAACTGTTTCAGGGCGTCGGCAGCGGCTGGGAACTGTCGGGCAGCTACGACCACATGGATTGGGGCACAACCAACACCGATATGTACGGCGCCGGCCTTGGCCGGTACTTCGGTGACTGGTATCTGCGCGAACGGACCATGTTCATCCCGGCGACCGCAGGAATGGGCTATGCGCACAGCCTGCTGGCCCGCTATTACTATTCCGGGAATGCTGACGATTACGCTGAAATCAGCGGCGGCTTCGGTCACGGACGGCAGTATCGCAGCGACGGAACCAGGGAACGGACGCAGAGCAGTTCCGCCGGGCTGGTGGTGCAGAAGTACCTGACTGACCATTTCGGCGTGAAGCTGGGCGCGGGCTATGACGACGACCGCCATGCATTTGTCGATTATACGCTGTCAATCGGTCTGTTAACCCGCTGGTAGCATGGCAGGGCAGCGGCACGCAAATGCCCGATCCGCCCGGGCGATGAGCATCCCGTCGCCGCGGGCGGGTCGTCTGCTGCTGATCTTCATCGACGGTCTGGGGCTGGGCGCGGCTGATCCGCGCATCAACCCGGTGGCGGCGGCGGGTGCGCGGCTGCTGCCGGTGGCCGGCATGACGCGGGTCGCACTGGACGGCGTGGTGGCGGCGGCGGATGCGCGGCTCGGGGTGGCGGGCATTCCGCAAAGCGCCACCGGCCAGACGGCGCTCTTCACCGGATACAATGCGCCGCGGCTGGTCGGCGCCCATTGCGTGGGCTTTCCACGCGCATCGCTGCGCCGCCGGCTGCTGCGGCGCAACCTGCTGCTGACCCTGCGCCGGCAGGGCCGGCGGGCGGAATTTGTCAACGCCTATCCGCGCCATGCGGCGCTGCTGAATGCCGGCAAAATCCGGATTGCCCGTGACGGACGGCTGCGGGCGGACGGCGATGTGCCGCCGGCGGTGCTGCGCCGCCTGTCGGTGACGACGGTCTCCGCGCTGACTGCCGGCCAGCGGTTCCGTGATCTGGCCGATCTGCAGGCCGGGCGTGCGGTCTATCATGATTTCACCAATCGCATCCTGCGTGAACTGGGCGAGGCGGTGCCGCTGCTGACGCCGGCGCAGGCGGGGCGGCAATTGTGGCGTTGCGCCCGCGATCTGGAATTCGCGCTGTACGAGCACTTTCTCACCGATCGCGCCGGTCATCATGGCGATTTTGCTGCGGCAGTGCGCCGGGTCAAGGATTTGGACGCTTTTCTGGCCGCCCTGCTGGCCGGCGCCTTGCCGGCGGGCGCCACGGTGCTGCTGACCAGCGACCATGGCAATCTTGAAGATTTGCGCGCACGGCAGCATACCGGGAACCCCGTGCCGGTGGTGGCCTGGGGCCCGCAGGCGGTGCTGTTGACCCGCGGGGTGCGGAAACTGACGGAGCTTTACCCTCGCATAACCGCACACATGGCGGCACATTGACGATCATTGCGGACAGTGTTACAATGCACTGACGGCGGTTCAGCCGCTGCGATACAGGGAGGGTTTCCATGAATTCGGGATCGTTCACGCATGTCACCAAGCGTGACGGCACAGTTGTGCCGTTCACGGAAGTGCGCATTACCAATGCCATTTATCGTGCGGCCATTGCCTCGGGCGGACGCGATCGCGTCCTGTCGGAAGAACTGACCGGCAAGGTGGTGGCCCTGCTGGCACAGCAGCTGCCGGCGGGGAGCACCCCGCAGGTTGAGCAGGTGCAGGACGCCATCGAAAAGGTGCTGATCGAGACCGGTCATGCGAAAACCGCCAAGGCCTTCATCCTCTACCGCAACGACCGGGCGCGGGAGCGCGACGAGAAGAATGCCTACAGCAACCGCAGCCAGCAGGAGGAGATCATTCCCTGGCGCAAGGTGTGGGAATCGCTGAACTGGGCCATTGATCACCGCGTCCTGACCATCGCCCAGCTCAACCAGCGCATCGCCGACGGGAGTTTCTCCGAACTGGTGCGCGAATGCGAGGAGCATTACCAGCTGGAGATCGTGCGCGCGGCGGACGCCATTTTGCGGCGCAAGGACGAGGTGAAGTTCGTCATCATTGCGGGGCCCAGTTCCTCGGGCAAGACCACGACGACGATCAAGATTGCGGAGCATCTCAAAAACGAGGGATTCGAGTTTGTTCCCTATCACGTTGACAACTATTACGTCAACCTCGACACGCACCCGAAGGATGAATTCGGCGACTACGACTATGAAGTGCCCGAGGCGATGGACCTGGCGCTGCTGAACCAGCATTTGCGCGAGATCTATGCGGGCCAAAAAGTCGATCCGCCCTACTTCAATTTCAAGTCGGGCAAGCGCGAGGGGACGGCGCATCCGGTGCAGCTGGGCAAGGGGCAGATGCTGCTCATCGACTCGCTGCACGGCCTCTTTCCGCAGGTGACGGACGGCATCCCCGAAGCGGCAAAGGCGCGCATCTTCATCGAGCCGTACCTGCAGCTGCGCGGCGGCGACGGCGCGTTTCTGCCGTGGACGGATATCCGGCTCATCCGCCGCATTGTGCGCGACGTGCGCGACCGCAACGTGCGGCCGGACCAGACCATCGAGCACTGGCATTATGTGCGCCGGGCGGAACTGCGCTACGTGCTGCCGCACGCGCTGCGGGCGGACTGCGTGGTCAACAGCGCCCTGCCGTACGAGCTGCCCATCTGGAGCGCGCGGGTGGGGAAGACCTTCGCCGACTGGGCGGACTACTACACCAAACAGAAGACGGACCGCCCCGACGCGACGCGGCGGGCGCTGCGCGTGCATCAGATGCTGCAGCAGATCACCCCGTGGACGGACGAGGCGGTGGTGCCGCCCAGCGCGCTGCTGCGCGAGTTCATCGGCGGTTCAGCCTACAAATACTGATGTCACAGCTTTCCGGATGGCTTAACGGCGTGGCAGTGATGGTGGCTGTGCTGTTGCTGTGTGGGATGCTGGTGGGAGTTATTGCCGCCGGCGGGGCATTTACGGGACGCGGCATTGAGTCGATTGCATATCCGGTACTGTCCATGCCGATTCTGGCGGGGTGTGCTGTGTTTCTGCGCGAACTGCTTACCCGGGACGACAATCTTGGTGCTGATGGCGCGGTTGAACCACTGCGAATAATTGTATGGGGAATATACGGTGGCGCCATGGCATTACCGTATGGGGCGTTGGTGAATTTTGTGCAGCAGTGTGGAAACACCGAATCCCTCGACGCTGTTGGGTTTCTGCTGATTGGCGGAGTTATCGTGATGTCGCCGATGTAGGTC